>CAYTXX010000010.1:0-24496 GCA_964442165.1 uncultured Desulfurococcaceae archaeon | reverse complement strand
CCGCCCTTTAGGGCGGGGCTTTAGGTCTCCGACCTCTCTCTTCGAGCCCGCCTAGGCCGGGGCGGAGCCCCAAGCCTAGGCGGGTTGGACGTAGATGGGTATTCATGCTGTTGGACCCGGTTGTCGCCCATGGCCCTACGTGGGTAGCTCGTGAACCGTGAGCGAGGTGAAAGGCCCTCGATACGACCATAAACAGCCGTGGGTTAATGCGGATGAAAATCGAGGGTCAAACGGTTATAAGGGCTTAGGTATCACCTACTTAGGTGCCAGCTTACGTGTAGGCTTATATCCACTATTGGACGTAGTTGGGAAAGGTTTCCCGAGCTTTTAGACTCCTTCAGCGAGGCTAGTAGGTGTGACCCTTACCTAATGAACTTACTCGGTACGAGTAGTTGCGAGGGGCACAGCGATGGATGGGGCTACGTCTTTATCGGTATCCTGGAGAGCGGAGAGGAGGTAGTAGATTACTATAGAAGTACTAGACCGGTTTACGAGGACACCTATGCACTGAGTAGGCTTAAGGAGTCAACCAGGGGGATAGCTTTTGAAGTGCTGATAGCACACTCTAGAAGGCGTGCTGAGGGGTCTGTTAGAATCGGGAACACACACCCACTATACTACAGCTGGCGAGACTTCGATATGTGGATAGCGCATAACGGGGTCGTAGATGCTGACGCTATAGCTAGGGACCTCGGGTTTCCCAGAGCTGCGGATACCACCGATACCTACTACCTCGGGGAGTTCGTATACAGGTCGATAAGTAGTCTTAGCTTAAACGAGATATTGAAGAAGCTAAGGGAGGCATCTAAGTACACCAAGACCGCTATGAATACCTCCATACTATTCTATACAAGGGGTAAGGTAATCCTCGTGGTAACCTCATACCTAAACCCAGGTAGGCTAGGCAACCCTAAGGTAACCGACTACTACAGGCTCTACCTCCTGCAGAGCCCGAGTACTTCGGCAGTGCTCTCTTCCTCTATTCTGAAGTACTTTAATGTACTTAGTGAAGAGGTTTCTGAGGTACCTCTTCAGTCTGGGCTAGCAGTAGAGGTAAACCTAAGGGAGAGGTCGGAGGTAGCGAGGACCCCCTTCGAGCTCAGCACTTAGATGAGTACTAAGACGCGGGCTTCCTCCGAGTGAGAGGATGCTTAACGAGGAGCGACTTAGAACCCATGGACTTAGGTTCTGCAGGGAGCTCTGTGCTGAGAAAGGGTTCTCAGCCCAAGCCTTTAAGGAATGTGTTGAGAGATGCCTAGAAGAGGTTGCGAGGGGAAGGTTGCCGGAGGGATACAGCTCTGCTTGAGCCTACTTAAACCCTCTTAAGGAGGGTTTAGTCATCCACCCGCTCAGCCCGTGAAAACGTTGATACGTTCAGCTACTCTACGGTAGTCAGTTAAGCAGGTGGAGCTCTCTCACGCTTCCTTATGTAGATCCATAGCGGAAGTATTGTTGCTACGTAGAGCGCGGCAACTATCCACGGGTTATCTAACAGCCTTAAGTACAGCTTCCCATTCTCGAACCTAAGCTTCAGTACCCCCGCAGCTGTAGGCTCCGCACTGACCCTATAGTTAAACACGCAACCGTTCGTCACCGTACCTACGCAGCTACCCCTACTGCAAGCTATCTCAGCTACACCTCCGGGCTCATCCTCCCACTCGCTGTACTCCACCTTAATGCTACCTAGGCTAACCCCGCTGTACTCAACCCTTATGGAAGCGTTACATAGTTGCGTGGACAGCACGAAGTAAGCCTCAAGTGGGTGCTGGACTAAGATGTAATCCTCCGACCTCCCGACTCTAGTTAGGTTAATGTACGGGCCTGGGTAAGAGACGTTAATGGGGAACTCAGCAACTCTGAAGAAGGTATTGACTAAATCTCCGCTAACTCTAACGAGCTTACTCTCCCTTAAGTGAAAAGTCTTCCACTCGCTACCTTTCGGAACGTTGAACTCCACCGTTTCACTACCTACTGTTACTAGGACCGTGTAGCTCCTGTCCTCAGGAGGGGCTATGTAGGTAGCCCTAAGTAGGGTTACGTTAACCACCCTGTCGCCGACTAGGCTATACCTCACTAAGTCGTTCTGAAGAGGGATCACTACACACACCGTCATAGCTATGTAGAGAAAAGCCACAGCTACCGCTATTGGGGCGAGCAATTTCTTAAGCCTCCTCTTAGTCTTCCTCCTAGCATACCTTCTGTACTTACCCACGAAAGAGCCCCGGACTGACAATGTAGAAGCAGATATATCTGCGTACTTATGCCGAAGGGCGCCATCTTAGCTATCCAAAGTCTTGGGTAGGGTTTCCAGCTTAAACGTTGCTACGGCTTTTGTCACTCGTAGTTCCTGAGGCTTTGTCTAGTCCAGAGAAGGTAAAATTTAAATGTGTGCTCTAGGAGTGTAGTTGGTGGTAGAATGCCTGAGCCATCCGCTACGGCGATAGTGCTACTCAACACAGATATAGGATCGGAGGACGAGGTATTGGAGCAGCTCTCCAGGATTGATGGAGTTATAGAAGCAAGCGTAGTATATGGAGTTTACGATATAGTGGTAAAGGTCAGAGCTAGGAGTATAGAGGAGCTCAAGGATATAATAACCAACAAGATAAGGAAGCTAGCTAAGGTTAAGTCCACGCTAACCATGGTCGTAGTTGAGGGTAAGAGCTTCGAAAAGAAGAGTTGAAGGTATCTATAGGTATAGATGGAGCTGACTCCCCTAGAGGGGGTTGTACTACACACGTTCTTTACAGGTTATTCAAGGGGCTTCTGAAGGAGGGCTACATAGAGAGGGTCCTAGACTACCCGTACTTGGTGAGGCTCAACCCTTCAATACCATTTAAGACTCGAGGTAACGGTGCTGTAGCAATTAAGTTCGAGCTTCGGAGGGATCCTGAGGACCTACTACCCTTCGTTGCGGGGTTAGTTGAGGATTACTTAAAGGAGCTCTCAGGGGGGGTCAGCGACGTTGGGTTAGCCGTAGCCTTCGGCGACTATGATAGGGAGCTCGTGGATTTATATCATGAGGCTTTAACGGACTATGTACATAGGCTACGCATCGTAGAGCTAGTTGAAGGTAGTGGTGGGAAGTTGATCCTACCAATGGGGCTGAGTAGGGGATGTGTAGGGGCTATTGCAGCTATTGGCTGGCCTGCTACTAGATTTACATACGAGCTCCTAGTGTACCGTAGCTCCTCTTTACCCCCTCGAGAAGCTCTTGTAGATCTAGGAAGGCTAGCTTCTGTTGATTTTAACCCTAGGTACCGTACCTTCTGCAGCTTTGATGCTGACGCGGGCAGGGCTATAGCTGTGCCTAGAGGTCCCGATCCAGTTCTCCTAGGTTTAAGGGGTCTAGACCCCGATCGCTTGTTTGAGGCTTTAAACTACATCGGTATCTCGGAGTACATTGAGGGTTGGATGATCTTTAAGACTAATCAAGCAACAGGGGATCATTACGTCCCCAGGGCCTCCAGAGATATGAAGCCTTTTAGAACTGGTTGCGTAGCTGGGGAGGTAGTCTCAGTAAAGCTTGCGGTAGGCGGGGATGTAGAGGTAAGGGTACACGACGGCTTTGGGCTATTGGTTGCGTATGTATTTAAGGAATCAGGGTTAACTAAGATGGCGAGAAACCTAGTTCGTGGCGATGTAGTTAGGCTTTGTGGCGCTGTAAAGTATTGGGAGGGTATAGGTGGAGTACTACACGTGGAGTTACTGGAGGTTATAGACGTAGCTGAGCTATACTTAAAGCAGAACCCGAGATGTCCCTCATGTGGAGCTAGGCTTAAGTCTGCGGGTAGGGGTAAGGGGTTTAAATGCGTTAAGTGCGGGTATAGGACTAAGGACCTACAACCAGTAGTCCAGCGGGTTGATAGGGATATTACTAGGGGTTTCTACGTACCTAGCTGTGGAGGAGCTAAACACCTTACAATACCTAAACCCCTCGTTAGTGCAGACATAACCACCTCAACGCAAGCTCCGGTAAGGAGGATTTCAGACTTCTACTACCTCTCAACAGCTACTCTACCATAGTACTTGTACTAGCCCCCAAATACTTCACGGAAGATCAACTCAGCTATAAGGGGTCACCACCCCCTCAGCCGACCCTAATCTCCCTAAGAAGTAGGGCTTCAATGTAAGTAGAGGTGAATACCAGTTACCTAGCCCTAGCGAGAACTCCGCGAGATTCGACGAGCTTCCTACCAAAGACTTTCATGAGCTCGTACTTCTTCGAACTACTTGGCGCTCTTAATACGATTAAAGCCGAAGGTCTATACCACGTACTTGGGTGCTTCTTCTCCTCAGCCTCGCATTCGTAACCTAGCTCCTTACATACCCTGAGAATCTCCTCAAGCTTAGGGTTTGGAACAGTAAGGCTCTTCGGGAGCTTCCTACCCTGCCTACGGCTGAGGGTTTGATCGAAGTAGTTAAGCCAGAACCTAAGCTCCTTGCTCATCTACTCTAACCAGAGCTTTTAATGAGTACGGCGTTAACTACACCGTCCCTCGAAGGCCTTGAGGTTACCTTAGCTAGCCCGAGCTCGGTCTCTATGACCGATCCCTTAGATACTATTCCCAACCTGACGTACTCCCTATTAGCAGGGTTCTCAACTACCCGTAGTATCTTTACCTTCTTGAAGGTCTTAGAGTCGGGATCGTAGACGTTAGCATAGGCAGCTTCCTTAAGTCTAACAACGGTATTCCCACCCCTAACCCTTTCCACTACTTTAGCATCTCTACTACCTACCTTAGTTAAAGTCGGGTATCCTCCTAACTCGTACTTCCGCTTCTTCCTACTAGGTCTTCTAATACCGCCAGTGATCTTTCTCGAGTCTTTACCTTGGTATATTGTCAGCCTTTACACCCCTCTACTAGGGGTGGGCAGTGCTTAAAAGCGTTTTGAGCGCACCAAACTCAATGATAGGTGCTCAGATAGAATCCGGGAAGTAACTAAGGAACTTCCTACAGCTTAGAGAGTACCTAAAGCTTATAGCTTAACCCCACCCTACTTTACGGGAGAGGTCTATGGTTAGACCAGCGCTGAGGTCTAGGTCTAGGAGAAGGGTGTGGAGAAGGGTGCCAGGAGGGGAGGTTAGGGTATTCTACGAGAGAAGCTACGTATACGAGGCTTTCTGCGCTGTATGTGGTAGACCTCTAGGAGGGGTTCCTAGGAATATTAAGGCTATTAGAGGTGGTCATAAGAGTTTAAAGAGGCCTGAGAGACCTTACGGCGGGGTTCTCTGCCCCTCATGCCTAGCTACAGCTATTAAGCTATCCATACGTAGCTAGCTGAGGGGATTTTTTGAGTAGCTTCTGCGAGAAGGGAGCTGTTATAGCTGTAAGCGGTAAGCCCGGAAGCGGTAAGAGTACTCTAGCTAGAAACCTAGCCGAAAGGTTAGGGCTACGTTACGTATCCGTAGGGCAGATCTTCAGGAGCATCGCCTCGTCGATGGGGATAAGCTTGGAGGAGCTTAGTAGGATCGCCGAAATGGACGAAAGTATAGATAGGATGATAGATTCTACAGCTATAGAGGAGGCTAAGAGGGGTTGCGTAGTACTGGACGGCCACCTCTCTGCTTGGATTCTAAAGGAACTAGCACACGTTAAGATAATGACCTACGCTCCCCAAAGCGTTAGAGCGATGAGGGTAGCAGCGCGGGACGGTAAGAAACTTGAGGAAGCTCTACACGAGATCAAAGTTCGGGAGAACTCGGAGGCTAGAAGGTATATGAGGTACTACGGGATAGACATCACCGATATCTCAGTCTTCGACCTCATAATCAATACTTCAAACCTAAGTGAGGAGGAGACTACTCAAGTAGCTTTAGAGGTGGTTAAGGCCCTCCTCGAGAGGAGGCTTAGAGAGAAGCTTAAGAGCTCCTAGTGCAGAGATCAGTTGAAGCCGGGGTGCCCGAGCGGCCTAAGGGGCCGGCCTTGAGAGCCGGTGGGTGTCGCGCCCACGCGGGTTCGAATCCCGCCCCCGGCGCCTATTTCTGCGGAGATACACCGCTAGTTTAGGGTTAGAGTGAGGTACCGGGAGGTAGTAGAGGAAGGGGACTACGTACTCGTCTACGTAGACCCTAGGAGGCGTAAGGTGGTAAGGGTATCTAGGGGAGCCAAGTTTGAGAGCGATAAGGGTTTTTTAAACTTAGAGAGTCTTGTAGGGCTTCCCTACGGTTCTAAGGTTAAGCTTAGTACTGGAATAGAGGCGTACGTACTTAAACCAACACACGCAGACCTTACACTACTACTTGAGAGGGTTACTCAGGTTATCTACCCCAAGGATGTAGGCTTAATGGTTGTTCTCTCCGGTGTAGGACCTGGTAGTAGGGTTCTCGAGGTAGGGGTCGGTACAGGTTACCTTACGTCCTTCCTAGCTAACCTCGTTAGACCTGACGGCCTTGTAGTAGGCTACGAGATCCGCCCGGACTACGCCGCAAAAGCCATTAAGAACCTAAGGAAGCTTGGTTTAGATAGGTACGTAGTAATTAAGGTTGGCGACGCTAGGGAGTGCTTAGAGAAGCCCGACAGGAAGTTTGACGCGGTCTTCATAGATATCCCGGATCCGTGGAACGTCTACCCAAAGCTTAGTGAGGTTGTAACCCCCTCAGCACCGGTAATATCCTTCCTACCTACGGTAAACCAGGTACTTAAAGCCCTAGACCACATAGAGAAATCTAGTTACGCTGCAGATGTAAGGGTCTACGAGGTATTCCTCAGAGAGTATGAGGCAAGAAGGGAGGCATTAAGGCCTAGAACTCTCTCCATAGTGCATACAGGGTACATACTCTTCTTTAGACTCATAACACCTAGACCTCAAGTTGAAGGGGTTCCATCAACGTCTGGGAACTCTATCTCCGAAGTAGGTAGAACACCACCTTGATAACCTCACCTCTATGTGGGTACTAACCTAGTAGACCTTAATTACCTCTTGCAGTAGTTGATCCTCTGGTGGTATTTTGGGTCAAAGGGTAGTAGAATTAGAGCTACTAGAAGAGTATACGTACATTAATGAGAAGAGGTATAGGTTTAAGTTACGCGGTAAGGACATAATAGTAAACGTTAGCGCTGAAAACGTAGATGAAGGTATAGAGAAGGCTATAGAGGTACTGAAGAAGATAGGGTTGCTGCCGGCTTAACCCCCGCTAGTTCTAAACCGACGCTAAGCTACGGGGAGTACGTAGTTTTGAGAGCCCTTGTATAGGAACACCGTTTAAAGGAGCTTGTAAGCTGTCTTCGGTTTTAAGGTTTAACAACTGAAAGCCCTACCCTTGCTGGGTGTTGCCGTGATTGATGTAAGCTGAAGGAAAACGGCTTATCGACGCGTGTAAGACTGCTTACCACTAGGATTTGAGGTCTTCGTAAGTAAGCATTATTACGTCGGTAGGCTTTCTACTTATCGCACCAACCCTAGCTCCTACTATAACCTTGATCCCTTTAGCCGACGCTACGTCTAAGAGCCTCTGAGTGATTACACCATCCATGACTACAGCGTATGCCTCAGCTAGGTCTTCACCTATTAACTTGTCTACTAGGTCCTTTACCGGGACCCTAGCTACCTCGTTCCAGCTCTTATCGTAGATTACGCTTTCGAGAGTTCCTCTTAGGAAGTCTATGGTCTTAAGTACCGCTTCGGGTAGCTGGATCTCGCTTACAGCTTCAGCCTCAGGGATAGTTGTTGGAGCTCTCTCTACTACCTCCTCAGCTTTCTCAGCGACCTCCTTAAGCTGCTGTATGTAGACCTCTAGAGGTACAGCATTCTTTAGAGCCTTAGCTATCTCCTTACCTGTAAGCTCCTCTACCTCACGTCCGGGAGGGGCTCTCGCTACTAGGTCTATCTTAGCTACCCTCGTCAGCTCCTTAAGTATCATGTCACCAGCTCTATCCCCATCGAGGAAGGCTATGGTCTTCTTACTCTTGGAGAGCTCTACTATCGTTTTCGGGATCTCCCCTCTAGCTCCCTCTAAAGCAACAGCGTTCTTGTAGCCGTATCTAAGTAGGTTTATTACATCAGCCCTACCCTCGACAATGATTATGGTATCGGACTTATCGACCTCCGGCCCTGCCGGTAGCCTCTCAGGACCGTAGGCTATTAGCTCAGCAGCTTTAGCTGAAGCCTCAACCTCCTGCAGTACCTCCTTAACGTCTACCTCCTTCTCCTTTATCATGGTCTGCAGTATCTCTTTAGCCCTCTCAACGACCCTCCTTAGCTTCTCCCTTCTAACGTCAACTATATCGAAAACCCTTATCTTAGCGTTGAAGGGGCCAACCTTATCGATGAACTCCAGCATAGCGGCTACAAGAGCTGTCTCAACCCTATCTAGGTTAGACGGTACTAGGATCTCCCCAACTGTTTTAGAGCCCTGCTGCCTAACCTCAACGGAGATCCTACCGATCCTACCCTTCTCCTGGAGGTCCCTCAAGTCGAACTCAGAGCCGAAGAGCCCCTCGGTTTGACCGAATATCGCGCCCACTATATCGTGCTTATCTACCAGTCCCTCTACCTCTACCTTAGCTCTGACCATGTACTTTACCATGGAACTAGGCACCCTCAGTGTTACGTACCTACTCTTCTTTCAAGAACATTTCTTATAGGACGTTATAAGTCTGTATTAAGCTATCTCTAAGTAGTAAAGTCCGGCTGTAAGTTCTAGGGGCAGAAACGTTTATTAGGTTGGTTTAGGTTAGTTTTGTATGAGCTGGGGCGGGGTGATGGGAGCACTGCTCCAAGCCTCCGCTGAGCTCTCCGTAGACGGGAGCCTCGTGCCGCTGGGCTCGACCGCCGCCCACGACCTCACACCGATAGCCCGTGAGGTGTGAGCAAGGTGGAAGTCCCTAGAGGCAACCCAAACAACCCTAAACCACCACAAAACAGCCTCTAGGGACAAACGGTAGAGCCAAGACGGAGACCATTTCGAGAAGCCATAACGCCTCTCGCCACTTTAAAGCGCGGGTCTTCAGATTGTAAACTTTGCAGCAGATTTGAGATAGCTAGAGCCCTAGGTAGTGTTCTCTTAGGACATCTACCTTAACTATCTCGAAGGGCTTACCGCTGCGGACTAAAGTCCCTAGCTCAACTACGTGTACCGTATCTGCTACCTCTATGACTAGTGAGGGGTCCTGCTCTGCCAGTAGTAGTGAGACCCCTAGGTCCCTCTTTATGTACTTAAGGACCTCTGCTAGCCTTCTCCTAACTATAGGTGCGAGCCCAGCAGAGGGCTCGTCGAGTACTAGCAGCTTATCAGCCATGAGTAGGGCTATAGCTAGAGATAGCATCCTCTGCTCACCACCACTTAGAGTACCGGCTACCTGATTTCGCCTCTCCTCTACGATCCTAAAGAGCTTTCGTACATCGTTCAATCTATCGGCACCGTGCTTTGAAACCTTAAGAGCTAGCTCAATGTTCTCCTGTACGGTTAGAGTTCTAAGTATACCTCCCCTCTCCGGAACGTAACCTACTCCAAGCTTAGCTATAGAGTATGCTGGCATGTTCGTTACGTCTACTCCTTGGTATACTATGCGACCCTTCCAAGGCTTGATGTAGCCGAGAATGCAGCGGAGCAGCGTAGTTTTACCAGCTCCATTCGGCCCCACTATCCCTACGCCCTCCCCTGACTCTACGGTTAAGCTGACCCCCCGGATAACTGGGGTTTTACCGTAACCTACGTGAAGGTCTACTACCTCAAGTACTAGCACCTATAGACACCCCGAGGTAAGCTCTAATAACCTCCTCGTTCTTCACAGCTTCCTTCGGGGGCCCCTCGAAGATTTTAACTCCGTTATTTAGTACTATGACTCTCTCAGTCATCTTCATCAGGTACCTAAGCTTATGTTCCACTATAATAAAGGTAGTACCAGACCTCCTGAAGTACTCTACAATACTTATAACGTTCCCGACCTCCTCCTGCGATAATCCAGCAAAGGGTTCGTCTAGTAGGATCAACCTAGGCCTTGTAACTATAGCTCTCGCAAGCTCCAGCATCCTTAGCTTATACGGGGTTAGCCTAGTGGGTAGCTCAGCAGCTTCGCTCAGTAAACCTGTTAGGGTTAGAGCCCACGTAGTTCTAGTCTTAGCCAGCCGGGAGTCCTTAAGTACCGAGCGTGCGGTTAGTAGTACGTTGTAGTAAACGGGGAGGTAGTAGTAGACCCTCGAACCTTGGAAAATCCTTGAGATACCTAGTGCGACTCTTTCGTGAGGCTTTAGGTCGGTTATATCTGTACCGTTGAAGTATACTCTACCTCTCTCCGGCTTTAGTAGCCCGGAGATCACGTTTATTAGCGTAGTTTTTCCAGAGCCGTTAGGTCCTATTACACCGAGTATCTCGCCAGCATCTACCTTAAAGCTAACGTTGTCGAGGGCCACAAGCCCTCCAAATCTCTTAGTGATACCGTCACATACGAGTATGCTACTCACAGTCTCACCTAGGTCTTGAGGGACCTTAGCTTAGTAGCTAAGTAGCCCTTAACCCTAAGGTATAGGGAGAAGATTACTCCCTGAGGTTTAGATATAACCATAGCTATTAGCAGAGCCATGAAGATAACGGTTCTCCACCTACCTACAAAATCCCATAGAAGCTCGTAGACTATTAACAGCATGTAGTTAGCTACTGCAGGCCCTACGATGCTCCCCATACCTCCTATCACTACAGCTGTTAGGGGGGGTACTAAGGTGTTAGCTGGTATTAGTATATCTACTGTAAGTGGGGGTCTCATAGCAGCGTAGAGAGCTCCCGCTACTGCAGCTAGGGTACTAGATGCTAGGAAGCTAACTACCTTAACCTTAAAGGTGTCTATGCCTGCATTCTCAGCTAGTACCTCGTCCTGCCCGATAGCCCTCATAGCGAAGCCTAGGTCTGAGTAGGCTAGCTTGTAGGTTAGTACGTATGCAGCTATGGCTACTACCGCGGAGATGTAGAAGTATGAGAGCTGGAGGAAGGGAAGCCTCTCCCTAGCTGGCAGGCTTCTAGCGTAGGAGTAGAGTAGCGCTGGGTAGGATAGCCCCCCCTCACCACCTAGGTAGAGTGAGAAAGGCTGTGAGGTAACTATACCCGTAGCTATTATCGGGAGTAGCAGGGATAGTATGGAGAAGTAGATCCCCCTAACCCTAAGGCTCGGTAGGAATATCAGGAAGCTGAGGAGTACAGCTACACCTACTGCTGGGGCTATAGCAAGCTCTAGCGGGATCTTCTGGTAGACGTTTAGGAGGGCTATGGTGTACGCTGCTGAGCCGGCGATGAAGGGTATACCTAGGTTTAGGTAGAAGGTAGTTCCCGAGTAGAGGTCTAGAGAGAGTGTTAGTAGTAGGAATATGTTTACCCTAGTTATCACATCTAGCCAGTAGCCTCTCAATCCTAGTAGGGGTAGGAGTAGTAGAACTGCAGCTGCAAGAAGTCCGTGAAGTAATCTGAGGACCCTCCTGGTGATACCGGCTCGGACGAACACCCCTACTCCCCTCTTCCCATAATGCCATGCGGTCTAAGTAGTAGTACTGCTACTATTAGAAAAAGGGGTACTACCCTAGCTAAGCCGCTACCTAAGGTGAAGGTTACAGTCTGCTCTACTAACCCGTAGATTACCGAGGCTATGGCTGTACCCACAATACTTCCCACCCCACCTAAGATGACTACGGCGAACGCCGCGAAGAGAGGGGTCCAACCAGCGGATGGGGTTAGAGCCTTAAGTGGTGAGAGTAGTACCCCGGTCATACCTGCGTAGAGCCCTGTAATCAGGAGAGTTACTCTAAGAACCCTTAGGGGGTTTATGGAGAACCTGAGAGACTCCTCCCAGCTTTCTGCTACAGCCCTTATGGCCATGCCCATACTCGTCTTACGTAGGAACAAGACTAAGGCTAAGGTCATAGCTAGGCTTACAGATGCTACTAGGAGCCATTGGTTACTCACCGGGATATCGGCTACCGATACGGTACCCGATAGCATAGGTAGGGTAACAGGCCTTAACCCCATACCCATCTTAAAGTACTCCTCAAGTATGTATGCTACGGACATGGTAGTTATGAAGACCCCCACCGGGTTCTTAAGCGCTGGTCTAACAGCTACCTCACCTATTAGTAGGCTAGCTATACCTGTAAGAGTTATCGCTAAACCAGCTGCAATGTAGAAGGGCAGCCCTAGTGAGGCTAGGAGCTCGTAAGCTACGTAGCCAGATAGTACGTAGAGAGCGCCGTAAGCTAAGTTAGGGATCTTAGCTACTCCGAGGATTAGAGAAAAACCCAGGGAGAAGGCTAGGTACGTAGATGCGTGGAGAAGACCAAAAACGAGTATGTACTTAAGCTCCTCCAACCTAGGTACCCTACGGCCAGGGTATCTCTACCCAAACCCTAGTTCCATCCTTAACCTGCGGTAGCAGTAGCTTAGTACCGTACTCAACGACTTTGAAAGGCCACACAACAACCCTCCTACCTCCCTGCCACTGGAAGTATATCGGGTAGATCCTCTCTGGCGCTAGCCTAGCGGTATGGCTTCTCGTAAACTCGTAGACTCCTGCTGTACCTACGAAGATCGAGGCTTCGAGGGCCTTTATCACCTTATCAACGTCGAAGGTCCCAGCTTTCTTTACAGCCTCAGCCCATATGTGGACCGAGTCGTAAGCATACCAAGTGGTGAAGATCGGTTCAGTGCCGGTTAACCTCTTATACTTCTCGTAGAACTCTATGGTCTTCGGGGTTATTGGTGCTGGGAAGCCCCAGGCTATGCATATGAGGCCCTCAGCAGCACCCACGGTCTGGTTGTAGAATACGTCGAGCATGGCGTAGGTACCACCACCAACTGCTAGTAGAGGTACCTGGCTGATAGCGTAGTCCCTAGCGAAGACGTAGTCCTCTGTTCCGGAGAACTGCCACGTTATGTACTGAGCTCCCGAGGTTAGTACCTTAGCGAATACGTCGGTAAATGAGGCTATGTCTATCGGTACGCCTATGGATATTACTACTTCCACCCCCTCCTCTTTAGACCTCTGCTGACCGTATATAGCGTGTGGTATTACCCATGGGAGGTCCTCGTAGATCCACGCTACCTTGGTCCACCCGAACCTTCTTGAGAGGTACGCTAGGAGATCCCAGGTTGCAGCAGCTTGAGATGTAGCATTTACGTAGGCTCTAAACCAGTACTTGTAGCTTTCATAGTCCTGAAGTACCTTAGCATCTATCGCATCGCTAACAGCTCCGGACGCTATTACCGGTACCTCGTAGAGTGGTAGTAGGTCTAGTATTGCCAGTGCCTCATGGGATCCGAAGACTCCGAAAATCGCCTTAACCCCCTCCTCCGCGAGCTTCCTATAGCCCTCAGCTGCCTTATCAGCGCTCCACTGAGTATCGTAGTAGACTAGCTCAACCTTATAGCCAAGTACTCCCCCGGCCTCGTTTATCTCATCTATGGCCATCTGGATAGCCTGGAGCATCATCATGCCTATAGGTAAGTTTAGCGGTAGTAGTGCACCTACCTTGACAGTACCTAAGTAGGTTGGCGGTGTGGTAGTTGGTGGGACGGTTTCAGTAGCTACTACAGTTACGGTGGCAACCTCCCTTATGGTAGTAGCTAGAGTTACCGTTCTGATTACGGTCTCAGTAGTGGGAGCTGTAGGTACTGTTGCCTGCCCTATGAGGTAACCAGCTACTCCAGCGACGACTATTAGGACTACGAGGACTGCTTGGACTACCCGAGGTCTCAGTGAGATCACCGAGAGGTAAGGGAGTCAGTTATAAAAAGCAGTTTGTTAGCATTTGTAAACAAGTAGTAGGTACTAGGAGCACTACACTAAGTCCCTCCTTCGTAGGAAGTCTAGGGTGATCCTAATAACGTCCCCCTCCTTACCCTGTAGGAGATACCCACCTCCTTCTACGATATGGTACTCCACGTCCCGACCTAAGCTCTTCAGCTTCTCGTAGAGCTTTAGCGACTGAGAGGGGGGTACCATAGTATCTTCAGAACCGTGTATTATGAGCACCCTACCGCTTATCCTATCTACGTATGTTACCGGGCTGGAGAGCTCGTAGAGCTCCCCACTTTCCTCAGGCTCTCCTAAGGTACTCCTAACGAGGTCAGCTATGTACCTCTGCGGAGTCCCGGTCGGGAACTTAGATAGGTGTAGATACAGGTCCGCTAGGTCGACCCAGCCACCTACATCAACTACGAATCCAACTAACTCTTGCGTTGACGCAAGTAAGCTGACCGTACCTCCAAGGGATATTCCGAAGAGCCCGATCCTTCCGTAGTCTCCGAAACCCATCTCCTTGATCTTCCTTAAAGCTCTAACAGCGGAAATAACACCGTCACTAGCATCTGTGTACCTAGGTGCGAGAACTGTAATCCCGTTCTTAGCGAAGGCTCTCGAATAGACCTCGATATCCTCAGGCCTCTGGTTAAACGCGTGAAGAGCTACCAGAGCAGCTTTAGGTGTAGAGGGTGGCTGGTAAATGTATCCAGGAATCTCTCTAAGGGCTACTCTCGAGACCTCCCCCACAGCTACTACCTCCGGCTAGGGTATGTTATGTTGAGTATTTAAAGAATTAGATTAGCGTACTTTAACCACAGCAGGTTCTCTGGGTAGTGAAGCTCTTACGTGTCTTAGATGTAGACCTAGGTGGACGCAGAAAACCCGTGAACCCCGAAGGAAGTCTTCGCTTTAAAAGGTGAGAGAGTAAGCTAAAGTAATGGTATACCTAGGTCCTTCAGGGGTAAGCTGCTGGCTACAGCGCCTCCCTGCTAGGTCTTTGCGAACTATATTTACTGTGAAAAGTACTTTCTCTGGGGTCGCAGATCCCAAGTAAAGAGGGTCTTGAGGAGAGGATACTGGAGATCGTAAGGGAGGCTAGTAAGAAAGGTGGTGGAGTAGTTCAAAGTGAGCTGTGGCACGCTCTGGGAATAGATAGTAGAGAGGGGAGTAAGATCGTAGCTAGGCTAATAAGGAGAGGGCTACTAATGCGAGAAGCTATTATCTATAAGGGTAAGAAAACCTACAAGCTCCACTACTCAGACAGTGTTAGAGCTCCAGTAAGCATATCTGTAAACCTAAACCCAGTTATAGAAGTACCCTGCTTCTCCTGCAGGCAAATAGGTAGGTGCGGTATAGGAGGCTACTACGACCCAACGAAATGCCCCTTACTAACTAGGTACATAGCTCAGTTAGCCTTCCGCGGCTTCTCATAATCCCGTCTGGAGGCTTCCTGACCTCCCAGCCTTAAAGGGTGAAGCTTAGCATCAGCTCCATACTCTCTAGCTCTTTACTGCATCTACTTAGATGCGGACCTACTCCATACGTAGCGTATAGCCATCTCAACTTGCTTTAAAGCTAGCTGAGTTGGGCTGATTAGAGTCACCTCAGCTAAATATCCGTTACTCTCCTTAACCTTGTAGTCAGCTAAATCCCTTTTCTCCCTTAACTCATCTAGGAGCTTCATCAGAAAGCCTTCTACGAGTTCGTCATCCACTCTTAGCCCTCCCCTTAAGACTATCCTCACCCCCTCTGTAGTGGGTATCTCGTTCGCTATCACATCGCTCTCGTAGTATATTATCTTAACACCCTCCGGCTGCTCCTCCCCACCACCCTCGCGGAGCTTCTGAGGGGCTTCAGCTTTACCTTTCGAAAGCTCTGCAGCTATGGTCTTTAAAGCCTCCAACTCCTCTGAAAGCTCCTTAATCCTCTTCTCCAGCTCCTTAATCTTACTTTCCAGGTACCTCATGATCTTATCGTAGCTCACAGACTACCACCTCGAAGGAACTTCAGCAAGCCCTGCCGTCCTTCCTCAAAACCCTGCAGGTAGTTTTTAATTAGGGTAAAGTCCTTCTGTAGAACTGCAAGTACCTGCGGATTGTATAGAGCTGCTGCAGGGTGGTAGGTAGGTATTAAAGCCCTCTCCCGCCCAAGTATCTCGAGCCTGTAGAGCTTCCCCCGCATCTTACTGACCCCCAACCACCTCACACCACCCTTCATCTCGAATATGTAGTAACCTGCGTAGTTACCTAGGGTAACTATTAGTAGGGGATTAATTAGGGAGATTATATCATCAGTAAAGTAGGAGCACGTGGAGATCTCCTCAACCTTAGGCTCGCGATTACCTGGAGGTCTACACTTCACTACATTAGTTATAAACACCTCCTCCCTCCTTAACCCTAGGGACTCTATTAGCTTAGTTAGAAGCTTACCAGCAGCTCCTACGAAGGGCCGCCCCTCCTCATCCTCAGACTTACCGGGTGCCTCACCTAGGAATACGATCTTAGAGTACAGGTTCCCCTCACCGGGAACAGCCTTGGTTCTAGATCTATGTAGCTCGCACCTCCTACATAGAGCTATTTCATTCCTCATACTACTCCAGAGAATCTCCTTATCCAGTATCTCAGCCCAGTTTAGAATGTTTAGCTTTAAGATAAAACCGCAGGTAGTGGGGTTTTAAGGGTTACGACTGAAAGCCTAGCCCTTTAGGGCAGGGAGGTCAGTCCACAATCTCTATACCGTACCTCCTAGCTACCTCCACAGCTATCTGCTTAACGTACGATGGGTTCTTACCCTCTAGTACTATCCTCTTGATCTCAGTACTCTCCCTACGTATAGCTTGCTCAACAGCGAATCTAAGGAGGTCAAGGCTATCCCTTAACTCCTTTATGACGTGCCTCGATATTATATGGCCGTAGCATTCTCTGTAGTTAAAAGCTCTCTCAGTGAACTGCTGAGCGTAGTGCCCTCCACCAACTCCTACCGAGGGTATGCAGCTCCGCTCCTCAGTTAGCAGAGCTGTGTATACAGCTCCAGCTAGTACCTCCTGAAGAGTGCTGTCTGACCACTCACTCTGAGTAGAGCCGATTTCGGCGAACGTCAGAGGCTTAGATAGGCTCGTAGGTCCGTGGTGTGTAACCTCGTAGGTTACTGAGACCTCCTCTAAGGACTTCTCACGAGCTAGCTCACGGAGAGCTTTGAGTATAGCTAAAGCTAGCGGTGGGTTAGCTACGGAGAGCTCAAGAGGTTTCCCACCGTACTCTGCCTTTGGTGTAGGGTTACCGGTGTGGTGAACGGTTAGAGATCTAATACCGGATACGGCGCTATGCCTTGAGATCACTACGTAGTACTCAGCATCTATAACTCTCTCTAGGAAATCGAAGTAGAGAACATCCTCATAGAAGCCAGCTACATAGACCTCCCTGCCGGCTAAGAAACCTAGGCAGGCCCTTGGAAGTCCCTTAAGAGCTATATCCCTACACTTTACTAGACTTACCAACCTATCTGCAGTCCCAGCACCTGCTACGTCGTTTATACTGTAAGCTACTACTACCCTCAAGTACCTCTCCCCGTATTTTACCGCTTAGGCTTTAAGAACAGTGCTTACTGTAAATCATGGTGGGGCACTCCATAGAGGGTTTCGACGTAACCAAGACCGTGCTTGCAGTAGCTAAGTGCGGTGAAGATACCATAGTCTTCAGCTTGGTTGACCCGCAACTATCTACATACCTAGGTAGCTTAGTAAGTTCCATCTGCGATGTGAGGTACGTAGAGCTAGAGCGTAAGTGCCTAGTAAGTGGGGTAAAGGTTTCCAAGAACCTCCCCTACCCTACTCCAAAGGGGTGCTTTTACGTAGAGATAGCTCAGGGAATATACGTAGGGCTGCTTCCAGGATACGTAGACGCGCAGTGCATAGTATGTGGAGATGAGGTTAGGTGTAGGCTATCCCTTCAGAGAAGGGTATACGTTGAAGGTAGAGTAGCAAGTGTGGAGGAGCACATAGACTTCAAGCAGGTGAGGGAGCTTATTGAGAAACTGAGAAATGTTGAGGACTCTCTCTGGTGCGTAGAACCCGAAGGATCTTTAGTGAAAATAGTGCAGCTCTAAACCTAGGGAAGAGGAAGATAGATAAGGAAGTAGAGATAAAGGGTGCTATGCTCCCGCATACTCTAAGAAGGTCTCGAAGGTCTCCTAGGGAAGAGCTCTGAGGTCAGCACGTACTACAATTAACTAGCTCCAAGGTGAAGATGTTGTAACCGAAAACCGCCTCGAAGAGAAGTAGGGTAGCTGCGTAGGGAGCTCAATTACTTTTAGGTTAAGCTGTATAACTTGGGGGTACTTTAAGTTTTCTCTGGCTTAGAGCTCGGGGAGCGGTGTGTCCGGTAGGTACGCGGCTATAATCTCAACAGGTATCTACGTCTCCCCGATCGTTATGACCCCAGAGGATTTTGAGGCTAAGACGGGTATAAAGGTGGACCCCCTCTTTATAGAGAGAACGGGCCTTAAGGTTAAGAGAATCGCCCCCCCTGAGGAGACTCCAGCGACTATGGCTGCTAAAGCTGCGCAAATGGCTCTCGAAAGAGCTGGTCTAAGCATTAAGGATATAAATATGATTATAGTTGGTACCGACACGCCCGAAGCGATATCGCCTCCTACAGCTCCTAAGGTTCAGGCCCTCTTAGGTGGTAGTAGTTACGAAATACCAGCTTTCGATGTAAACGCCTCATGTGCTAACCCAGTTTACATGCTGGAGCTGGGCTCCTCCATCATAGCCGGAAATCCTAAGTACAGGAACATACTAATAATAGGGGTCTACGCTATGACTAGGTTCCTAAGGTGGAAGTTTATGTGGGAGTGGATATTCTCCGATGGTGCTGGTGCTGTAGTGCTCTCGCAGTCTAAGGAGCCTGGGTACCTAGCCGGTAAGCTACGTGCAGACGGGAGCTTCTGGGACTATTGGGGGGTGTTCATAGGGGCTTGGAAGCCGATATCGGAGCAGGTTGCGGATGAGAACCTACCATACCTAGACCTAAGGAGAACATATCCACCGGTTAACGACCAGTACTGGCCCATACTAGTACGTAACGTCCTCGAGCAAGCTGGGGTAGGGCTAGGCGAGGTAAGTCAGATAATCTTTACTCAGGTGAGGTTGAAGACCATACTGGATGTGATGAAAGTCCTAGGCCTACCGGAGACTAAGACGCACTGGGTAATGGATAAGTACGGGTACACGGGTTCTGCCTGCATCTACATGGCTCTACACGACGCTATAGAGAATAAGAAGCTTGAGCAGGGTAAGGTAGTAGTGTTCGTAGCTTCAGGTGTAGGTTATCAGCAGGGTGCTACAGCATTCAGGTGGGTAGCACCGGTATAGCTCCCCCAGTTTTAGTAGCCCTAGTTTTCAGGCCTTCCTCTAGTAAGCCTTTAATGCGGGTTTAATACAGGGTATAACATCTGATAACCTAGTACGATATTTGGCTTCAGCTCCTTACGCTTAGGGTACCGACTATGATGTCTGAAGAGCTTATAGAAGCTATTTCGCGAGAACCTAAGAAGGGGTCTCCCCTACTAGTTCCAGAGGGTTTCGGACCTCTAGCAGGAGTTAGGGTAGTCTCCTCCGGGATCTTAATAGCGCAGCCCTTCGCAGCCTATATGGCAGCTCTCTGGGGAGCTGAGGTAATACACGTTGAGAGACCTGGAGGTGATACCTATAGGTACTCACCACCATTTATAGAATTCGAGAACCGTAGGGTCAACACCTGGTGGGCTCAGGAGAGGAGGAACGTGCTATCGGTAGTGTTGGATCTTAAGAAGAATAGGGGTAAGGAGCTCTTCCTAAGGTTACTTAGGCAGGCGGATATATGGATGGAGAGCTCGATGCCCGGAACGTACCAGAAGCTTGGGATAACCGATGAGGTAGCCCATAGGGTAAACCCGCAGCTCGTCATAGTACACGTATCAGGCTTCGGCCACTTCGGTGACAGGAACTACATGGGGTTACCGGCTTACGATGCTATAGCAGCGGCTTTTAGCGGCTGGATGAGTATAAACGGGTTTCCCGATAGCCCACCCTATAAGCCGTACCCCTACACAGGTGACTACCTAACAGCTCTACACGCTCTCTCAGCTGCTTTAGCTGGCTACATATACGCTAAGAGAACCGGTAAGGGGATCTCCATAGATGTTGCACAGTTCGAGTGCATAGCCAACGTCTTCGGAGGTTTATGGCTTCAAACTATAGAGTTGGGAGACGAGCCTAGGAGGCGTGGGAATAGGGACATATACTTCCAACCCTATGACATATTCGAAACTAAGGATGGGGAGTACGTATTCATAGGGGCTCTAGGCTACGATGTTTTCAGAAGGCTGTGTGAGGCCTTAGGGCTTAACTACGAGGAGTGGAAGGATGTACACTACGCACCGGGGATGCATACGGAGAAAGGTAGGAGGTTCGACTCCGTACTGAGGGGGTGGGTAAGGAGTAGGTCTGCTAGCGAGGTTCTGGAGACACTTAAGCGTTATAACGTGCCGTGCTTTAAGGTCTACGGGTTAAGGGAAGCTGTAGAGGATTCGCACTACAAAGCTAGGGAGGACTTTATTGAGTGGGTTGACGAAACCTTAGGGAGGAAGATAAGAGGTTGGGGCATAGTCCCGAAGTTCGCTATGGAGGAAGAGCCTAGGGTGTGGAGGGGGGCGCCTAGGTTAGGTCAGGACGCGGTGGAGGTGCTCACTAAGCTACTAGGTTACAGTTATAACGAGGTAAAGCAGCTCATGGATGAGGGAGCGGTTTGCTGTTGGTGAGGCCATGCCGTACGTAGATGTAGGTGGCGTAAGGCTGTACTACGATGTAGTGGGGTCGGGGGAACCTGTAGTACTGGTGAACGGTATCTTCATGAGTACACGTAGCTGGGTGTACCAAGTAAACCACTTAGTATCCTTGGGCTACAAGGTGGTAACCCACGATCTGCGGGGTCAGTGGATGTCCGATAAGCCTATTGAGGAAGATCTTTACAGCATAGAGATACACGCGGAGGACTTAAGGAAGTTACTCGACCACCTCGGGTTAAGGAGGGCCCACCTCATAGGGACCTCCTACGGAGGCATGATCTCGATGCTTTTTGCGGTCAAGTACCGGGAGTACGTAAACGACTTAACAGTAATAACTTCAACAAGCGAGATCCACGAGGATCTAAGGCTAACAGCTCTAAGGTGGCTTGAAGGAGCTCTCTCAGGGGACTTCAGGAGGTTTGTGCTGTCGTGGATAAACGATGTTTACTCCGGAGAGTACCTCACAACCGCCGGTCCCACCTTCGTAGATAAGCTAATCAGGTACTTCTCCCAGGGTTTCGACCTGCAGGCAGCAGTGAAGCTTCTTAAGGCCTTCCTCAGGGTTGTAGATAGCCCTCTAACGCCTCTAATCACTAAGATCGAGGTACCTACACTAGTCGTAGCTGCAGAGCTGGACCGCGTAATGCCACCTAAGTACTCTAGGATTATCAGTAGAAGTATAAGGGGTTCTACCTACTTTGAGGTTAGGGAAGCCGGTCACGCCGTCATAATAGAGAAGCCCGACGTAGTCAACTGCATCGTAACCGGCTTTATACGTAGCAACTCTCTTAGCTCTAACCCGTAGTTGAGGATCATTACCTACCTTTTAAATATCCTCAGTATAAGGTGTAGTATAAAAGTATTCTCTACGCTACTATAAGTGGGCAGGAACCCTGTACGTAGCTACGCTAGATATAGTGCAGTACGATTGTCCTGTAGTATGGTTAACCGAGCACGTTAAGGACTCCACCATCCTAGTGGTTGGGGCTAACGTTTCTGAGATAGATAAGGGTTACGAAAGGATTTACGTAGTAGCTCTCGGTGATGGAGGCGCGGTAGAGGAGGTTATAAGGAAGGTTAGTAACTTAAGTTTCGTGAAGAGTTATGAGGTAATACAGAGAAAGAGGGATATCGTAAAGCTATCCATGGTGATAACTAAGACGAGGACTATGGAGGCTAGCGTTATCTATGACGCTACTCCATTAGCTACTTGGGTAGCTATCGACGGCTTCGAGAGGTGGACTCTAGGCTTCCACACGTATAAGCAGCTTAGGGATTTTGTAAGCAAGGTTTCGGAGTACGACTACATCGAGAGGAGTAGGGTTGAGGAGGTACCTGATATCCTTCTAGCAATAAACTACGCCTCATTACTAAGGTTTACGAAGGAGACTCTCAAGAAGCTAACAGACAGGCAGATAAGGCTACTTAACACAGCTATTAGACAAGGCTACTACGAGTGGCCTAGATTAGTTAACATAGGTAAGCTAGCTAAGGACTTAGGAGTATCCCGCGTCGCTGTAGCTAAGCTACTTAGAAAAGCCGAGAAAGGCGTTATCTTCTCAACCTTGGAGTTCCTGAAGGAAAACAAGGACCTAGTTAAAAATGTTCGTAAAGCTCTGAGTAGGTCTTTAGAGACCTAGGCTAGATCTGTTAAGCTCTGTTAACCTAAGTAGTATTTAGCCTAAACCTACATGGAGTGTCGGGAGAGTCGGTTGTCTGTAGACATAGGTATAGTTGGTGCATACAGCGCTAAGTACGAGCTAAGATCGGAGAAGGAGGCCTGGGACATGCTTAAGGAGGTTATTGAGGGAACCATAAAGTCCGTAGAGAGGGGTATAGACGGTGCAGATATAGACCTAGTTATCGTAGCTAACTTCTCCGATAGGTTCGGAGGGCTCCTTCATACAGCCCCCCTAGTAGCATCCCTAGCTAAAGCTAGGAAAGCTAGGGGGTTTAGAGTGGAGAACGCCTGCGCGTCCGGTGGGACAGCTATCCTCCTTGCGTGGACCCTACTGAGGTCTGGGCTTGCTAGGAACGCGTTAGTAGTAGGCTTCGAGAAGATGAGCTACCAGCCAACAGCTTCGGAAGCTAACGAGGTGCTCTCCCTAGCTGCACATCCCGACGAGATAATCGCTGGAGCGTCCTTCACATCCCTGTACGCTCTCGTAGCTAAGGCTTACATGGATGCGTACGGAGCTCGGGAGGAGGACCTGGCGCTAGTAGCTGTGAAAAACCATGAGAACGGCTTAAGGAACCCCCTAGCAGCTATCCGTAGGAAGGTATCGGTTGAGGACGTGATGAAGTCTCCCTACATCTCCTGGCCCTTAAAGTTACTGGACTGCTCACCGATTACAGACGGAGCTGTAGCTCTTATCCTAAGTAGCGAGCCCCGTAAGTTTACAGATACCCCGGTGTACATAAGGAGTATAGCTTTAAGCCACGACCTTCCAGGACTATTCGAGAGGCCAGACGTAGCGTCACTAGTTGCAGTGAGGAGCGCTGCTGAGGAGGCTTTGAAGATAGCTGGGGTGGAGATTAAGGATATAGACGTCTTCGAGGTTCACGACGCGTTTACTATAGCCGAGATAGTGATATACGAGATGCTGGGGCTGGCTAAGAGAGGTGAGGGGGTTAAGCTAATTAGAGAGGGAGTTACCTCATTCGCCGGCGAGAAGCCTGTTAACCCTAGTGGGGGGCTTAAGTCTAAGGGTCACCCTGTTGGAGCTACTGGGATAGGTATGGCTGCTGAGCTTTTCTGGCAGCTAAGAGGGGAGGCTGGTGAGCGCCAAGTTAAGGGAGCTGAGCTTGGGCTCATGGAGAACCACGGAGGGACGGGTTCTACGGCTGTAGTAGCTGTTTTAAGTAGGTGATGGGGTATGTGGAGGCTTATCACATATACAGAGCAGTACACCCCAATAACCCCTTACAAGTCTACATATGCCATAGGTATAGTTGAGGATGAGAGCGGTAATAGGCTGGTAGTTAGGATAGATAGCAAGTACTTCGGTAGGCTAAGAACCGGGATGGTGGGTAAGGTATACGAGGAGTGGAGTATCTTCGGGAGCTTCAAGAAGTTCGTTCCCGAAGGTATCGAGGAGCCCGTAAAGGTTGCCCTAGTAACCGGGTCTGCTAGGGGTATAGGTGCAAGTATAGCTGTGGAGCTAGCTAGAGCTGGCTATACCGTAGTAGTCTCGGACTTAGCTTACGACGAGAGTGCTGAGAAGACTCTTCAGGAGATTAAAGCTTTAGGAGGTAAAGCGATCTTCGTAGCTCTAGACGTCTCGTCGAGAGAGTCTGTCGAGAATGCGGTAAAGGAGGTTGTGGGGAAGCTCGGGAGGATCGATGTACTGGTAAACAATGCTGGGATAACGAGGGATGCCTACCTCCAGAGGATGTCCGTAGAGGACTGGGACGCCGTCATTAAGGTAAACCTAACGGGGGCCTTCAACTGCGCCAAGGCTGTAGTACCCTACATGATTAGGCAGGGTGGTGGGGTAATCGTTAACATATCCTCAATAGTAGGCTTAATCGGAAACGTAGGTCAAGCTAACTACGCAGCTTCAAAAGCCGGGTTGATCGGCTTAACACACAGCTTAGCTAAGGAGCTCGCACCGTACGGAATAAGGGTAGTTGCAATCGCCCCAGGCTTCGTAAGGACTAGGATGGCGCTAGCAGTACCAAAGGCTATACTTAGGGACTATCTAAAAAGGATACCTATAGCAAGGCTTATCGAACCCGCTGAAGTGGCTAAGCTCGTTAGACACGTCGTGGAGAACGAAGCACTAAACGGCATTGTTATACCGATAGATCTGGGGCTCACAATCTCCCCTCCAAAGGCCTAGCCTATTTCCAGAAATACGGAAACTAACGGATTTTTTATTACCTGGTCTATTGGTGGGGCCGCGGGGATTTGAACCCCGGACCACGGGGGCCCAAGCCCCGCATTC
>CAYTXX010000009.1:0-24755 GCA_964442165.1 uncultured Desulfurococcaceae archaeon | reverse complement strand
ATAATCAATACCGAGTTAGGCGGTATAAGGTCTATGGGCGGTGTAAAGCTAGTGCTCGTAGGGCCTGAGGATGCCGGTGAGAGCCCTGCTGCAGCAGCTCTGGCTGCGGAGAGGCTGATCTCAGCCTACAGACCCCACGTAGTTGTTGGAGCTTACATAAGCGCTCTTACAGCTTCGATTGCTGAGGTAACTGAAAGGGAGAAGATCCCATTCGTTATCGACGCCCTCGTGGACTGGCTAACGGAGAAGGGCTGGAGGTACGTCTTCAGACTAGCCCCTAAGGCTAGCTACCACGGTAGGCTAACCGTACAGTTCGTCGACGAGATGCTCAAGGCTAGGAATATCACCGTGAAGAGGGTCCTAGTACTACACAACGACGGTATCTTCGGTACCTACGTAGGGCAGGGAGCCTACTTAGAGCTAATCGCGCGGGGCTACAAGACCGTGGAGTCGATAGCGTACCCCATAGCTATAACGGACTTCTCACCAATCATATCGAGGATTAAGGAGTACAGGCCGGACGTAATAGTAAGCGTACCGTACTACCACGACGGGGTGCTCTACGCTAAGGCGCACGTAGCTGCAGGTCTAGACGAGTTCGTGCTGTTCGTAGCTGGGGCCGGCGGGTGCGGGTACGCTGACCCGGACTCCATACGCGAGATCGGGCCGGCCGCTGAGTACTTCACTAACACCTACAGCTACAACCCAGCGAAGGACACCACGTGGAACAGGAAGCTCGTGGAGGAGTTCAAGAGGAGGTACGGTAAGCTACCGACGGAGGCTGCCGGCATAATATTCTACAACGTGCTGTTCATATACGAAGTCCTGGAGGAGATGGGTAGGAGGTACAGCGACCCGCTAAACCCGGAGCTCTTCGCCGAGAGGTTCCGCGAGGTAGCTCTAGGCCTGGACCTCAAGGAGCCCGATAGCATAACCGCCCAGGTATACCCCTCCGGTAGGGTTAGGCTAGCACCTAACGGAGAGAACATGTACCCCGGGGTAGCTGTGATACAGGTAATCGGGGGCCAGCCTAGGGTGATATGGCCTAAGCCAGAGCCCGGAGTAGCTCCCGTATTCCCAAGACCTAAGCCCTAGCATTCTCTAAGCTTTTAAGCCCTATTTTTAACCTCCCCGTAGAACCTGGTGGGTGTTTACGGTGATACCTACTTTAATCTTAAGAGCTCTAGTTGACGGACTTCTACTGGGGCTCTTCTACTCAGTAATAGCTCTAGGGCTAGCCCTGATCTTCGGGGTCATGAACATCATAAACTTCGCTCACGGGGACTTCGTTATGCTAGCTGCGTACATAACGTGGTTGGTAGCTCGAGCTCTACAGGTAGATGAGGCAACCCCGATAGCTATAGTGACGATACCCGCGTTCTTCGCTATAGGGGTAGCCCTCTACAGGTTCGTAGTGAGGCCCCTGCTGGGGGGAGACCCCCTAATACAGATAGCGTGCACGGTTGGGATAGGCTTCATACTTCAGAACGTAGCTCTAATACTCTTTAAGGCGGAGCCTAGGTCCCTCCCAAGTCTAGTACTAGGTACCTATGTAGCCTTAGGCCCGGTTAGCGTACACCTAGCAAAGCTCGTAGCCGGTCTAGCCTCAGTTGCTCTCACCTTACTAATACACCACATGCTCACTAGGACCTGGCTCGGCCTAGCTATAAGGGCAACCGCGTATAGTGAGGAGGTAGCTAAGACCCTCGGTATAAACACCGATAGGGTCTTCATGCTGGTTACCGGTATAGGTATAGCTCTCACAGGGTTCGGCGGAGTTCTCTGGATGTCGTTTGGGCAGGTCGACCCGTACCTAGGAGCCTCCTTTGCCCTGGTCTCCTGGATTATCGTAGCTTTAGGTGGGTTAGGGGGTATTAGAGGTCTGATATACGCTAGCCTCCTAGTTGGGGTTATAGAGGCCCTCACCATGACCTACGTATCGCCATCTGTTGCGAAAGCAGTCCCTTTTATAATCTTCATAGTAGCTACCTGGCTTAGGCCTCAAGGGCTCTTCGCCCCTAGGGGGTGATAGTAGGTGATTACGAGGAACGACGCGGTACTAGTCCTTGCGGTAGCTGTAGTAGGTGTAGCAGTACCCTACGCCCTAGGCTTTAACCAGTACTACGTACTGCTAGCTCTTCAGGCGCTGATCTTCGCTACAATAGTCCTAGCCTGGAACATACTGGGAGGCTATGCGGGTCAGCTAGACCTAGCGGCCTTTACGTACGTTCCGCTAGGTGGGATAATCACCTGCAGGCTTCTCGAGGTCTACGGGGTAACACCCTGGTTTGGAATGCCTATCGGAGCTCTAGTGGCAGCGGCTCTAGCTTCAGCTGTAGGGTACCCTATGTTTAGGTTTGGCGTTAGAGGGGTGTACTACGCACTCTCCACAGCTGCTCTAACTGTAGTAGTTCACGAGATGTTCATCCTCATAATAGGTCCGTGGGACTTCTACCTACCGCGTTACGATGGCTGGTACTACCTGATGTTCAGGACCTGGGAGAACCTCTACTACGTAGTACTTACCTTCTTCATAGCTGTTGTACTAGTTAACCTAGCGGTTAGTAGGGGTAGGCTGGGCTACTATCTAAAGGCTATTAGGGAGGACGAGCTAGCGGCGGAGGCTCTAGGTATAGATACTAGGAGGTACAAGCTAGCGGCCCTACTGATATACTCCTCGATCCTCGGGTTCGTAGGGTGGCCCTACATAGTATCGCAGAGAACGTACTCCGCGTGGTCCTTCAGCTTACCTATGTCGATATACGTAGTCGTTGCCGGGATACTCGGTGGTAGGGGATTTATAGCGGGGGTAGCTGTGGTGGCTATGGTGCTCAAGCTAGTGGAGGAGATTTTAAGAGGGTATGTAGGGGGTGTTGCACCGGGAGCCCACCTACTGGTCTACGGGCTCCTACTAGTTGTTATGAGTATCGTACAGCCTAGGGGGTTGGGAGCTGTACTCGAAAAGATCCCAGCCCTAGTAGGGGGGTGGAGGGTATGGAGGAGGCGGTCCTAGTCTCTAAGGGCTTAACGAAGAGGTTTGGCGGTATAGTGGCCCTTAGGTCAGTGAACTTCGAGGTTAGAAGAGGTGAGGTAGTAGGCGTTATAGGGCCTAACGGAGCTGGTAAGACTACTCTCGTGAACTGCGTTACCGGGGTTTACAAACCGGATGAGGGGAGGGTGTACTTTGAGGGTCGGGATATAACGGGGCTCTCACCGCATAGCGTGGCTAGGCTTGGGATTACTAGGACCTGGCAGAAGATTAGGCCCTTCTACGAGATGAGCCCTCTTGAGGCCGTAACTGTGGGTGCCTTACTTAAGGTAGGGGACATCTCGCAGGCTAGGAGGGTAGCATCGGAGGTTTTAGAGCTGGTAGGTTTCCCTAAGCAGAAGTACCATACGCCAGGTAGGAACCTAACCCTAATAGAGCACAAGCTCGTAGACCTTGCGAGAGCTCTTGCAACAAAACCTAGGCTACTCTTCGTTGACGAGATCGTAGCTGGGCTTAGACCTCAGGAGATCCCCGCAATAGCGGAGCTTATTAGAAGGGTCAACCGGGAGGAGGGGGTAGCCATAGTTATTATAGAGCACGTAGTGAAGTTCATAGCTGAGGTAAGCCAGAGGGTAGTAGCCATGCACGAAGGTAGGGTCATAGCCGAGGGGTCAGCTGAGGAGGTTCTAACTAACCCGCTTGTAGTAGAGGCCTATCTAGGATCTAGAACCTAGGTGAGACCGTGTCGCTCCTATCTATGGAGGGGGTGGAGGCCGGTTACGGTCCCTTCGCAGTTCTCCACGGGGTAAGGCTCTACATCGATAGAGGGGAGATGGTATCGCTGATCGGACCTAACGGAGCAGGCAAGACAACTACTCTTAAGACTATCCTAGGGCTTACAACCCTCTACAGGGGTAGGGTCATCTTCGAGGGTACCGATATAACGGAGGAGCCTACGTTTAAGCGTGTACTAAGAGGGATCGGCTACGTACCGGAGGGAGGTCAGGTAGTACCTAACATGACGGTTCTCGAAAACCTCTACTTAGGGGCCTACCCGGTAAGGAGGAACAGGGACTCCCTAAGGGATTCCCTCGAGATAGTCTTCACCCTATTCCCAAGGCTTAGGGAGAGGTCGAACCAGCTAGCTGGGACCCTATCCGGAGGCGAGACGAGGATGCTCTCCATAGGGAGGGCCCTAATGTCCAGACCTAAGCTACTACTACTTGACGAGCCTAGCCAGGGACTAGCACCTAAGCTCGTAATAGAGCTGTTCAACCTAGTAAAGAGGCTTAACGAAGAGTACGGGGTCTCAGTACTACTCGTTGAGCAGTACGTATCGGAGTCCCTGAGGATCTCCCACAGAGCTTACGTCATAGAGCTTGGTAGGATAGTCCTCGAAGGACCTAGCTCCGAGGTAATTAAGAGCGAGTACCTAAGGAAGGCATACCTTGCGGTATAGCCTAATACGGTCCTAGTGCTCTAGGTAGCAGTAGGTCCTCTAATCTACGTGGTGAGCTCTTTAACTACTAACCCTATTCCCCTAGGGGCTGTTGTGGAGGAGCTTGAAGGTAAGACGCTGGAGTTGCTGGTAAGGTCCTGGACATACGTCTCGGGGGAGGATGTAGCTAGGGCTTTAGGGGTCTCCAGAGCTACGGTCTCCAAGGTGGTTAGGTCCTTAATGCGGAGGGGCTTCCCAATCGAGGTCCACCCGGAGATGGGGTACAGAGCTCTAGACCCCGACAACCTATCCCTAGCCCCCCAGGTTGTTCAGTACATAGATACAGGTATTAGGTTCTCCGTACACTACGTGGAGTTCTGTAGCTCAACCCAGGACTTAGCTGATGCCCTAGCTAGGGAGGGGTCTCCGGAGGGTACCGTGGTGCTTGCGGAGGCTATGGAGAGGGGTAGGGGTAGGATGGGTAGGAGGTGGGTAGCTGGTAGAGGAGGTCTCTGGGTAACGATCGTCCTAAGGCCACGCCTTACCGGGGTTACCCACATACTTAGCCTAGCTGTCGGGGTTGCAGTAGCTAGAGCTATAGAGGAGGTTACCGGGGTTGGAGCTGGGGTTAAGTGGCCTAACGACGTTCTCATCGGTGAGAGGAAGGTCGCTGGGATACTGATAGAGGGTAGGGCTGAGGCGGATAGGCTCCAGTACGTACTCGTAGGGGTGGGCGTGAACGTTAACAACGAGCTACCGGAGGAGCTCTCCAGTACCGCGACAACAATTGCTAGGGTGGTCGGTAGGCCGGTACCGAGGCTACCGCTACTAGCGTCTACCCTGAGGAACCTGGACCATCTCTACGGAGCCCTTAGCAGGGGTGAGGTAGGTTACGTACTGGACGTGTGGAGGAGGCTCTCCACAACCCTAGGTAGGGAGGTCAGGGCCGTAACCCCGGACGGGGAGGTAGTCGGCGTAGCTGAGGACGTAGCAGAGGACGGGGCCCTGATGATAAGAACCCCCAGCGGGGCGGTTAGGAGGGTCTACGTAGGCGACGTAGTACACCTTAGGCCCGCCTAGGTAGGCGCTGCAGGCTCGCACTTCCACGTACATCCCCGGAGCTGTACGGGCTCTACAGTTTGCTGTACGGTCTCGGCAGGTAGCTCGCTCGAGGCTTCGCTTAAAGGGCTCTAGTGCCTTACGAGGAGAGCTGTAACCGCGACTACGAGTAGGAAGAGCAGTAGGCATACGAGGAAGTACGGGATGTAGGTTACGAAGAATATACCGGACCGCACCGCAGCTACGAGGAAGTCCAGGGGGCCTAGGCCCGAGGCGGGAGCGGCCCTGAGCCCTACCTCTAGGTAGAAAGCTACCTGGAAGACTAGGACCCCGAGGGCTACCGTAGCTACAGCCCTCCCAGCTACGGTGCTGAGCCCGACGAGCCTCCTCAGGTAGGCGTAGGTCGATGGAGGTGCTACGAGCAGTACGGCGATCAGAGAGCTTAGAGCCATGCTACCACCGGTTAGGTGGTCCAGTAGGTAGAGGGCTAGCGCTAGAGCTAGCGAGCTAGCTAGGGTTATGTCGTAGGCACCGCCAGATACTCGGGGAACCCTAGAACCCCGCGCTAGCCCCTCGCTAGAGCTAGGCCTTGGGTTTATAAGGACCTTCCACAGCGGGGTAGGGCTGCGCACGCGTCTAAGGTCCCGGCTACACCCTCCTAGCTCTCCTGAGGACTAGCAGTAGGACTGCTACTGCCGAGACTACTGCTACGGCGGATACAGCGAGGACTATGGCCGCCGTACCGCCCAGGGGCGCCCCACCCTGGGGTGCCGGCGGCCTTATACTCGTTAGGTCCAGTACGTTCGTTTTGGACAGCTCTACGCTTATCAGAGCCTCCGTCCTTAGGTCCCCGTAGCTACCAGCTACTTGAGCTCTAAGGCTTACGAGGAGCCCGGAGGGGCAGTCGTAGACCAGCTCAGCCCCGAGGGTGGGTATCCTGTACCTAATACCCTTAGCTACGGTTACGTTACCTAGGACTACCTCGGAGCACCTCTCCCCCGAGGTATCCTCAATAACCCTGTACCACCTAGTTAAGGCGTTGAGGAACTGGGCTACCCTACCGCCCTCAACGGCGACCTTAAGCGTGACCCCCTCTACGGGCGGTATGTAGAGGAGCTCTATGAACTGCTTACTCAGGTTAGCTAGGAACAGGTTGGCCAGTACGTGTAGGAATACCGGGTCGTCGGAGGTGAAGGAGTAGGTAATGCTATCGGCTAGAGCGCTCACTAGGTAGTGGGTGCTGTTGTACCTCTCGATAAGTACGTGGAGGAGGTAGGTGCCCCTGGCCTCACCGCTAGCGGCCCGACCCACAACGGTAACCGCGTAGCTCACCTCGTAGAGTAGGTAGGCCTTATCCCCCTTAAAGTCCCTCAGCGCAGGCCAGGCCGTAGCTACCGGGGTAGCTAGTGCGAGCATTAGCGCAAGGATTGCTAGCATTGCGGCTGCGTACCTCAACTTATTTACCCCGACAGCAGGGCTAGGCTGGGTATATAAGTAGGTGATGAAGCACGAGCGGGATGAGGCGTGATTGGTAGCAAACCAGCTGAGGCCGTTCTAGACCACGACCACCTGGAGGACGTAGACGGGGCGATCTACGTAGCTATCGGGAACCGCCACCTACCCAACGCCGCCGTAGCCTACCTCAAGTACGTACCCACCGCTAGGAGGACTCTGTGGTGCAGGGGCCCTACCTGCTTTGAGAGGGTAGTTAGGAGGTACGGAGCTAGCTACGTCCTCGGCGCTGTAAGGGGCCTCCAGGAGGAGGTCTACGACCCGGCTCTAGGGGTTACCGTACCGGTAGTTAGGTTCAGCAGGGTTAGAGCTATCTACAGACCTAGGGAGAGGCTGGCTGAGATCCTCAGGAGGCCTAGGGACCCGGTCGAGGTGGACGTAGTGGAGTCCTACACTACCCTTAGAAGCTGCACCGAGGTCTCACCCAGTAGCGTGGGGGTGGACGGCTCGGTACTCGTCGGGATACACAACCCCGAGGTATCCGACGTGGACCTAGTAGTGTACGGCTGCAAGGACTCCGTGGAGGTAGCATCTACGGTCCACCAGGCGTTCGAGAGGCTACCCGCGGAGGTTGAGGCGAGAAGGCTGAGGGCTATGTCGGAGGTCTACGGTCTACCGCTGAAGGTGCTAGCAGCTATATCCCCACCCTACAAGAGGCTCTACCTAAGGGGGAGGAGGGAGGTCAACGTAATGTTCTCCGGGGACCTCGTGGAGAGGTACGGCGAGAGGGTGCTAGTACCCGTAGCCGTAGCCGAGGCTACTCTGGACCTGGAGGGCGGTGACTGCAGGTCCCTCTACTACCCGGGTGAGGCGCGGGTCTCGAGGACCCTGGACCTAAGGGTTGAGAGGTCCCTAGCTGAGCTAGCGCTACCCTCGAGTAGGGTTGAGCTAGTACTCAGCTACGAGTCCCTCTACTCCTACGTACTCTTCAGGGGAGGCCTCGTTAGGGCTAGGGGGGTCCTAGCCCTCGAGAGGACCTCGGGCTCCCTGGTGTTGGTAGTTGGCACTAGGGAGACGTGGAGCTACGTAGTACCTAAAAAGCTTAGCTCCTCCTCCTGGGGACCCTAAGTAGGGTTAGGCCTAGGCTGGTAGCTGATATAGCTAGGGCTACCGCTGCCAGCGTCAGGGCTATACCTACGTCGGACCTAAGCTTAGGCACCTCCTCGAGCCTACCGTAGGTAGCCCTAAGCTCCGCGACCCCGCTCTCCAGGGAGCTAACCCTACCCCTAAGGCTCTCCAGCTCCACGGCTAGGGTGTAGTTAGCCCTCGAGATAGTGCTGAATAGCTCCAGCCTAGTGCTCCCTAGAAGGGACTCGACCCCCTCTACTCGCTTAAGTAGCTCCAGCACCTCGTCTAGGGCCTTCCTAGCTGTACTAGCTACCTCAGCTACGGACGCGCTCAGGGACACAACCCCGGCTAGGGCTCTTCTAGCGGCCTCCTCAACGCTCTGCAGAGCCTTGTAGAGCTTCGAGACCTCCTCCAGGGCCCTCTCGGCGGTGTCCTCGAGGACTACGTGCAGGGGTGCTACGGAGCTTACGCAGTACGCCTCGGAGCAGGCGCTGACCTCGATGTAGGTGTATCCACCCGGTGGGTAGGCGGTTACGTTTAGGTACACTAGGGCTACATTACCCACGAGCTCGACCTTAACTACCGAGACTACCCGCTCCTCCGGGTGGACCTGGCTAACCCTAACGCTAAGCCCCTCCTCAGGCATGGTAACGCTGACCGTCCCGACCCTACCAACCACGTAGTACCTCTCCACGGCTACGCTTAGCTGCCGTACTACCTCCACAGCGACGGGCTCAGCCGGCGGGGGAGCTACGGTGATGCCGGTCGTGAGTACTAGCCCGGGTATGGAGAGGTCCCTTACTCTTAGCTCTAGGTAGGTCTGCCTAGCTACGTAGGGGACTACTAGCCTAGCGCTTAGAGAGCCCCTTAGGTTAGTGCTATCTAGGAGTAGGAGGCTGTCGGCTAGGTACACGGCTACCGTGTCTCCGAACCCTAGACCGGATACCTGCAGGCTTAGTAGGGTACCGGAGGTAGCGTTGCGGTCTACCCTCAGTACAGGCTTTACGTACAGCAGCGCCTCGCCGAACGCCCCACCCCCGTCGGCCAGCGCAGCTACCGTGTTACCGTCAATGTGGGTATCGGGTACCTTAACGACTACCCCGCCGGCGGGGTACTCCCCGGAGAACACCCTCACCCCCGATAGGAAGACCTCGACCCGCTGACCCGGGTAGGCCCCTAGTACTACCCTAACGCTATCGCCGGGCCTAGCCGTGGACGGGCTAACGCTTACCTGCAGGCTCCTCACCTCCAGCTCCATAGCCTTAGCTACAGCTAGGTAGCCGGATACCCTCCCGTAGCCCGAGCCCGCGTCCTCTAGCTTCCTAGCCGTAGAGGTTAGGATATCGTAGACGGCCTCAACTAGCTGGGGACCTCCAAGGCCCCTCCTAGACAGCTCCCCGGAGACTAGCGCAGCTATCCCTGCGACGACCGGTGCTGCGGCGCTGGTACCGCTACCTATAGCTAGGAGGCCCCCGGGGTAGGCCCCCGCTACCTCAACCCCAGGGGCTACTATGTCCGGCTTGGAGTAGCTCCCGGGGTAGGTACCCTTGAACGGCCAGCTACCGGGAGGCGCGGGCCAAATGACCTCCTCGTAGCTACTGAAGGGGGCTACCCTATCGTTTACGTCAGTAGCTCCAACCCCTATAACGCCCCAGATATTGCCCGGGTTCGAGGTTACGTAGGGCCCCCCGTTACCTATAGCCGCCACTGGGACTATCCCCAGCTCGATGAGCTTCCTAATAGCTGGTAGGAAGACGTTGCTGTAGTTACCCAGGGCCCCGAAGCTCATCGATACCACCGCAGGCCTCGGGACCTCCAGGCGCCTCCTCAGGCAGTCGTAGGGTGCGGTAACCCACTCCAGCCCGGCTAGGACCTGCGCGGCCGTACCGTAGCCTCCCTGGAGTACCGCCGCGACCATTAGCTTAGCCTGGGGTACTACGCCGAAGAGGTAGCTCGAGGTGTCCCCACCGACCAGTATACTGCTTACCCAGGTACCGTGGCCGTGGGTATCCCTAGGGGTCGTGCAGACAGGGCGCCCCTTCCTGTCGAACTCTATCCAGCCCCCGGGGTATCTCGGGTCCGTGGGGTCGGCCGTAAGTAGCTTACCGTCGAGTAGGGGATGCGTTGGGTCTACACCAGTATCCAGTACCGCTACGACAAGCCCCTCACCGGACCTACCTAGATAGCCCCAGACCAGGTCCGCGCCTACCCTCGACACAGCCCAGGACCAGCTCGTGGTGTAGCTGTAGCCGGGCTGGGCGAAGGACTCGACGGGTCCCAGGGTCCTGAGCTCACCTACAGCTACAGCTACCTCGAAGTTGAGGGTTAGCCTGTAGGCTTTAGCTACCGCCTCCGGACACTCAACTAGGGCTATCCCGAAGGACGGGAAGTCCCTAGCTACCGTGCACCCGTACGACCTTAGGTAGGGCAGTAAACCCGGGTCCTCAGCGTAGCTTACCAGGTACTCACCGACCGGGCTAGCTAGAGCTAGCCAGGTAGGCTGGGGCAGTAGCACTAGGACTACAGCTAGTACTACTACCGGAGCTACGTACCTGGGCTTAGGGTACATAGCTACACCCACTACCCAAGCTTGAGCTACCTAAAAACTACCGTACTCCCTCGGCGCAGTTAGATCTGAAGCCTAGGGTTGCTGTAGGCACCTGTTGTAGTTTATTTAACCCCGGCCTACAGCCTACTTTGAGGGACCCCCGGTGGAGCCCGACGAGGAGTTTTACGAGCTGTACGGGGAGTACGTGTCCCTGAAGGAGCTCGGTGTCTGCACAGCTGTGTCAACGGCTCTAGCGATGCTATTCTTCTACATAGCTCCGAGGGTCGCTGAGCTGATAGGGGTAGCAGCGGGCGGTATATCGATCACCCTAGGTGCTGTAGGTGCTACGGTGGGCTTCGCGATCTCCCTACTCCTAGCTAGGGTTAAGAGGGAGGTTAAGGAGGTGTAGACCGTGGACCCGCTCACGGTAGCCCTGATCGTACTCCTCTCGACTCTCTCCTGCTTCCTCTACATCTTCATAGGTATACTACCGGGTACCGACGAGACGGCTACGATGGCCCCTATAGCCCTTACGCTACTGCTAGCCGGGCTGGACCCGCTACTAGTCCTCGTATGGTTCGTAGCGAGCATAGCCGCCTTCAAGATGGCTGATAGCATCCCGGTAGCGCTTGCCGGGATCCCAGGAGGGGTTATGGCCGTACCTCAGGTCCCCGACGCCCTAGTAGCTAAGGAGCACGGGCTTGCGGATACGGTAATGAGGAAGGGTATAGCTGCTAGCGTAGTAGGTCAGGTAGTAGCTCTCGCCGTATCCCTAGCCCTCTCCTACCAGCTGATGCCCGCAGGTGAGTGGCTGAGGGCTACGGACACGGTCCTAGGGGTTAAGGTAGCCCGGTGGTTCTGGCTAGTGCTAGCCGGGGTGGTCGTCCTAGCTGTAACCTCTAGGAGTAGGTGGGTAGCCTTGCTATCTATACCGTCGTTCGCTCTACTGGTCCAGGGCCTTAGGTCGATCTACGGGAGGCCTATATACATAAGCTTCTTCCTAGGGATAACCATAGGCCCCCTAATGTTCGACCTCCTCTCGATGCTGCATAGAGAGCTTAGGAAGTCCTACGCCCGGAGGGGACCTAAGGAGGTTAAGCTAGCTAGGGTAGGTAGGATAAGTCTAAACCCGCTTAGGATACTGACTAAGGAGGAGCTAGCCCACAGTACCCTGTGGTCTGCTGTTACATCGATCCTAGCTACTGTGATGTCCCCCGTAGGGCTTACGATATTGGTAGGGGACCTGCTCAGGGAGGGTAGTAGGGATAGAGTTAAGGGTTCGGTCCTAGCCTACACAGTTAGGGACGCTATAAAGAACGCTACCTACATAGGTGGTACCCTGATACCGCTAATAGTCATAGGGCAGCCTACAGGGCCCATGGCTGCGGGACCCGCGATGCCGTTCTTCACGAAGCTGGAGAACCTGGGGATGACCCCCAGGGACTACATAATGTCCAACTATGACTACACCACGATAGCCCTATCCCTCTTCCTAGCTACAGCTATAGCTTTCCTAGTAGCCTACCCCGTACTCGTTAAGTACTCTAGGAGGATAACCCTAGCGGTGTTCAGGAGGGTCCCAGCTGAGGCTCTCTACGGCCTCTTCATAGCTATAGTGATCATGCTCTCCTACTACGACGCTAAGGTAGCCGGGATCTTCGGGACCCTGATAGTCAGCCTAGTATCCGGAGCTCTGTGGAGGCTCGGGGTCTCGCTAGGGGTCCTCTTCATGACCCTAGTAGCAGCACCTACCCTAGTAGCTCTACTAACAGCGCTACCCCTGTAGCTGAACACCTTTTTACAACTGAAAGTACTGCCCCTTAAGCCCTCGGTACCGCTCTTTTATAAACTACTACTCAAGAGAGCATCTTGGGGTCAGGTCAGATAGCGTATGGGTGGGGCTAAGGTCAGGTTCAGGTTCGACTTCGTAGACTTCGGCTCGATATGTGGTAACTGTACTGAGAACTGCTGCAGGAGGTTCTACGCGGTCCTCCTACCTGAGGAGGAGGGGGAGTTCTCCGGGAGCAGCTTCGAGGTCCCCACGGAGCTGGGGTGCGTTAGGGCTATAGGAGCTAGGAACGGAAAGCCGTGCCCGTACCTCGACGAGGCTGGTAGATGTAGGATATACCGCGATAGGCCCCTAGACTGCAGGCTGTGGCCCGTCATGGTATACTACGACTTCAGTACCGGGGAGAGGGTCGTCTACCTAGACCTAGACTGCCCAGCAGTTGCCGAGGGCCGTATACCTAGGGAGCTTGTAGATAGACTCGTCGAGGAGCTTAGGAGGCTAGAGGTCGATGAGGACTGGCTGAAGAGGTACACTCTAGCACCGTGGCCTAACCACCTAGTAGAGCTCTGCAGGCTTAAGCTGTAGCGCACCGAGCTCTGCAGCCCCGAGCTTAAGCTCTTTTACCTTGGTCTAGGTTTACGTAGGCCCTACCCTACGGCTAGCTTAGGGGCCCTAGCCCTAGCTACGAGGCTAGCGGTTAACCTGCCGACAGTTGACGCTACGAAGACAGCGTTCATAGGCTGAAGGCCTAGGGAGGCTATCGAGGCCCCCAGCCGCGAAGTTACCGAGGCTACAGCGTTGGAGGCTAGGTTTAGTAGGGCTATGAAGTATACCCTGGACTCCCTCCTAGGTAGGTAGAGGGTGTAGATGTTGTTAGCTAGGTTGTAGGCTGCCCACACGAAGCCTGAGTAGACCTCGACCGCTAGCTGAGCCCATAGAGTTGGCGCGAAGATGAAGGCTGTCGGTATGGGGGATGTAAGGGCTATACCTACGTAGAGGCCCCTCAGGGTACCGGCCTTCCTGAAGACCTCCCCCCAGAGCCTGAACCCGACGGCCTGGCTTAGGTTAGCCGCTATAGCCTTAAGGGTTATCCAGCTCTCGCTACCCTTAAACACCGTTAGTAGGTAATAGTTCCAGAGAGCTCCCGGGAGGCTGACGACTGCGGTGAAGAGGGTCACTAGCTTTACGTAGCTAGAGCACTCCGAGCTCTTTGAGACGTTCGCGAACTCCCTTAGAGAGTCCGCAGCTCTAGCTGAGGAGCTAGGTGGGTTTAGGTCCTCCAGCATAGCTAGTAGGGATGTTGAGGCTAGTGAGGAAGTTAGGGCAGTACCGTAGGCTACGGTGTAGGCCTCTAAAGCTGAGGGAGCTGGTACTAGGTAGAAGAGAGCTGTAGCGGTAGCTAGCCCTAGGCAGTTAGCTAGGAGCGCTAGGGAGTTTAGGGAGCTGTAGAACCTAACGGCCCTTTCCCTACTAACTAGGTCGGCCCCGACGTCACCAGCTGCGATCCCGGCTACTGAACCTGCGAACTGCGCGATAGCTACTGAAGCTAGGAGGTAGCCCGCCCCAGCCTTCTCGGGTAGTAGGTGGCTAAACCCTACCGTAGCCCAGAGCACCCTGTTCACAGCCCCGAAGACCTTCCACAGGAGGATCCGCCTCCTCCTAAGGACGGCTACCAGTAGCGAGCCGGTTAGGAAGCCCAGACTCACCGAGCCTACCTGCAGGAACACCAAGAGCCCTAGGTGGTCTACGTCGAAACGTAGGACCCTTATAGCGTAGGCCTGGGCTAGAGTAGTCGATATGCTAGTCGAGAACTGGTAGGTCGAAGTCTCGGCTCTCCAGAGCTTGAGAACCTTAGCTAGGCGGTCCTCGGGCAATACCCGCACCGTAGGCTAGCTAGAACACTACGTCTAAGCCCGGCTCGCGGGTCTTCAGCTCCAGGAATACCCTCTCGAAGACCTCCTCAACCTTACCTACGTTCATGATGTCTAGCACTACGTCGAACACGTAGAAGGACTCGGTAGACCCCCTTAGGGTTACCGACGGCTCGGAGATCAGGTCCTCCCTAACGACCTGAAGGGCCGATGCCAGCATCTCCCTAGCCTTACCTACGTCGTACGTCTTAGGTACCCTAACCTCAAGTCTTAGCGATACCCCGTAGACCCCCGACCTGTTAATAACCCTTGTATGCGCTAACCTCGTGTAGGGTATGAATACCCTCTCCCTCCTTAGGGTCTCCACGACGACCCCTAGGGACGTCATGGAGGAGACCCTGCCCTGGACCCCGTCAACCTCTACCCAGTCCCCTACTCTAAAGGCTTTAGAGCTCCTAACGTAGAGCTCGGATCCCAGGTTCCTGAGGACGTCCGAGAACATGACTACGACAGCTATACCGACTGCTAGTAGCATAACTGCGAAGACTACGGACTCCGTTGAGAGGAAGCTTATAGCTGTTAGAGCTGCTATAGCGTACACGATAGCCTTAAGGAACATTAGGAACCTCTCGAGGTACTCGTGCTCCTCTATCTTAACGAAGGCCGCTACGAGCCTATCCAAGTACTTAACGACTAGGTAGGCTACCGCGATAGCTATAGCTGCCTGGATCACCCTTACCAAGTAGCTTAGTATAGGCTCAAACCACTCGGGCACCCACTACCCACCCCCTGGAGGTCGCCTAGACTCTAGCGCTGTGTACACCCTCTCGGCTAGGGTAAAAAGCTTGTTAACCCTCTCCACGCATGTGACCGCAGACCTCTCCGCAGGTGCTACTACGACTAGGAGGTCCCCCTCCTCTAGCCTACGGGTTGGGGAGGTTACGTAGGTACCGCCCCTGTCGTAGGTGAAGAGGGTCCCTCCGCAGTCCCTAGTAGCCTCCTCCAGCTCCTGAAGGGTTATACCGAGCCTAGCTCTCCTGAGGACCCTGTACGCCCTAACGTAAGCGTTGGCGAACCCCCTGATAGGTACCTCAACCCAGGTATCGAAGCCTACTAAGCTCCCCAAAGCGCTCTCAACGTAGAGGCCTACCGACACTACGGAGTCAAACCCGCAGTTCCCCCTCCCGAGGGCCGCTCCGGTTGATAGGGTAAGCCCTACGACCATCGGTACACCGGCTGAGCGTAGCTGCCTACCTAGCTCGCAGGTCTCCTCATCCGAGCAGGCCCAGACCAGAGCTACGTCAACCCTCCTAAGGTCGGTGGAGCTCAGGGACTCGCGTCCAACTAGCACCTCGCTAAGCCCGATGGACCTCCCCTCCTCCGCAGCACCCTCGTCGAGCGCTACTAGAGCTATCGACGAACCCGTGTCGTACCTCCTAACGGACTCCACTAGTAATCGGACGTACCTACCGCAGACTACAGCCAGGTACCTCAGCTCTAAGCCCCAGGATTTAGGTAGCTAGCTTTATATCTCCCTCCTACCGTAGCTCAGATACGAGCTCTTAACGTTGGGTCTGTAGTCTAGTCGGTGAGGACCGTGGGCAGGCTTGGGCTAGAGGGGTTTAGGGTGCTGGTAACGGCCTCTACTAGGGGTATAGGTAGGGGTATCGCCGAAGTCCTACTTGAGGAAGGGGCTCGAGTTGCTGTAAGCGGTAGGTCTAGGGAGTCTGTGGAGAAGGCTATCGAGGAGCTCTCCAAGTTAGGTGAGGTCTACGGGTTCACCGCAGACCTAACTTCTAGGGAGGACTGCGAGGGGCTGGTCGATAGCGCGGCTGAGGCCCTAGGGGGGTTAGATGGCCTAGTCTACGTTACGGGCCCTCCAAGGACTGGGAGGTTCCTCGAGCTAGAGCTCGGGGACTGGGAATACGGGGTTAGGCTCCTAGTGCTAAGCGCTGTGTGGTTAACTAGGAGGGCTGTACCCTATCTAGAGAGGTCCGGTAGGGGCTCGGTAGCGTACCTCACCAGTACGTCGGTTAGGGAGCCAATACCCAACATAGCTCTCTCCAACGTACTTAGGTCAGCTGTCCACGGGTTAGCTAAGACCCTATCCCGGGAGCTAGCACCTAGGGGGATCAGGGTTAACGTCGTAGTACCCGGGAGGATAGCTACGGAGAGGACTATCCAGGTCGTTAAGGATGCGGCCTCCAGGTCAGGTAAGAGCTTCGAGGAGGCCCTTAAGGAGTACGTAGCTGAGGTACCTCTCGGGAGGCTCGGTACCCCGAGGGAGGTTGGGTACGTAGTGGCTTTCCTCCTAAGCCCGCTAGCCTCCTACGTAACTGGGGCGGTGGTCCCGGTAGACGGGGGGCTTCTGAAGTCCTACTAGAGGTGCTCGACTACGGGCCCTCCACCTAAGTACGAGAAGCTCTTCAAGACTCCAAGCTCCACCGAGCTAGCTAGGAGGGTTCTCCTAGCCGACGGCCTAGCGTCCATAGAGGCTGAGTACGGGTGTAGCGTAGGTGGCTTAGTTAGAGGTGAGGAGGTCTACGTCTACTTCTCGGGGTGTACCCTAGGTTCTGAGAGGTTCGAGCTGGGTGAGCTTGAGGAGCTGGGGGTTAAGGTAGTCTACGTAGAGGGTCTAGGAGGTGAGCCGCCCGAAGAGATCCTAGAGGGGGCCGTTGACTACCTAGTCGACGTACTGGGAGAGCTTAAGCCCCTTACCTACTCAACCCTCTCTACGGGTATCGAGTACGCCCTCTACGTATTCAGGGACGGGACTGTCTACGTAGCTGAGGGGGGTCTAGGTAGGGTAGTACTACCCTACGTAGGTGGCGTACTCGTGGAGGCCCACACCCACCCAGCTAGATGCCTCCCGTCGGGTAGGGATGTGGATACTGCTCTGGCTAGGTACATGGAGGGCCTCTACGCCTCGTCGATAGTAAGCCCTAGCTGCACCCTAATCACATACAGGGTAGCCCCCATAGCTGAGGAGGAGCTTGAGGAGCTGAAGAGGAAGCTAGCATCCCTAGACCTAGCCTGGGGGGTTAGAGCTCTAACTAGTTCTGTTAGGGTAGTGGTCCTAGCTTAGGTGGGCTCCGTGAGGTTTTGGAAGCGCTACGCTCTTACCGCGGTACTTCTAGTAGCCTACAGCCTAGCGTATTTCCACAGAGCTATGACTGGGGTCATGGAGAGGGAGGTCTCCGAGCTAGCTAGGGAGTTCGGTGCGGATCCCCAGCTAATGCTATCCCTACTATCCTCCCTATACTTCTACACCTACGCGCTATCGCAGTTTGCCGTCGGGTCCCTCCTGGACCACTTCGGGATCGGTCGGGTTGCAACGCCGCTACTAGCTCTCATGTCTTTCGCCACTCTACTCATGGCTACCCGCATACCGCTACTACTCATGCTTAGCAGAGTCCTAGTAGGGTTCTCCGCAACCGCGGCCTTCCTCTCGTACCAGAGGTCCCTCTCACTCTACTACAGGAGGGATGAGCAGGTAGGGGCTACAGCTATAGCGCTTGTAGTGGGGAACCTCAGCGCCATGTTAGCTACCTACCCCCTTAGGCTAGCTCTCGACCGCCTTGGCCTAACCTACACCTCCGTAGCCCTCTCTGCAGTTACCTTAGCCGCAGCCCTAGCTACAGCCTACGTAGGCCTCCGAGTACTCGTAGACCTAGGCTCTGGCGGTAGCTACCTTTCGAGCACCTTTAGGAACCTAGGGGAGATCGTGAGGGACCCACATAGCTGGGGGGTTAGCGTAGGTGCCCTAGCTACCTACGGGACAGCTCTCTCGTTCCAGTCCTCCTGGGGTCAGCTACTGCTGTTAAGGTGCTTCGGGCTGGATAGGGTTACAGTAAGCTACTACCTAATGGTATTAGTAGCCATCTTCGTAGCTGCATCACCTATAGCTGGCTACGTAAGCGATAGAGTAATCCGGAGGAGGAGGCCCCTACTACTGCTCTCAGCTACATCCATGGCTGCCTCGTGGGCCCTTCTCTACGCCTCCTACACCCTCGGAAGTACCTCCGCAGCTGCGCTATCCCTAGCCCTACTGGGGGCCTCACTAGGCCCCCACATAGTGATCTCCCCCATGATGAGGGAGGCCCGCAGACCCGAGGTTGCTGCAACCTCCGTAGCCTTCATGAACGCCGTGCTATTCCTAGGTACAGCCCTACTGAACACTGTATTACCGCTCCTAAACCCACCGTACGCCGTCCTGGTGAGCCTAGCTATTACCTCAGCTGGTGCTGTAGCTGTGAAGACCCTTACTAGGGAGACGGCCTAGGTAGGCTCCTTAACGAATACATCCCCGCACCACCTCCACCCAGCCCTCGAGAGGAGCTCGGCAACCCTCCTAACGGCCTCCGAGACCCTACCCCTCTCGACCCCCGGGACCCCTGCACCCAGTACGAATACCTTGGTGGTCCTCTCGGTTATCGCCGTCTCAACGCTATCCCTGTGGGGGTAGATGTGGAGCACCCTACCACTAGAGTCCTTCAGCACCGGTACCCCGGCTGGTAGCACCTCCTCACCGCCCCCTATAGGCCTGAAGACCTCACCTCCGGAGGTTAGGGTTAGGATGTAGGGTGGTGAAGACCTATCCATATCGTAGAGACCTATCGGGACCCCGGTGTAGGCCGAAGCTATGTTACCGACATCAACTACTAGCCCTATCCTAGGGAAGGACCCCCTTAAGCACCTCCTAACGATGGCCTCGCTCGAGGGCCTTACCTTAGTTGGGTCTACCCCGATCCTCCAGAAGAAGTCCCTGTAGGCTCTGAATACCGGTACGTCCTTCAGCCTCTCTAGGCTGTACGTAGACCTAATGTACCTAATCAAACCCCCCACCTCTGCGTTAAGGTCTAAACCTGTACCCCCACCTACCTCAGACCACGTAACGGTGTAGGCTACGTAGACCCCGAGAGGGGCTAGCGACCTATCGATCTCAAGTAGGGAGCTTAACCTCCTGCAGTACTCCTCATTCACAGACCCCTACCCACGAAAACTTCCAGCAACCGTATATAGCTAAGCCTCTGACAAGCTTATTTACAGTACAGCTAAACACCTCGCTCCAGGTAAGCTACTCACGAAATACTACAAGCTCCTTGAGGAGCCTCCTTAAAACCAAGCCTTCGAGAAATACTGTTCTCATGCAGGGGGTTCGGCTCTCATAAAGGTTTACACGAGTTGATATGATTCATCGCTTCATCTCTGTTCCCGCATCCCGCTCAGGTTTTCATTGGGCTTGGGGGCGTTCAGGGGCACCCCTAGACCCCCACATCTTGAGTACTTAATACCTCGCTTACTCCTAGCTCTCTTAGAACTTCTCATAGCAGAGGAATAGAATCGGACCATGTAAAACTCAAAACAGTTGCGAAGGGCTCTCCAAGGCGTTCTTGTGGTATCTTCCTGATGGTTGCTGCGACCCTCAGACTATGGGAGCTTATTCGAAGTTGTTAAGGGGGTTCGGAGGGCATTTGATTGCTTCATGAGCTGGGTTACGGAAAAGCCTGGCTTTAGGTCTAGCTATGTTGCCGTATGGGAATTCCAAGGCGATGGTAGTCTTCATCTTTACACTCTTGGTGTTTCCAGGTTTGCTGAAGGTATACCCTATCGGTGGGTATACTCCTCCACTCCGAGGTCGGGGGTGGAGCTTACTTATACTGCTCATATACGAGTGCTGTATGAAGCTTAAAATAGCTAGCTAGTATAGGATTTCGGTGCTACACTGCATGACCCAGGCTAGAAAGGATTGGTTTGCCCTTTCTGAGAAGCTCCATAAGTACTACAGCGGGAAAATAGAGGTTGCACCGAGGTGTCCTATTACTAGCTTAGAGGACTTCTCTATATGGTATACTCCCGGTGTTGCCGAGCCCTGCAGGAGGATTAAGGCAGGTGGGGAGGACTTATCGTTCGACTATACGTGGAGGTGGAATGCCGCAGCAGTAGTTAGCGATGGTACGAGGGTTCTCGGGCTAGGGAAGATCGGCCCAGCTGCTGGGCTACCGGTAATGGAGGGTAAGGCTCTGCTCTTTAAGTACCTTGGCGGTGTTGACGCTGTTCCAATCGTACTAAGGGAGACCGATCCAGATAAGCTCATATACATAGTTAAGGCTATGGAGCCTAGCTTTGGAGCTATTAACCTAGAGGATATAGAGTCCCCTAAGTGCTTCTACATACTCGAGAAACTTCAGGAGGTCCTAGACATACCGGTCTGGCACGACGACCAGCAGGGTACAGCTCTCGTAACTCTAGCAGCTCTAATAAATGCACTTAAACTCACGGGTAGGAAGATCGAGCACACGAGAATAGCGTTGGTAGGTGCTGGAGCAGCAAATGTCTGTACCTATAGGTACCTCAAGGTCTTCAATGCTAGGCCGGAGAACATGGTCGTTGTGGACTCTAAAGGTATACTACATAGGGAGAGGGAGGATATTGAGGAGTTGAGGAAGACTAACCCCTGGAAGTATCAGATAGCTGTTGAAAGTAATCCAGAGTGCGTAAAGGGTGGTATTAAGGAGGCTCTTAAGGGAGCTGATGTAGTTATAGCAGCTTCAACGCCGGGACCTGGTGTTATTAAGAAGGAGTGGGTTATGGAGATGAATAAGGACCCCATAGTTTTTGCCGAGGCTAACCCGGTACCGGAGATCTGGCCTTGGGAAGCTAAGGAAGCCGGGGCAAGGATCGTTGCTACAGGTAGAAGCGACTTCCCGAACCAGATAAACAATAGCTTAGGGTTCCCAGCAGTATTCAGGGGAGTCCTAACCGTTAGAGCTAAGAAGATGACCGATGAGATGTTCTACGCAGCAGCTATAGCTATAGCTAAGTATAGTGAGGAGACGGGTATCCACGAGGAGAGGATAATAGGGACTATGGAGGAGGTGGAGCTCTACGTAAGGGAGGCTATAGCTGTAGCTGAGAAGGCCATGGAGCTAGGCTATGCGAGGAGGAAGCTCTCGAGAGGCGAGCTGGAGGCTGAGGTCAGAGAGCTTATTGAGAGACCTAGGAAGCAGATGAAAGTGTTGCTAGGGCAAGGGTTGATATCGCCGATGCCACCGGTGTAGGGAGCATGGTAGACTTCAGGGACGCTATAGTTAAGGCTGTTGTTGAAGGGCTTAAAGTAGCCTCAATATACTTACCACCAGATGTAAAGGAGGCCCTACAGAGAGCTTATGAAGAGGAGGTAAACCCAGCTGCGAAAGCTCAGCTTGAGGCTATACGTAGGAATATAGACCTAGCTGAGAAGCTTAAAGCCCCCATATGTCAGGATACAGGCCTCGTAACGTACTACGTTAAGCTTGGAGCTAAGTTCCCTGCGATAGATGTTGTAGAGGAGGCCCTAATCGAAGCTACACGTATAGCTACTAAGGAGGTCCCGCTAAGACCTAATAGCGTAGACCCGATCACCGGGCGTAATCCCGGTGATAACACTGGTAGGTACACCCCAGTAATCGTGTGGGATGGTATTGACCCTCAAGGGGACTACCTAGAGGTTACCGTAGTTCCTAAAGGTGGGGGTTCAGAGTACGTAGCTGTATTCACCATGATACCCCCGGGTAAGGGGCTTGAGGGAGTTAAGGAGGTTATACTTGATGCTGTTGTTAAGGCAGGTGCTATGCCCTGCCCACCGACAATTATTGGAGTCGGCATTGCCGGTACGGCAGACATGGCTATCCACCTAGCTAAGAAGTGTGCCGTTGTAAGGAAGATAGGGACAAAGCACCCCGAGCCGACGGTAGCTGATCTTGAGAGGAGGATACTAGAGATGATCAATAAACTAGGTATAGGTACGATGGGTATGGGCGGTAAGACAACGGCACTAGCCGTCCACGTCGACTACGCCTACAGGCACCCCGCAACGTACGCGGTAGCTGTAGTATTCCAGTGCTGGGCTGCGAGGAGAGCGACTGTAGTAGTTAAATCTACGGGTGAGTACACCGTATCGCAGTAGGGTGGTGTCTCCGTGGTAGAGTATAGACTTAGGGTACCCCTCTCTGAGGAGGATGTGAGGAAGCTACGTGTAGGGGATATAGTGTACCTAACCGGGGTGATCTACACCGCACGGGACGCTGCGCACAGGAGAATAATTGAGTACTTAAGGGAGGGTAAGCCGTTACCATTCGACCTTAGGGGTGGTGTAATATACCACTGCGGACCTGTGGTAACTAAGAAGGATGGTCAATGGGTCGTAGTAGCAGGCGGTCCAACAACTAGCGCTAGAATGGAGCTCTACGAGTACGAGGTTATAGAGAAGCTTAACGTTAGGGTAGTTATTGGTAAGGGTGGTATGGGTAAGAGAACTGCTGAGGCCTGCACTAAGTACGGTGCGGTCTACGCTACGTATACCGGCGGTGCGGGGGTCCTAGCTGCGCAGTCTATTAAGAGGGTTATAGATGTGCACTGGTTAGACCTCGGTATACCGGAGGCTGTCTGGGTCTTCGAGGTAGAGGATTTCGGTCCGCTAGTTGTAGCAATAGACAGCGCGGGTAGGAACCTAATAGAGGAGGTGCTCGAGGAGAGTGTTAAGAGGAAGAACGAGCTATTAAAAGTACCTCTATAAGTGCTTAAGGCTGAACCTCATGTTTTTAACTCAAGTAGAAACTACCCTAAGTGTGCTAAGCTTAGGAGAACTTCGTGCAGGGGGAATGTTAGTTGCGTATAGGCGTCTTCGTCTGCCACTGCGGTGTGAATATCGCTGGCGTTATTAACGTTAAGAAGGTTATTGAGGAGGTTAGGAAGCTCCCCGGGGTTGCCTACGCTGAGGACTACGTGTTCCTGTGTTCCGAGCCTGGGCAGGAGCTCATAGCTAAGGCTATTGGGGAGTACGAGCTGGATGGTGTAGTTGTAGCTGCTTGCACGCCATCACTACACCTCGAGACATTTGCGGGAGCTATTGAAAGAGCTGGTTTAAATAGGTATAGGCTTGAGATGGTCTCCATTAGGGAGCTTGATAGCTGGGTTCACCTAGATAAGAACTTAGCTACCGAAAAAGCTGTAAGAATTATATCTGGTGCGGTAGCTAAGTTACTCGGCAATAAGCCCTACGAACCTACTAAAGTTAGCGTTACGAAGAAGGTCCTAGTTATAGGTGGGGGTATAGCGGGGATTACAGCAGCACTTACGCTAGCTAAGATGGGTATACCTGTAGCTCTAGTCGAGAGAACTCCTAGTATAGGTGGTAAGATGGCGATGCTCCACGAAACCTTCCCAACACTAGACTGCGCTCAGTGTATACTAACACCACTGATGGCTGAGGTAGCGAAGCACCCGCTAGTCAGGATATACTCCTTAACGGAGGTTGAGAGCGTTGAGGGCTACGCGGGGAACTTCAAGGTCAGGCTAAGGGTTAGACCTAGGGGTGTTAAGGTAGGTACCTGCACGCTCTGTGGCTTCTGCGAGAGGGTCTGCCCAGTTGAGGTCCCCAGCGAGTTTAATAGAGGGCTTAGTAGGAGAAAAGCTATCTACATATCGTTTGCTCAGGCAGTGCCCTCAGCTTACGTAGTTGACTTCGAGCACTGCACTAGGTGCGGTCGCTGCGTTAAGGTATGCCCAGCTAAGGCTATAGACCTAGAGTACCGGGAAGAGGTTGTGGAAGAGGTTGTTGGAGCTATAGTAGTAGCTACGGGGTACGAGCTATACCCAGCTAAGAAGCTACCGGAGTACCAGTATGGGGTGGAGAACGACGTTATAGACTCGATGCAGTTTGAGAGGATACTAGACGTTCAAGGACCTACACGTGGGGAGGTCAGAAGGCCTAGCGATGGGAAGCCTGTAAAGAGGGTGGTGTTTATACAGTGCGTTGGCTCACGTGATGTAAACCACCTACCCTACTGCTCCAAGATCTGCTGCATGTATACAGCTAAACACGCGCTACTATTCCTTGAGCGTGTACCCGATGGCGAGGCCTACGTGTTCTACATTGATGTGAGAGCCGGCGGTAAGGGCTTTGAGGAGTTCATTAAGAGAACTCAGGAGCACGGGGCTATCTACATTAAGGGTAGGGTCTCGAGAGTGTATAAGGATAGGTTAACGGGTGATGTAGTGGTTGAAGGCTACGACCTTCTAGACAACCGTGAGATCTTGATTAGAGCTGACTTAGTGGTCTTGGCCTTAGGCATGGTGTCAACTATCGATAGAAAGCTCGCTGAGATGCTTAAGATACCGGTAGACCAGTTCATGTTCGTTAGTGAGGTACACCCCAAGCTAAGACCTGTTGAGACCTCCGTTGCCGGTGTACTAGTAGCCGGCACTGTGCAGGGGCCTAAGGACATACCTGAATCTATAGCTCAGGCTGCGAGCTCTGCTGCTAAGGCTGCTGAGATGCTTCTACGCGGCTACATCGAGAAGGAGCCTATAATTGCTGAGGTAGATAGGGATAGGTGTAACGGGTGTAGGGTCTGCGTAACCGTATGCCCTTACGGCGCTATCGAGATTACTGAGGGTAAGGCTCGCGTTAACGAGATTCTCTGCGAAGGTTGCGGTGC
>CAYTXX010000008.1:0-25739 GCA_964442165.1 uncultured Desulfurococcaceae archaeon | reverse complement strand
GGCTCCTCTACTACCTAGCTATTCTCACTTCAACGCTAGTGTATCTCTCGGGTATACCCTTAAGAGCCTTTAGAAGACCGTCGATGACGGAGCTAAGTACGTTCTTGACGAACGGATTCAGGGGTACCTCACGACCGTCTACAACAAGTTTTACGTCAAGTACTCGAGGGCATACCCTACTACCCCCCTTGAGAACGCTTAGAGCTAGTTCTTTACAGGTGCTGTACCCGCAGTACCCGCAGTTGAGCCCTGGAAGCTGCTTGAGCAGGTGCTCTTCAGCTCTCTCAGCTATTACCGTAGCTAGCTTATCGGTATCCTGAATTGTTAGAACCCCTTCAGCCTGGGGTAATTCCTCCTTAGAGCTTAGCACTACGGCTATGGTACTGGAGTCTACGAGCTCTACTGCCTCATCTAGGTTCTCCGCTACGACTACCTTATCACCCACATCCGCGTTCTTAAACCCTTCAACGAGCACTATAGGCTTCCTCAGCAGCTGTATCGTAGCTACTAAGTCCTCTGGTACCTCCCTACTGTAGATGATGGTCAGATCCCTACTCGATACAACTACTTCCCTCACCCCTACCTCTAGAAACCTCCTACTGTCATTCTCCTCGAGGTCCACACCTCTATGTGAGTGCTTAACTGCAGCTACAGCTAAGCCTAGCTCTAATAGCTTCCTAGAGACCCCGGAGATTAGGGTAGTCTTACCGACACCCGACCTTACTGAGACGAACCTAACGACGTAGGGCTCCACCATCCCACCGAAGCTCAGTTAGGCATAGGGTGGGTAGACTCTTAGCTCTCTATCTCCAACCCTAGCTATGACTTCGAAGTAGTCAGCTACTCTTGTAGTAGCTATCTTAGGCTTCAACACGGCCTCTATCTGGAATAGACCTGCGTAGTTATCCATGGAAACAGCTATAGCTACGGGTCTTGAAGTTCCTGGGAGGATCTCGACTCTCTTTATACTTATAGCCGATACGGAGTGCATATCGATCTTACCTAGCTTATACGGTATCCTAGCTCTACCCTCAGCCATATCCGTACCGTCGGCTATCTTAACGGAACTCGCTTCAACAGTTAGAGCCTGCGTATTGGTCTCTGTAGCGTATATCGCGTGTAGTACCTCCTGCCTGATCATCCTCCTCCTTCTACTCTCCGCACCAGGCATCACGTCAGTAAGCATTCTATCGACTATATCCTTAGCTAGCAGAGACCCTATGAACTCGTGGTTTTCCCTATGTACTGCGTTACCTATATCGTGTAGATACGCTCCAGCTAGAGTTATTAACATGGCCTCCTCTAAGTTTTTCGTAACGTTGAACTCCATGGATGTAGGTCTAATCCCAGCCTTGATGAGCATGTCCAGGATCTCTAGAGAGGCTCCGCTAACTATCCTAGAGTGCACTACACCGTGGTCATTGTACCGCAACCTACCGACAGCCATTATGTTCGACATCTCAACTAAGCTCTGAACCTCCTCATCGCTCTCTAGGAACTCGTACACCTTCCTTAGGAGATTAGAGCTCTCAAGGAACTTCCTAACTAGGGTAGGGCTTACCACTACCACACCGTATCTCCACCTACAACTGAGTACCTAGCTCTTTTAGATTGAAGAGCTAGGTAGTGGGGCCGCCGGGATTTGAACCCGGGACCACCAGCGCTCCGGCGGGGTAGCATCCCCAGGCTGGCATCCTAGCCAAGCTAGACGACGGCCCCACGTAACTCTACTACCAACAAATTTTAAGTTTTAAGCTCTCTACGGCTTGGTGATGCGGTGCTCAGGCTATTCATAGCTGTGGAGGTAGAGGACGTAGAGGTCTGGAGGAGGATACTGGAGTTTAGGGATGCTGTAGTGTCGTGCTCTATTGACAGTGGAATAAAGCCTGTAGAGGATGAAAACGTACACCTAACGCTTAGATTCATAGGTGAGGTACCGGAGGCTTACTTACCGAGGATCTCTGAGTGCATTCAGCTTTGCAGTAACTTCACTGAGTTCACTATGGGTATACGCGGAGTAGGGGCTTTCCCGAGCTTAACTAGGCCGAGGGTTATCTGGGTTGGGGTTAAGGAAGGAGCCGAGGTACTTAGGAGTATTCACAATACTCTTGAAAGGTGCGTGAGGAGCTATGCTGTTGAAGATAGGGAGGAGTTCGTACCTCACATAACTGTTGCTCGTGTTAAGGGTAGGTACAGGGCTGACTGCCTCTTAGACTACCTTAGGAGCTATGAAGCTAAAGACTTTGGTACTACTAGAGTAACCCAAGTTAAGCTTAAGAGAAGTCAGCTAACCCCTAAAGGTCCGGTGTACACAGACCTCGTAGTAGCTAGGCTGAAGAAGAATGTCTAGCCTCGAAGAGGTTCTAGCCGAAGTACTAGCTGAGGTAAAACCTACACCCGATGAAAGGGCTGGGGCTCTCGAGCTTTTTGATAGGGTAAAACACCTAATTGAGGAGAATCTTAGGATACCCTTCGAGTACTCTATAGAGCTTCACGGCTCGGTAGCTAAGGGCACTGAACTACGGGGCGATATAGACCTAGACGTGTTCATACTGATAAGATACGAAGACCTAAACGAGGTATGGCTGAAGGACCACGTTATAACACCTCTTTACGAGGTCTTCAGTAAGGTCTACGACAGTACGAAGCTAAAGTATGCTACTCATCCATACATAAACATCGAGGTAGGTAACTACAAGATAGATATAGTACCAGCCTACTGGGCTAGGGATATTAGCGAGATAAGAACAGCTGTTGATAGAACTCCATTCCACACTAGGTACGTTGTAAGCAGGCTTGACGAGAGGTCTAAGGATGAGGTAAGGCTCCTTAAGTCCTTCCTAAAGGGTATCGGGGTCTACGGAGCTGAGATCAAGGTTGAGGGGTTCTCCGGCTACTTAGCCGAGTTATTAACCATAAAGTACGGAAGCTTTATTAACGTAGTTAAAGCTGCTACCTCCTGGCGCTATAGTGAGGTTCTAATAGTGGAGGGGGAGGTAGATAGCTTAACAGCGTCTAAGCTTAGAAAGACCTTCAAGGCACCCCTCATAGTTCTAGATCCCATCGATAGCCGTAGGAATGCTGCTTCAGCTGTTTCAGCTGAGTCCCTAGCTAGGTTTGTAGTAGCCTCTCAGATGTTCCTAGAGCACCCCTCCACCAGTTTCTTCAGAACTTCACGCTTAGAACCAGCTGTAGCTCAGGCTACGAGCTCGCTAAGGCAGGTAGTGGAGGCTACGGACCGGGAGCTTCTTGGAGTAGTATTCGGTGTAGCTAGGGGAACTCCTCCAGACGTTATCTGGGGTAAGCTGAGGTCAGTAGCTCGATCCCTACTTAACCTACTGAGGAAGTACGGCTTTACCAGCGTAAGCTACTTCGTCTGGAGTGATGAGGAGACCGAAGCTCTGCTACTAGTTACTGTACTACCGCGTGAGCTACCAAGGTATGAGATACACGCAGGTCCTCCACTGGGTAAGCAAGCTGATATAGCCGCCTACATAGCAGAGAATAGCCGGAGGTTAGGCGCTCTAGGTCCCTACGTAGATCCAGGTGGGAGGCTGTTCTTCCTAACTCCCAGGAGGTTCCGCTACCCCTATCAAGTTGTTGAGAGCTACGTAAGCTCTCTAAAAGATCTCGAGCTACTTTACCCCACGAATGTGCTTAGGAATGCTGCAGAGGTTGAGAGCTACGTAGCTCAGAAGCGTAGTAACGAGCTCATAAGAGCTCTCGAGAGGATAGTACTGCTAAGGATAATCTAGAGTTGGAGCTTCACTACCTCTTAGGGCAGAGCTCTCTAGGGACTATCCGCGAGCTACCTAATTTCACCTTCAAACACGACCTCCCAGATTCATAGATATGGGTTGCGACTCCGCGTTTTGATGTTCTTTGTAAGTAGTTTTAGAGTGTTTCCATCCACTGAGGCAAGTACATAAACCCCTGCTAAACTTAATGGAGATTGGAGAGGAGGGCTTAGTAGGGATTTCACCGCTACGCTAACCTCATTACGAAGGTAGAAAACTAGCTGTAGCAAGAACTATGCTTTAGCTAGCGAGGAATCCTACTCACTTTCTTCCTTAAGCACTCTCTCAAGGAACTTCTTCCTCTGCTCTCTTACCCAGAGCTTCATTGAAGTATCGTAAACTAGTTCAACAAGCTGCTCCTCGTAGGGGAGTCCAACGAATGCTACCTGCCTATTTATAGCTACTGTTGGGACGCTCATAACGTTGTACGCATCTGCGATGTCAGGATTCTCGTAGGCCTCCACGATGTCGGCTACAACAGCTCTATTACCGGCCTTATAGGCCTCGAACGCGATCATATTAGCCATTAAGGCTACGTAGGGGCAGTAGGGACACGTAGGGGTTACGATTACCTCTATATGGACAGGGGCCTTCAGCTCCGAGATCCTCCTAATGGACCTCTCCGAAAGTCCTGACTCACCAGTGCTTAGCCTTATTATAGTTTCCACCAATCCCCTAATCTCCTCTCCTGCAGGCATACCGATATACCTTATGTAGCCCTCTAGTAAAGCTATGGACGGTATCCTAGAGATCCTAAACTTCTCAAAGAGATCATCATTGACCCCCTTCTCAGCTATTACGTAGTTAAGTAGGGGAGGAGTTGAAACCTGAGCACTAGCCTTAGCTAAGCTTTCCACCAGCTTAATGGTGTTATTGCAGTACCTACACCTACTCCGGTCCCTCTCTATGAACACATAGAGAGTTACAGGCTCCTTCATCTCTCTGAAGGCCTCGGCAATGCTCTCTATGTCATCTTGAGTAAACGAGACCTCGAACATCTCATCTATGCCGAACACCCTAACCCACCCACTTAGATACCCCCTGGGGGTTATAACTGACCTCTTCCACGCTCTCAAAGGGTAGGGTCCTTAGCTGTAATCGGTGAGGTCGAATTTCGAAGGGATTCGTAGACCCTAACCACAGATTCCACGAACCTCCCCGAGTTCAATAGCACGGGACCCCGCCGAGGACTTCAGCCCCAAACCGAGGTCAGATGCTGCTAAACGTCCCTGGGTAGTCGTGATGAGCTTTACGTAACCCCTTTAGGAGAGTGGGACATAGCTTTGGAGATTCATGAGCTTGAGTTTTAACTATGTTGGCACTCCTTAACTTGCTGCTTCACGGTTTCGGAGCTCTTCTCGACTACCTTATCGAGGGGCATTACAGCAACGCGCCATGGTGCTTCACTAGGCTCTCTACACCTTAGTGGGTACTTCAGGTCTACTCCTAGGCTCTCAGACGCCTTAACTATCGCACTCCTCGTAAAGCCCTCGGAGCTAGCGGTAACGATGGCTCTCCCGATGCCCCTATCGCCTAGGGCTATCAAAGCCTGTATAAAGGCGTGGGACCACTTAAGGGGCTCTACAACAGCTCCTTCAAGCTCCTTTTTAAGTAGCTTGACCTTAACCTGGTAAGTCTCCTCCTGTACTAGCGGTAGTAGTTGAAGAGGTGTGTGAGGCTTAGGTATTAAGGGGTTTACGCTAATAGATATCCTCCTACCTAAGCCTTTTGCGTAACTAACCAGCTTCTTGAGATACCTAACTGCGCTATGTAAAGTCTCTGCACTCTCTCCCGGGATACCGACCATTAGGTAGAGCTTTAGGTCAAAGCCCCGTCTTAAAGCTTCCTCAGCTAACTCAGTAAACCTATCCTCAGCAAAGCACTTACCCAAAAAGCAGCTGAGGTAGGTATCAATAACCTCGGGAGCTAGGGTGAGGGTTCTCTGTGAGGAAGCTGAGATAAGGTCTAGGTCCTCAACTCCTACAGTATCCCATCGTAGTGATGGCAGTGAGAAGTCTATCTCGTTGTTAATGAAGTACCTAAGTAGCTCCCTTATAGCTGGGTGGTCGAAAGTCGATAGGGAGTAGATAACGACCCTCCTAGAGGTGACTTTACGTAGCCCCTCCTCGATAAGCTTAATCAGCGTACTTAAAGACCTAATTCTGTAGGGGTACGTGATAAACGACTCTAGGCAGAACTTACACAGCCACCTACACCCCCGAGATATCTCCACGTAGAACCCATCTCCGTATACAGGTTTAATGATCGTGGACCTTATCTCCGCAGTTGGATGGGGTGCTGAGTCTAAGTCCTCTACGTATGCCTTTGCGACCTGGCCTACCCCCCTATAGAGGCTATCCCCTAGGGAATCTAGGAAAGAGTCGGCATTACCTGGTAGCAGGTTTATGGACTTAACTAAACGCTCTAGAAGTACTTCTCCATCACCTACGAATACCGCGTCAGCTATCTCAATAAAGGGCTCCGGGTTGGACATAGCGGCTAGCCCACCTATAACTACGAGGGGCCTACCCCTCCTACTGGTAGCTAAGGGCTTAACACCGCCCTCCTTAAGTAGCTTAACTATGTAGAGGAGGTCCAGCTCGTAGTTAGCACTAACTAGGAGTAAGTCGAAGTCCCTCAGCCTCCTTCCACTTAAAGCACCTCTAACTGGGTTATCTAGGGTAAACCTATCCACAAGGGCGTCGCTCCTCTCGATTATGTAGCTATACGCTAGGTGGGTAAAGAGGTTAGTTATCGAAGCTTGATAAGTACTGGGGTAAGCTAAGGCTATTTTAGGGCTTCCACTTACCCTCAGAAAGACGTTATACTCCTTAAACCTACCTACGTACCCTACAGCCGAGGGCCCCGCCTTTTAAGGCGGGAGGCGAGGTATATAAGCTTAGACCTTACGTACCTGAAGTCCTCTAGTAGCTACCTGGCTACTTCCCAACCCATAAAGGTGTGAAAGGAGGTAATCAGTTCCACATACGGTTTTACTCCAACTAACAAACAGCTTCGTACAGCCCTATAGATAGCTGTGAAGGTCTACATCGTAGTAAGGAGCTTCAGCTAATCTTTTAAAGCTTTAAGTTCCTACCTTTTCTGAGCGATTCTAACCCTCTCTAGGAACTCGTCGACGAGCTCTTCTATGGAAGGTCCTTCAACTACCTTTAGCTCCCACTGTACCTTCACTATGGGTACGCTTACTTTAAGGAGCCTGGATATATCGGCAGGGGTTCCTAACACTACGGCGTCCACATCCATAAGTCTAAGGGTTTCGTTAAGGTCAGCTATCTGCTCCGGAGTGTAGCCGGTTGACGGTACAACAGGTCCCATGTGCTTGTACTCCTCGAGCATTGCCTTTATTATGCCGACGGCGTAGGGTCTCGGATCTACAATCTGAGCCGCACCGTATTTCTCTGCTGCTACGTATCCCGCGCCGTAGGGGAGGCCTCCGTGGGTAACTGACGGCGAGTCCTCAATAACCGCTACCCTCTTTCCCTTTATTAACTCCGGTCTCTCAGCAGTTACCTCCATATCAGCTAGCAGTATTTTAGCTTTAGGATTAACCCTCTTAACGTTAGCGACAACCTTCTCAACGTCCTCCTTCCTAGCCCTTGAGACCTTATTTACTACTACAGCATCAGCTAACCTAACGTTAATCTCCCCTGGGTAGGCCCCTACCTCCTGGCCGGGCCTCATAGCGTCAGCTACGGTTACCATGTAGTCGAATTTTAGGAACGGGTAGTCATTGTTACCTCCATCCCACAGAATTACGTCGCCCATTTTCTCTGCTTCGAGTAGAATCCTACCGTAATCTACTCCAGCAAGTACTGGCAATCCCAGTCTGATGTACTGCTCGTACTCCTCCCTCTCTTCAATAGTTATCCCGTACTTCTCGAAATCCTCCTCAGTACGAAATACCTGTACAGCTGACTTAACTAAGTCCCCGTAGGCCATGGGGTGCCTTATAGGTACTAACCTAATACCCCTCTTAGTTAACTCCTTAGTTATAGCCCTAGATACGGTAGACTTACCGGCTCCAGTTCTAACAGCTGTTACAGCTACCACAGGCTTTATAGACCTTAGCATGGTATCTGAAGGTGAGAGTAGCCTAAACGAAGCGCCGGAAGCCAGGACTATGGAGGCTAACCTACCTACGTCTTCGTACGTTAAGTCGCTATATGATAGTACTACCTCATCAACCTTAAGCTCCTTAATTAGCTTAGGTAGCTCCGACTCAGGGTATATCGGGATGCCTAGGGGGTACCTAGGACCTGCTAACTCCGGTGGAAACCTCCTCCTCTCAATACCTGGGATCTGAGTTGCTGTAAATGCTACTACCTCGTATTCCGGGTTATTCTTGAAGTACGTTAGAAAGTTGTGGAAGTCCCTACCTCCCGCCCCAGCTATTATAACCCTCTTAATCACTGAATCCACCGCCAAACACACCGTTAGAGGTTAAATAAACTTTTTTCAAGGTATACCGCATTTTTTACTAGGTTAGGTTCCTCCCTCGCTGGGCAAGTCTATGTAGTTCCTTTAAGACCTTCAGAACTTTAAGAGCGTCCTCTAGAGTAGGTGCTTTAAGGTCTTCCCCGTAGCACCTCTCGATAAATACCCTAAGCTCCTCCTTTAGGGGCTCAGCGTCGTTTACTCTAAGCTCAGTGGTCTCAGATTCCGATAGTATTAGGATCCTCCTAGATATGAAGTCCGCTCTAACTAAGGCTCTTTCGGAGAGAACGTCTACCTCCCGAACCTTAATCGGTAGAATTCCATCGGCCTCGAAGAGAGCTTCTAGGTCTCCGTACTCTACCACACCCAAGGCCCTCTGAGGAGGTCCGTCCCTCGGGCTTAAGTACGAGGAAAGCACCTTAAAGTTCTCCAGACTTAGGATGTGGAATGCTAGGTCTATATCGTGCGACATGAGGTCGAGGGTCACCGGGTATTTCCTCATGTGAAGAGGTCTTCGAGAAAGCCTCCTAAACCTGAGGGCGTATGGCTTGAACCGGCTAACTAGCTTAGCTAGCTCTACGCTTACCGGGTCGAACCTTACGAGGTACCCTACCTGATCTACTAGACCTCTAGACCTAACTTCGTCGAGAAGTCTTTCAGCTTCCCCCACACTTGTAGCTGCAGGCTTCTCTATGAACACGCAGCGAGCTCTATCCACTACCTTAAGGACCGTGCTAAAGAGGGAGTCTATCGGAACGGCTACCAGGTAAGCATCCCCACTTACTGTAGCAGGATCCCTCCCAGCTACCTTAAAGCCGTAGGCTTTCGAAACTTCAACAGCTCTATCCAGGTCGAGGTCGATTACAGCGTAGAGCTCGATTAGCCCCTCTGCCTCCAGCTCCTTAAGAGCTCTAGCTATGTTAGAGCCCCACCTACCAGCACCTACGAGGACCACCCTCAGCCCCTCGCCATAGCTTACGTAGCTACTGCGCATAGTTGACACCAAGGTCTCGAACTAGCTTGGCACACTAGTTTGAGCTACTCCCCTACTCAATAAGTAACCGAGGAGTCCCTTGATAACCCTGTACGTAGACCCTCTGAATGCCGGTAGTGAATCCTCAAGGTACTTAGCGTAGGCTAGCTCCAGGTCCTCCCTAAGCACCTCGAGGTATACCCTCTCAGGATCATGTACACCGCTGGAGAGGAGTCTCTCTATGAGGTAGACCCACGCGTATAGCTTATCCTTAGTTCTCTGTATGAAAACCTCGGGAGCTTCAGCAACAACACCGTAGTGGGCTACTGTAACGCAGTTTGGTCTAAGCTCTGCCATTTTCCTAAGGCTACTTAGGTACTCCAGCGCGTTAAATGGGTACACCGTTACAGGGTAGGCCCTACCGTTGAAGTAGTTAGCTATTGAGTCCCCAGCGAAGAGTACTCTAGAGGGCTCCAGTAAGTAAGACACGTGATGCGGTGAGTGCCCCGGGGTGTGAACGGCCAGTAGCCTTAGATCTCCTAAATCGATCGTAGCGCCATCCTCCACAGGTACTATAGCTTCTGGGGGTACCGGCCTAGGCTCACCAAAATCCCTAGCTAGGTCTCCGAGTACCTCCAGAGAGGATTGCCAAAGCTTTGAGGGGTCTATGAGGTGCTTAACCCCCCTAGGGTGGACTAAAACCTTAGCACCCGGTAGAAGCCTAACGAGGTCCCCCACAGCCCCGGAGTGGTCTATATGAATGTGAGTTAAGGCCACGTAGACTCTACCTAGTCTACCTGAGGAGCCTTCAAGTAGCTTAACTAAAGTATCTGCTGAAATTCTAGGTCCAGGATCAACTACGACTAAAGCTTTAGTGCCGATGGCTACGTACGTCGACATCCAGCCGTAGGTATCGAGAGGACCTAAGTCCGTTACGTACAGCCTCTCGGCTACTCTCTCCACCTTAGCTGTACCCATAGCATTACGCCAGTAGCATATGACTTAAACTAAAATAGGTTACCTAGGAAGCGGTAATGCTAGCAAGACTTATTACTCAGAGACTCTCTAAGGCTTGGGGTAGGTATTGAGCTCTTCGAGGAAGTACCGGCAGGTTGGAGTTGCCTCAAGGATAGTTGGTACTCTAAGGAGCAGTAAGTTCATTATGGTGCTAGGCTACCTTGTTCTGATAGCATCCATAGTTTACGGCTCGTACCTAAGGCTTCAGATAGTCTTTAACTCGTCTAGGCTAGGCTACGGCCCGACACTCTACGAGCTAGACCCCTTCCAGGAGTACTTCGTAGCTAGAGTACTACTTGAGCACGGGTTCGACTACCTAAGCCAGTTAAACCACTACAACAACATCACCAGAATCTTTTGGTACCCGTGGGGTAGGGACTTTACCCACAGCGTCTACCTCGGGCTACCTCTGTTCTCGGTAGCTACCTACCACATAGCTAAGCTGTTTAACCCAGCTCTAGACCTCTACGAGTGGATGGTGTACCTTCCAGTAATGTTCTTCGCTATAACTGCCGTAGGCCTCTACCTATCTGTAAGGGAGCTCTCCAGCGACCTACCAGCTGGGCTAGCTACCCTAGGCTACTCCCTCGCGTTCAATAGCAGGCAGCTCGCAGGCTTTACCGTTAAGTACTCCATAGGGCTAGCCTTCCTATCCATAGCCATATTTCTCCACATAAGAGCCTGGAGGAGGCGGGACTACATATCGGCAGCACTAGCAGGAGCCTTCCTAGGGTTCTCTGCACTGGGGTGGGCAGGCTTTAACGTGGTCTTCGCAGCTATGGTTGCTCAGGTAGTTCTCCTACCGCTAATTAGAGAGCCTAGAAGGGAGGACCTGCTCATCTGGGTTCTGGAGTACATACCGCTGTTAGCTCTCCAGCTTTCAGCACCTACCTACGGCTTAAGGTACGTAGTTCGCTCTGTCGGGCTCCTAGGACCAGCTTCTCTAGTAGTTTTAGCGATAGCCTATCTACTCTACGTAGCTTCGAAGAGAGCTTCGGTATCTAGGGAGGTGTTAGTATCTAGGCCTAGACTTATCTACGCGCTATTCCTAGTCGTAGCTACCTTAGGTGGGCTCTATCTAGCTCTCTCCGGAGGTCTAGCTCTAGCTGGTAAGGCGCTAGCAGCTGTAGGTCTAGGTACCCTAGCGCACGTACTCGTTGAGACCGTCGCTGAGTACCAGCCATCCGGAGCGCAGGATGTGCTAGTGGGTGCTGGTGTAATAGCTGTGTACGGCACCCTGGCAGCCCTCTATGTAATCCTTAGGAGCCTAACGGAGAGGGGAAGAGGCTCTAAGTACGGCTGGTACGTAGTTATAGCCTCCTTCGTAGCGTTCATAGCATCACTAGTCTACAGCCAGCAAGCCGAAGCTATCGGTAGGTTTGCTCTCTCAGCTACTATAGCTGGCGGGCTTATCCTCTCAGCCCTAGGTGCGAGGACTAGGGACGAGGAGCTCTTCGCGATCGTGCTACTAGCCCTATCGGCTATAGGGACGATAAACATAGCCTACTTCACATATCTCTTCGCCCTCTCTGCAGCTATACTAACCGGCTACCTCCTCAGCGTTCTACTAAACCGTCTACTAGCTCCGAGGTCGGGGTTCATGAGTAAGCTGATCTCAGCAACCATGGTCTTAGCTTTCCTACTAGCCCTCCTATCCCAGGCATCGCTTATATGGGTTAGGGCCTACAGTGCTCAGCTACCTACGATCGTCGAGGCCTCACTAGGGTTAAACGTCGAAGCTCCAGTGTGGTTAGATGCTCTAAGGTGGGTTAGGGAGAACACTCCGGAAGACTCCGTAGTAGTTTCGTGGTGGGATTATGGCTACTGGATATCGGTAGTAGGTCGGAGGGCCTCCGTAGCTGACGGTGCTACGATAAACGCTACCCAGATAGAGATCCTAGCTAAAGCCCTAACCAGTAGTGAGGAGGAGGCTCTCGATACCCTAGTCAAGTACTTCAGGATCAGACCAGATAGGCTCTACCTAGCCGCTTATGAGGTGTTCCTCGTTGATAGTGCTACTAACTCGTTCTACCCAGGACCACTCCTACTCGGAGGTTCCTTCATAGGTGCGGATGCTGCTAAGGGTATAGCCGCGATATACAGGATAGCCGGTAAGGAGCCGCCAGTGTACGTATATACAGACCCGAATACGGGAATACGCGCAGGCTTCCCTGACTGGACCTCTGAGGGCCTGAGGTCAGCCCTCCTGTACAAGGTGCTCTTAGATGCCGCTTACAAAGTCTGGGGAGCTTACGGTTATAGAGCTAGGTTCGTTTACCGTGAGCCTTATAACCCGCCGGAGATCCCACGCCCGACCATGACCTTCTTCGAGCCTGCTTACATATCTACCTCCTTAATCTACAGTGGCGGTCAGTACTCCCTCTACGTACTCCTAGCTGTCTACAAGGTTAAGGTGCTCCCATGAGGGAGGTATGTGCGCACTACGTAATCCTAAGCCCGGAGACCTACCTAGAGAATGCTTGCGTAACCTTCAAGGAGTCTGTAGTTGGGGTTGAGGTAGAGCGGGGAGCTGAGGAGGGTACCGTACTATCATACGGTTTTGCATCAGCTCATACGCATTTAGGGCTATACCCCCTAAGGACGTCCTTAACCGGTCTCCCCTTAGATAGGTGGGTTGAAAAGTATGTGTGGCCTTGGGAGAGGTTACTTAGGAAGGAACCTGATCTCAGCTACTACTCAGCTCTCCTAGCTCTAGGTAAGCTACTAGTAGGTGGTGTAACGGCCGTTGCCGATATGCACTTTAACGAGGATAGGGTTGCGAGGGCCTTCATAGAGCTAGGGGTTAGGGGAGACCTAAGTGTAGCTATAATGTCTAGAGGGGTCTACGACAGCTTTGAGGAAGGTCTTCAGGAGAACTTAGCTCTAGTAAGGAGGGTTGGAGGTAGTAACCTACTAAGGACTAGGCTAGGAGCTACTACTCCAAGACTCCTAGCACTAGGTGAGTATAAGGAGGTGGTTGATATAGCTAGGAAGCTGGGGGTAGGGGTACACACGCACATAGCTGAAGTACCTGAGGACTTGGAGCACTTGAGAGACTCTTACGGAATGAGCTTAGCTGAGTTTATAGAGTACGTAGGTCTAGCCAACGTGGACTCCCTAATAGCTCACGGGATCTGGCTCGATAAGGATGCTATAGCTAAGCTAAGGAGCTCTAAGGCTACAGTAGTCCACTGCCCCCTCTCTAATACTCTTCTAAGAGACGGTGTAGCCCCTTTAAGGGAACTACTAACCTCCGGTGTTAGGGTAGCTCTAGGCTCCGATGTCTCACCATCGTATAGCATCCTAGATGAAGTTAAGGTCTCCCTCTCAATGCACCTAGGTAGAGGGGATATCGAGGTTAGGGAGCTCTTCACTAGTGCGACAGTCTCCGGGTACCAGGCTCTAGGCTTTGGTAGGGGCATTATAGCACCGGATGAGCCAGCTGACCTAGTTCTATGGGAGGTAGGTGAGCCCATTCAAAACCCCTACCTAGCGCTTCTTGCAGCTAGGGGGGTACGTGAGGTGTACGTAGCTGGGCGGAAGGTAGTTGAAGATGGGGTGGTTACCGGGGTCTCGGATGACGTGCTTAAGGAAGCTAAGAGGGAGGTATTCGGCTGGTTAAGGAACCTCTCAGCTGGGACCACCTACCGTTAGTGAAGGTGACGGGTACGTCCTACGTACTTCTAGCTTCCGTAACGGTAACGGCAACTGCTACTCCAACTAAGGTTGTGGAGGGGGTTAGCAGGACCTACGTAGCCGTTTTGGTAGTAGCCGGGCTCGTACTTATACTCCTAGGTCTTGTGCTAAGTAGAAGAAGCCTCCGCAGTTCCAAGGTAAGCAGTACTCCTACTACAACCACGGCAAGGGCTAGATGAGGCTCATGGAGGTAGTAGCCGGCTCTAAGGCAGAGCTATCGCTCGTTAGAAGCCTCCGCGAGCTCCTTACCTTAAGGGGCTTTGAGGTTAGGGTTACACCTATAGATGTTATTGAGTGGTCTGAGGTTGAGTGCTTTATTAACGACCTACCGTGCACAGCCCAACCCCCCGTAGTCTCTAGCTACTCCTCCGGTACCGTAGGGCGTGACGTACTACTATCACCCACCACCGAGGATCCCGATAACATGTGGATAATCTACGGTAAAGCCGCTAGGGAGGGGTACTCCACCGTAGTCTTCTACGATAGCTACCTACCAGTTAGGAGGAGGAGGGTAGTCGTAAATGAGCTCCCGAGCTACAGCTTCAGCCTTAGAGTACGTGCTGAGGTACCGGCAGTACACATCCCTAGAAGTCACGTGCAGAGCTTTAGAAGTTCAAGTAGAGTAGATGTACACGTAAAGACGATCAAGAGGCTATCCACAGGCTACATAGTAGATGCAGTTCTCGGGGAGCTACCGAGGGTGGCTGTAGTAGTACACCACGACCGCTGGTTAGCTGGGTTCAGGGATGATGCTATCGGGGTCCTTACAGCCCTTAAGCTTGCGGACTACTCAAGTAAGCTAGGTATCCCTCTACGCTTAATCAGCTTTACAGCGGAGGAGTACGGCGACCCTTCGGAGAGCTCATTCTACTGGGCTTACGGCTCCCGCGAGTACTCCAAGCTGATTGAGGGTCTAGACCTAGCATTCATCGTGGATACGGCATTTACCGAGCCTGTGGAGGTGGATGCGGTAGGTATAGACCTAGCCAGAGACGCGCTAGAGTACGTCGACACTAGGTACCCAGGTCTTGGTGTGGGGTACACGGATGGAATTTCACTAGTAAGGCGGGGCATACCGTCGGTAGTACTACACAATATCCAGGAAATAAAGCCGTACTACCACACAGACATTGATACCTATCCGGGAAGGGAGGTCGACGGCTTCATAGAGAGATTGGCTAGGAGTGTAGCTAGGTTAGTAGTTAGGGCGGGTTCCGAGGGCTTGAAGTCTATGTTTAGAGCCTACGTAGATAGGTTGCTCTCCTCACTACCACCTAGAGTAGGGTACAAACCTCCAAGCATCTTAGATCCCGTTGAGTATAGTAAGTGCTTAATCAAGTACCTACTTATTCCAGCTATTCGTGGGAGCTATGTAGACCTAGGTACAGAGATACTAACGCTAAGCTATATCGACGTAGTTCGAGGAGTAAGTGAGGGAGTCAAGTACACGATACTAGGTACAGACGAGGAGGTAGGTCCGGAGAGCCTTACCAAGCTGGAGGGAACCCTTGTAGAGCTCCTTGAGGAAGCTACTAGGTGTTATAAAGGTTAACCCCTCACACCGTTCATCTCTAGATGCTACTTCCACTGATCTACGTTCGCTCATTGCATCTAGGGACCTCTAACTCACCTACATCTCACGGGCTATTGGTGTAGGGTTGCGGATAGCTGTCGAGCCTAACAGCACGGGGCTTCCATCTACGCTTAACCCACCTAGGCTTGGAGCATAGCCCCCATTGCTTAGGTGGTCCGGGATGCTAAAACATCGAAGCTAATAGACCTAAACTTTAGCAATTAACTACAGAACAGCCCACAGAGAGCTGCGCTTCGCAGTACGAAATTTAAGCCTTCCTCAGGGTCTTCACATGGGTGTGTTGCGGTGTACGTACGTGAGCCTACGTACGAGGTTAGCTACATGTTTAGGAAGCTGCTCGTACCCTACGACGGCTCTTCTCACAGTGTTAGGGCCCTAGCAATAGCTCTGGACTTCGCCAAGAGATACGGTTCGAGTATAGTAGTCTACGTGGTTGACGATGGGACTCTCGGGCCCGTAGAGCGCATAACCGATTCAGTACTACAGATCTCTAGAAAAGCTGGGGTTAATGTGGAGGTAAGAACTACTAAGCTAACTCCAGACACCTCCATAGCTACAGCAGTAATCGAGGAAGCCTCTAGAGGGGGTTACGACGCGGTCATAATATCCGCTAGGGGGAGGACTGTTAACCCGGACATAATGATAGGGTCAGTAGCCCTCTCAGTAGTAGTAAATGTCCCGATATCTGTATTCGTAGTAAGGTAGTGGAGCCTCCGGCTCTACTTCAGAGACCTACACAAATACAACCGAAAGTCTCGCCTCAAAGGGTGGGAAGGAGGTATGTTCTGGGCTTGAAGAGTCTGTAGGTAGTACTTCGTAAAGTAGGGGAACGAAGGTGCTAAAAGAAGCTACTAGCTTAGAGGTTTAGGGTATTTCTCGACCTTAACCTTACCGTACCTAGAGATAATATCGGCTAGCCTCTCCGGATCGGTACAGTATATCCTGTGGAGAACCTCCACTCCTCCCTCTTTTTTAACGAATTCAACGAACTTCCTCACGTAATTGACCCTTACAGAGTAGCTCTCTACGGGGAACTTTAGTGCGAAGCCTGGTAGTCCTACTATCCCTGTGGTGTAAACCTCAGCGCTTCTCAGTACGTTGAGGTAGATTCTCATCAGCTTTCGACTTAGGAATTGCATTGACATAGATATGACTACCGGTACTTCGTACAGAATTAGGAGGTCAAGAACCTGCTTTACGATGCCGTTGCTGAAGTCCGATCCGGTTATATAGGGCCTTACTAGGGTTGGGTAGAGGGCGAAGAACCATAGCATGACTACGACCATAGATAGTATGGAGAGACCGCTAGCCTTTAGTAGAGGCTTCAGCTCGTTAACTAGCTCTAGATCCTTGGTCTGCAGTCCGGATACTTCCTCCTGCTTTATCGTTAGCAGCTTCCTACCGGATACTATATCCCTGGTTAGGCTCCCTTTAGGCTTCTGCCTGTACATGGAGTAGGAGAATATAGCTATGAAGACTATGAAGTACGCTGTAGTGATGATACCGCGGTACTCTGAAGGTACGAAGAGGTTTATAACTATGAAGAGGGATATTATCCCCTGGCTAATCGCTACGGACTTCAGCAACCCCCTCCTAGTAGGGTAGTACGACACCCTCAGCACCTTCTAGGAGTTACGTAGCGAGCTTTAAACCTGATGTACTTACAGGCTTTAAACGTAAGCGCGTGAGAGACTCTTTCAGGTGAGCTAGGATTAAGGTACCGGTTGAGCTAGAGGTTTTAGGTACTATAGCAAGATACGGGAGCATAAAGGGCTTGGTGAACCTACATAGGCTGATCTACGAGCTTCAGAGTAAAGGCGTGTTGAAGACCGACTTCACGTTCATCAGGTACAGCTTCGGCTACTACAGTAAGGACCTCGAGGAGCTGTTAAGCGCTCTTCGGAGACTTGAGCTAGTTAAAATCCATAGGTTAAGCGACGGAACTGAGGTTATTGAGGTTACTGAGAAGGGGTTAAAGGTCCTAGAAGCTGTAAGAGGTTCTAAGGAGAGCTCCGTAAGCTACGCCTAGATCCTCCGGGCGGTCTATGTCGAGTACGGCTCCAGGGTCGTCTACATCTACGTAGACAACCCTATCTCTTTTTCTGGAGATCAGGCCTTTAAGACCTAGCTCCTCTTCAGATAGGTTTAGAAGCTCTCTTACAAGCTCTCCAGACACTACTAGTGGGTGCCCTCCTCTTAGCCCGTACCTAGGGATAACTATAACACCCTCTCCACTGTTGTAGGTCGAGGCTACACTGACTAGGAGGGAGATGGTCGAGGTCTTTATGAATGGTACGTCAGCTGGATGAATAGCTACCAGAGAGGAGTACTTAACCACCCTCCTTACACCAGCTATAACCGAGGTGCTCATCCCCTTGGTGAAGCTTGGGTTGTATACGAACTTCACATCCAGATCCTTGAGGACCTCGATAACCTTACCGTACTCGTATCCTACCACAACGACTACTTCATCAAAGCAGTTGCAGTTAAGGAACTTCCTAACTACAACCCTAATAATACTATCCCTACCTACTAACGGGTCCTCAATCTCGTAAAGTAGCTTATTACCCGGGAAGCGCGTAGACATCCCGGCAGCAAGTATTAATGCTGATCTCAGGGCCTCTGACCCCTATATACCGATTGAAGCCCGCTTTTAAGGTGGGGAGGTTTGATCTCTACCTTAGTGGAGCTTTAGCTCTTTAAGGTGGGGAGGAGCTCCGGTATCTTATTTAGCAAGCTAGCTACGGCCTTGATTACTCTGGGGTAGGTTCCGCACCGGCAGATATTCCCCTCGATAGCTTTAGCTATATCTTCAGTAGAGATCCCCTTCCTACCCTCGTAGACCTTCTTAACGTATGCGTATATCGTTAGAATCATTGCTGGGGTGCAGTACCCGCACTGAATGGAGAAGCTCTTAACGAACTCCTCAGCTAGAGCTCTGAAGAGGGGATCGGACCTCAGCCCCTCGACTGTTGTTACGTCCATACCCTCCACCTGTACGGTTAGTAGTAGGCATGAGACTACGGGCTCTCCGTTAAGGAGAACTGTGCACGCACCACATTCACCTCTCTCGCAACCTCTCTTTACACTTCTAATGCCTAGCTTAAGCCTTAGAGTATCCAATAGGAACTCCCCGGGCTCTACCTCAACGGAGACCCAGCTTCCGTTTAGCCTAAAGCTTACCTGCACTTTAAGACCACCTGAGGGAATTCTTAAGCGAGTCAAGCGTGAGTCTATAGACCATCTCACGCCTATACCAAGCGGATGCCCTAACATCATCTATAGGGGATACCTCCTCCCTAACGATCTCGGCAGCCCTCTCGAGAACGCTGTGGTTAACCTCCCTACCTCTAAGGTACTCCTCAGCAGCGTAAGCTCTAATAGGTACTGGGGCTACAGAGTTCAGCGCGATCCTCACATCCTCGAAGGTCCCATCCCTAACGGAGGTGAGAGTGGCTACTGAAACTACGGATAGGGTAAAGCTACTCCTCCTACCGAGCTTAATGTAGGACCAGCCGCTCCACGTACGCTTCCTAATCACAATATCCTTAAGTATCTCACCTTCCTCTAGGGCAACCCTTCTATAGCCCGTAAAGAACTTGGTTATCGGTACTACCCTACTACCTTTAGGGCCTACAATATGGAGCTCGGCATCGTAAGCTAGGAAAGGAGGTGCTGTATCAGCAGCGGGGGAAGCATTGCAGAGGTTACCACCTATAGTTGCTAGGTTCCTTATCTGCCACGAACCCATAACTTCAACAGCTTTCCTAAGTAGGGGTAGTTCCCTAGCTACTACGTCGGACTCTACGACCTCCTGAAGCTTCGTAGCAGCACCTATCCTAATGCGGTCCCCCAGGTCCTCTATACCTCTAAGCTCTCTGAGGGATCCTATATCTACTAGAGCCTCAGCGCTAGCTCTCCCAGTTTTCAGGTCTACTAGTAGGTCCGTACCTCCAGCAAGCACTCTAGAGCCTCGGATCTTAGTCAGTATCCCTATAGCCTCTTCTAGAGTCTGAGGCTTGAAGTACTTAACCCGGAGAGCCTTGTAGTACACTCTCTCACCTCCGCGAGAGCTTGATTAAGGAGTAAACTCTCTCAGGGGTTATGGGTAGCTCGGTAACTCTAGCTCCTATAGCGTGGCTTACAGCGCTAGCTATCGCTGCTGGCATGGGTATTAGCGCCATTTCACCTACCCCCTTAGCCCCCAGCGGACCGTACTCCCATAGGTCTTCCACGAGTATCGCCTCCTCGATCTCTGGCACATCCAGTGACGAGGGTATTACGTAGTCCGTTAAGTTATCGTTAACAATCCTACCGCTCTGGTCGAAAACTAGCCTCTCCATGATGGTGTAGCCCAGCCCCTGGATTACAGCCCCCTCGATCTGGGTCTTAACAGCTTCCGGGTTAACTATCCTACCTGCAGCTAGAGCTGGGTATACCTTGAGGACCCTCACCTTACCTGTATACGTATCGACCTCCACCTCAGCTATAACGGCTATGAAGCTGTAAGCTGGGTACGCAAACCCCCTACCAATATCCTCCTGGAAGGTACCCTTGGGAAGGAAGAAGTAGCCTGTTGTAGATAGATCTACCCCGCGGCTGTAGGCCAGGGTCACCAACTCCTCCCAGCTCATCTTAGGTTCACCCCCGATGTAAACCTTACCATCGCGGAGTTGCACTCCCTCCACGGGGACTTTGAAGTACTCGGATAGGAAGCTCTCGAGCCTTGACCTTATTCTGCCTGCGGCTACGAGGATCCCGATGGCTCCAACGCTAGTACCTCTAGAGGCGTGCGTAGCACCCGTATCTGGGGCTTCTGTAGTCCCGAATACCACCTTAACCTTCTCCATAGGGCAACCGAGGACCTCAGCAATTATTTGGCGGTGCGAGCTCGAGGGAGAGCCTTGCCCCATCTCAACTATACCAGTGTACACCACCACAGAGCCGTCTCGAGCTACCTGTATGTATGCGTTGGACCAGTCTGGTACGGCCCTACTGGTGCTGTTCCCGTGCCACGCAACGGCTACCCCTATACCCCTCCGGAGGCGTCCCGTTCTCTCGGCTCCGTACTGTTCTCTCTTAACCCTCCACCCGCTGTGGTCTGCGAGCTTTCTAAGGGCTTCGCGCACACCTACCGATGAGGTTAGAACCTGGTCGGTTATGGTTGCACTACCTGGTCTTAGCATGTTGAGTAGCCTGAACTCCACGGGGTCCATCCCGAGCTTCTCCGCTAGGAGGTCCATCTGAGCCTCAGCTGCGAACTGTACGGACGGGTTACCGAAGCCTCTGAAGGAACCCTGCGGGACCTTGTTGGTGTACACGCAGTAGCCGTCAACCTTCGCGTGTGGAACTACATAAGGTCCGGAGGCATGCATCGTGGCTCTCCACAGTATAAAGGGGCCTCTATTGGCGTAGGCCCCCGTATCGTGAATTATCGTGACGTCTATCGCCGTTAGCTTCCCATCCTTGGTGGCGCCCGACTTGTACCTTATTACAGTGGCCTCGCGCTTAGGGTGTATCTGGATAGAGTCCTCCCTGCTGTAGAACAGAAGCACGGGCTTACGTAAGTAGTACGCGGCTAGGGCTGCTCTAGCAGCTACGAGGGGCCCCTCATCATCCTTGCCCCCGAAGCCCCCTCCTATGTACGGTGCTACGACCTTAACCATCCCAGCGGGGATCCCCAGCACCTTGGAGACTATCTTCTGCCCTAGGTGGGGGTACTGTATGGTAGCTAAGATCGTTATTCTGTTCTCCAGGTCCGGTATAGCTAAAGCTGCCTCGGGCTCTAAGTACAGATGCTCCTGATGGTGGGTTCTGTAAGTATTCTCCACCACTACGTCAGCCTTGCTAAAGCCCTCCTCAACGTCCCCCTTCCTAACCTTGGTTCTGAACGCTATGTTACTCCCGAACTCCTCGTGAACCAGCACATCCGTTCTTTCCATAGCCTCCAGGGGGTCTAGGAGTGCTGGAAGAGGTTCGTAGTTTAGTCTAACTTCCTCAACGGCTCTCGCAAGTGCGTCGGGGTCCCTGCCGACAATTATGGCTACCGGCTCCCCGAAGTACCTAACCTTACCCTCAGCTAAGAGAGGTTGGTCAGGGATCGCGTAACCTACCTGGTTCTCACCGGGTATATCTCGGTACGTAAGTACCCTCAGAACCCCGGGTATTCTCATAGCTGGCTCAGGATCTATGCTTAGTATCCTAGCGTGAGCTACCCTGGATATGGCTACCCTCGCGAGCAGGTAGCCCTCCTCAAAGAAATCCTCGACAAACTTAGCCTGTCCGAGAGCCTTCTCTAAGCTATCGGCTCTTTCAACGGACTTCCCTACAACGATGTAGCTCTCGGCCGAGAGCCAGCGCTGGATTATAGTCCTATGGTCTTCCGACACTCAAGCCCCTTTTTGTTCCGCTAGATAGGTAAAATAAGCGCTATTGCAGAGTCAGCTCCGGAAGCCCGGCTGGACCTCTCTGGATCTAAGCTGCTTGTAGGTTAGGGTAATATTCTTCGGTAGGTTCCCGTAGACTGTATCCAACCTTCTAATCGAGGTGTTGACCGGCGCGTTCCTAACTCTATCAGCGCTGCTGTAGGCTTCCTTAACTATCTCCTCGTAGGCCCTGGCCAGGCGGTCGATGTTCTCCTTAGTCTCGCTCTCGGTTAGCTCAATCATGTGTGCCTCAGGTACTATTAGGGGGAAGAGTATCGTAGGTGCGTGGAAGCCTCTGTCGAGTAGTGCCTTAGCCACGTCCTCAGCTCCGATACCCGTCTCCTTCTGTAGCTTTTCGAAGCTTACCACGAATTCGTGCTTCCTCCACCTACCGTATCCATACACTAGGTCTACCCCTGGGAGGGGCTCCATCTTCTTAAGCATGTAGTTAGTGTTTATCGTAGCTACCTCAGCTACCTCCTTTATACCAGGTCCGAGGGTTGCTATGTATAGGAAAGCCTTAACAGCTGGGACTACGTTTCCGTAGAACCAGCTCACCCTTCCAATACTCTTAGGTAGGTCGTACCTGAAGTAGTACTTCCTACCGTCGAAGTCTACTACGGGTACCGGTAGGTAGTCTGATAAAGCCCCTCTAGCACATATAGCTCCAGCTCCCGGACCCCCTCCTCCGTGGGGTGCTGCAAAGGTTTTATGTAGGTTTAGGTGAGCTACATCAAAGCCCATATCACCGGGTCTTGCGTAGCCTATTATACCGTTGAGATTGGCCCCATCGTAGTAGAGAAGGCCTCCTACCCCATGTACCTCTCTGGCTACGTCCAGTATGTACTCCTCGAAGAGGCCTAGGGTGTTCGGATTAGTTAGCATTATACCTGCAGTCCTACTGCTTAGAACGGCTTTTAGAGCCTCTATGTCGGTGTTACCTCTTCGGTCGGTAGGTACCCTAACTACCTTGAACCCAGCCATAGCTGCGCTAGCTGGGTTACTTCCGTGAGCACTGTCCGGTACTATCATCTCGTCCCTATGTACATCGCCTCTGTCTAGGTGGTACTTCCTTATCATAAGGGCTCCGGCTAGCTCCCCAGCAGCTCCTGCAGGTGTTTGTATCGAGCATACGTCCATACCTACTATCTCGGCAAGCCACCTCTGTAGGGTGTAGATGATCTCAAGGATCCCCTGAACGTCCTCCTCATCTAGGTAGGGGTGCGCCTCGGATATCCGGCTATCAGCAGCAAGTTCCTCGCAGATCTTCGGGTTATACTTCATGGTACAGGAACCTAAGGGGACTGGACCTAGGTCTACGCCGTAGCTCATCTGCGAAAGCCTTGTGTAGTGTCTAACTACCTCTACCTCGCTAGGAGACGGTATACTCGGAGGACTGCTCCTTAGAAGCTTCCTAGGGAGCTTACTTAGGAGCTCATCAACGTAGCTAGAGAAATCCTCATCTACCTCTGCACCACCTCTAGCGAAGGCAGCGACCTCGAAGATCGGAGGTTCATCCCATCTAGCTTGCCTAAACCCCACCCTCACGCACCCCTTAGGAACTCCCCGACGAGGCTTGCTAGAAGGTCTATATCCTCCTTGGTATGTAGCTCAGTAGTGCACACCAGGCTGCAATCCTCTAGCTCCTTGAAGAACCTACCTAGTAGAGGGCCTATGTACACGCCCCGGCTCTTCAGAAATGTTTTAAGCTCAGCTATCCTAGCATACCGCACAGTTACCTCGCGGAGGAACACTCCTTTCTCGAAAGCTGGTTCGAGACCGACTTTCCTAAGAGCTCTTATGAGGTACTCGGTCCTACCAGCTAGGGCCTCCCCGAGCTTCTTAAGCCCGTGAGAGCCTAGTAGTGATACGTATATTGCCGCCTTAACCGCTTCAAGGGCTGAGTTGGTAGTAATGTTTGAGGTAGCCCTCTCTCGCCTAATGTGCTGCTCCCTAGTTTGTAGAACCATTATGTACCCTCCCTCGGAGCTGTCTACGGTTCTAGTGTAGCCTATGAGGCGGCCGGGTAGCTGCTTCAGTAGCTTACCCTCGGGATCCCTGATCCCAAGTATACCAGCTGTAGGTCCCCCGTAGTTCAGCCCGCTACCTACAGAGGAGGTGTCCCCAACAACTATATCAGCCCCTAGGTTCCCAGGAGCCTCCAGTACGCCGAGGAATATGGGGTCCTCGTACACTATCAGCAAAGAGCCGTACTCCTTAGCTAAGCTCGCTACTTCACTAAGGTACTTCTCAACAACTCCAAAGAAGTTAGGTGTCTGAATAATGACAGCCGCCGGCTTCCACTCCTTAATAGCTTTCTCGAGCTCTACTAGGTCAACGTACCCACTCTCTTTATCGTAACTAGCACTAACTACGGATATGCCAACTGGCTCAGACCACGTTCTAGCAACTTCGTAGACCTCCGGGTGCACGTTCCTCGGTAGAACTACAGCCCTCCTACCTGTAACTCTAACAGCAAGTCTAATAGCTTCAGCTGTAGCTGTAGAGCCATTGTACATCGACGCGTTAACTACATCCACACCGTAGAGCTCTGCTATAAGGCTCTGGTATTCGAAGAGAGCTTGGGTTACCCCCTGAGTTACCTCGGGCTGGTAGGGGGTGTAAGCCGTGTAGAACTCAGACCTACTAGCTAGGTGCTTTACAGCAGCTGGTACGTAGTGTAGGCACATCCCACCACCTAGGAACGGTGGTACGGAGTACCTAAACCTATTCTTACTAAGTACCTCGTTAAACAGCCTCCTAAGCTTGTACTCGGGTAGAGGGCTACCGTAGCCTACATTAAGCTCTCTTCTAAGTAGTAGCTCCTGCGGGATATCACTGAAGAGCTCTAGAACTGAGGGTACTCCCAGCTCCTTAAGCATGAGGTCTTTTATGTATGAGTTAGGCATCCACGGGTGAGGCATACAACCACCTCAGGGGAGCTGAAGGGTAGCATGGTTCCCTAGCATTAGATAGGCCACTACGTGGAGGTTCTGAAGTAGGCTTACCCACTTGAAGTATACGGACTACAGTTAAGCTTCATCACCGAGGAGAGTATAGTGCAGGAAGTTTAAAAGTTCTTAGCTGTACCCCACTTTACTAAGGTCTCTGCACTGCAGTCGACAGGTCCTTATGTTGAGGGGGCTGTCGGCTACGCGCTTTATTGTGCTCTCCTAGTTGAACAACCAAGCTCTTACCTAGCGGGTCGTCAACTATTAGGGTGAACTCAAGCTCTCCTTCTAGGGCCTTCTTAACCTCCTCCAATTTACTCTTGCACTCCTCGCTAGCCTCTGTACATACAAGCAAGAGGACTTCGAGAACTCTCTCAAGGATCCCTCTAGCTGTTGTAATGTAGCCGAGCGCTGCCGGTCCCGGTGTTATCTCTATACCTAGCTCGGGGATTATTACAGTAGCTGAGGAGGACTTTATGAGTAGGTAATCGCCGAACTCCCTAGATACTTTAACCTCAAACCTCTTCCTCTCACCATATTCAGCTACGTAAATATCCCTGTAGAGGAATCCGCAGGACGGGCACCTACCGACCTCCATAACGACGTTACCGAAGTAGGGTACGTTATGCATGTGCATAGAGACCTCGAGCTCTCTGTAACCGCATTGAGGGCACTTTATGACCTCCCTGCCGAGTGAAGTTGTTGATGGGGCTGCCTCACCCTCACCAGTAGGGTCCACCACCATTCTAACCACGCTTAGCGGTATACGTACAGGGGTTCGGCTCTTATGTAGGTTTATATTCTCTGATATCATTGCCTCATCCTGTTTCC
>CAYTXX010000007.1:6074-26379 GCA_964442165.1 uncultured Desulfurococcaceae archaeon | reverse complement strand
GTAAAAAGTAGTCTACCTAGGCTAGAACCAGGTACTATCCAACTGTAGTACAGTCAACTTAAAGGCGTTGATTAGCATCTCTATCACCTCCTCATAGCTTAAGCGCCTACCCAGTGCAGTACTTAGAGCCTCAGCTACCTCGTTAAGCATGCTTAGAACTTTCTCGTCGATCTCCAGCGTAGTTGGGGCCAAGTTATATACCCAGACTAAATCATGTATAGGCAGGTTATATAAACTTTTATGAAGTATCCCACGGCATTCACAGGAGCTCGGGATCCTGGGTAGAGGAGCTAAACCGTGTACAGGCCATCTAGAGCTACACCCACCTATAGGTAGTTGAGTTGGTTAAGGCCTTAGAACCTCTACACGTACCCGTAGTGGTAGGTAACTAAAGCTGAGGCTATAGCCGCTAGAGCTACGGGGGCCCGGCCGAGCCCACCTATGGAGCTAGTTAGCTTCTTGGATACGACTAGGGATACTATGTAGGCGAGTAGTAGGACTAACCCTAGGGATCCGTGTAGAACTACGTTAGCTAGTGATGCTACCAGTCCCACCCCTATTCCGAGGTAGTCTAGGGCCCTGCTCAAGTTCTCGAGATCCACAGCCCTCCACACTCTCTTAGAGTACAGTACCGTAGAGGTAGGTACTAGGACGATGCTTAAAGCTACGTAGACTGAGGCTAGCATTAGTAGGGTAGCTGTCCACGGGTCAACTACGGGTATTGAGTAGGAGGCTCTTACGGTTAAGTAGGCTATGGGTACTGAAGCTAGTACTGAAGCTAGAGCTACCCCAATGTATCTGACCTTAACGTACGTAACTACCCTACCTCTAAGAGGTACGGCCAGAGCTAGCTTCACTAGGCTGTAGGCCACGACCGTCGCGGTAGATAGCGCTACGTAGCCTAAGCTACCGGTAGATACGTAGTACACTGCTAGGAAGGCTAGGGATGGGGAGAGTAGGTTGCGGTTTAGCTTATAGGAGGCTACAGCTGATGCAGCTAAGGTTGCAGCGTACAGAGCTACCTCCACTTATCTCACCTAGGGACCCCTAGTGTAAAGCTCTCCTCCATAACCTCTAAGCTCCCCCCAGCTCTCTCCAGCAGTGCTGATAGAGCTCTGTAGAGCTTCCTAAGGTCCTCCACGTCTACGAAGCGCTCGTAGTCGAACCTAGGCACCAGGACCTTAAGCCTCCCGTTGAACGCCTTAAGTACGTCTAGGAACCTAGCTGGGTTCTCGGAAGATAGCACTAGGGGGCTAGCGATGAGTACTACAGCCATGTACTCCCCCACACTCCTACCTAGGTACGTAGGTACATCAGCTAGGGAGCTTACCTGAGCACTACAGCTACAGTAAGGGGATACGTGTGAGAAGGCCTCGAATAGGGACCTCCAGTAGTCCTCACCAACACTCCTAACAACCTTAGGTGCTGGGCCACAGCATATAGCTAGGTCTACCGAGATGCCCGCCCGGATTAGGCTGTGGAGGTAGGACCTCAGAGCCCTAAGCTCTACGGATGCTAGAGTGTTCGGCGGCTCACCAAGTAGCCAGTCGTCGACCTTTATGAAGGTAGCTAGGAGTACCCTACCGAAGATCTCACCATAATCCTCCCTAACGTAAGGCCTACCGGTCCTAGCGAAGGCCTTCCAAAGGATCTTCCTGTAGTCATCACCGGGGGAGTACTCCCTGATCTCAGCTATATCGTACATACCTCCGGTAGACCTACCGCTAACTACTAACCCCCACATCCTCTCGAAGCTCTTTAGGGGAACCCCGGTGCTCTGGTATAGTGGTAGAGCTGTTATCGAAGTCCTCAGCTTTACCTCCCTAAAGTCTACTAACATACCCAGAGGCCCGCTAAAGAGGAGGTCTACCTTCTCGAATACGTAGCTACCGGGAAGTAGGGGCCTAACCCTGTAGCTAAACGACGTAGTGGAGGCCCTTGGGACCACCACCGCAGCTAGAGGGCTCCCCACAGCTGATAGGAACCTCGGTATGCTATCGCGGACCTCGAGGAGGGGTATGTCGTCACGCCCTCTGTTCTCTACAGACACCTCGACCTCTACAGCTTCAAGCTCGCTTACTACCCTACTACTAACCCTCCTACTAATGGATATGCTCTCGTAGCGTGTAGCTGCCGAAGCCGCTTGAACGTAGTCGTAGTACAGTAGTAGAGCTAGGGCAAACGCTATAGAGAGAGCTACTGCGTTCTCATACCTAATACCGTAGATAGCTAGAGCTACTGCGATAACGCAGGTAGAGAATCCCTGGAGGGTTAGCCTCAGGGTACCTCCACCTTCTCCAGCACTTCGTCTACAACCTCCTCAACCCCTACCCCAGCTATCCTAGCCTCGCTCTTGAGTATCAGCCTGTGGGATAGAGTTGAGTGTGCTACGTACTTAATGTCGTCTGGGGTTACGTAGTCCCTACCCCTCATCAGCGCTATGGCCTTGGATAGTAGGTAGGTCGCTATAGCCCCCCTCGGGGAGGCACCGAGCTTAACCATGGGGTGCTCCCTAGTTGCCTGGACCAGTAGAGCTATGTACTTCTTAATGTTATCGTCTACGTAAACCCTCTTCACGAGCTCTACAAGCTTAACAACCTCCTCCCTACTTAGCTGGGGGGTTACTGGGTCGGACATTATGCTGTAGTACCTGCCCAGTATAGCTACGGTCTCCGATACCGTTGGGTACCCTATTACGACCTTAGCTAGGAACCTATCGACCTGAGCCTCCGATAGAGGGAAGGTACCCTCCACCTCGATGGGGTTCATAGTAGCTAGAACTAGGAACGGCTCCGGGAGCCTGTAGGTAACCCCCTCAATCGTTACCTGCCTCTCCTGCATAGCCTCAAGTAGAGCTGACTGGGTCTTAGGTGGGGCTCTGTTTATCTCGTCTACTAGGAGTATGTTAGTGAATATAGGCCCCTTCCTAAAGGTGAACTCAGCCGTCTTAGGGTTGTATACTACGACCCCTATTATATCCGAGGGGAGCATGTCCGGAGTCGCCTGAACCCTCTTGAAGTCCAGTCCCAGCACCCCAGCTATGGTCTTAGCCATTAGAGTCTTAGCTACCCCGGGGACCCCCTCCAGTAGTACGTGCCCGTTAGACAGTAGGGAGGCTAGTATGAGCTCCACCTCCTTCCTCTTCCCGATTACCTTCCTCTCCACCTCCTCTACGGCTCTAGTTATGGCTTGGGAGAACACCTTAAGCTCCTCTCCTGAGACTCTCAACCCACCTCACCCACACTACAACAGCTTCGCTAAATCTTTTATTAATAGGCGTTTCACCTACGGGAGCCGTAGACCCTCTACGCTTAGGTACCTCGAACCTCGGTCTAGGGGCTACGATAGCTGTAACGGCTACCGAGATTATCAGCAACCTTAGGAAGTCGTGGGGGGAACCTGGCATACCTAGGTAGGCGAAGAACTTAGCTAGGTAACCTATGAGCATGGTGACGTATCCGATAGGGCCTCCAAGCCTCTGCCTTAGCCTACCCCCCTCGTATACCACTATGGTCTCCCTATCCAGTAGCTCTAGGAGGAAGCTAAGCTGGGTAGATCTGTACCTAGACCTTAGGATCTCGTTTATAGCTATGCTGGAGTCCCCGAAGACCAGTGTAACACCCCTACCTAAGGTTACCTCCGCAGCTACCGGGACACCGCCTACCCAGCACAGAGCTCTACCACCTACAACCTCCCTGTATACGTTGAAGACTACCTCGAAGCTCTTACCCCCGATATAGCAGTAACCTAAGTCTATGGAGTATGAGGACGGTCCCACCGAGATGTTAAGTACTTGGAGTAGCCGTAGTGGTGCTAGGTACTCGTCAGCTACCACTAGCTTACCACCCTCCGAGACCCACCTAAGTACCTCCAAGATCTCCGCATCACCTAGAACCTTCTCCAGCCCAGCTACCAGTAGGACCGAGGTCTTAGGGTCGTACTGCTTAAGCTCTTCAGCCCCTACCACTAGCTTAACCCTCTTGAAGAGGGATACGTAGCTCACTAGCTCGCTTACCCCTCCAGGCCCCATGTTGTATATCGAGGGTACGTCCTCCTTAGGAGCTCCTGCTAGGTAGAGCTCTACACCGGATACAAGCACAAGCCATAGTAGTGCTAGAGATATAGCCACACTTCTAGATATCATCCCCACCAACCACAGACCTCACTCTAGACGGATCCACCTCCTTAGACCCGTAGACGACCTCCTCGTATAGCTCAGCAAAGTCTGCATAGCTACCCACCCTAGCGGCTATCTCACGCGGTGTACACGTACGGCAACCTAGGGACTCCCTAAGCCTTAGGTAGTACCTGCGTAGCACAGCCTTAATCCCCGGGTACAGGTACTCGACTAGCTCGCTAAGAACCTGGCGTAGCCTGGGGGAGTAGCGCCTAGGGGTAATAGGGCCCTCACCTCGGTGTAAGTAGGAGTAAAGGGTGGAGACTATGATCAACAGGGTTAGGAGCCCAAGTAGGACCCCGAAGATTACGAAAGGAAGGGTAGACCCCCCTAGAGGCGGTAAAGCTTCTGCTACCGGGGTCCTAGTAACGGTAACAGGGGTCCTAGTTACCGTTGCGTTCACTACGTACTCAACGTCCTCACCTAGCGGTAGGTACCTCGGTAGCCCAGACACTAACCTCTCCTAAGATTACAGTAGATGTGGGTAATTTTAGCTCAGTTAGCTGCTCGTGAGCTACCTAAACCCCCCAACTAGCTGTAGCCTATCGGATACCCTGAACCCGTACTCTACAGCTATCTCAACTACCGCAGGAAGCCTCCGCCTAAGCTCCTCTAAGGTAGATGCCTGGGGCATTAAGTACACACGGTCCCGGCTTACCCCCAGCTCCTCAACTACCTTAAGCATCTCCTCAGCGTCCTCCAGCCCCTCTATAACTACCTTTACGTAGACTCTATCCCCATGGGTACGTATAGCTTCGACCACCCCTTCTGAGACCCTCCTAACCCCCTCCGGGAGCCCTGAGTTACTTAGCTTAGGGGATACGATTAGCCTATCGACGTAGCTAAGCACTTCCCGCGGATTCACAGTTCCGTTAGTCTCGACCTCGACCTCGAGGTGAGGTAACTCCCTCCTTAGCCTACTTAGTAGCTCTACAAGCTCCTCAGACTGGAGGAGGGGTTCACCCCCAGTTACAACTAGGAGGTTGACCCCTCTAAACCTCCTCAGTAGATCGAGTACCCTCTCAGCAACTACATCCACGCCGAGCTCCTCACCCCTGAACCACGCGTACTTGGTATCACACCAAGAACAGCTAAGGTTACAGCCGGCTAGCCTTAGGAACACCGCGGGTCTGCCTACGCTAGGCCCCTCACCCTGGACTGATACGAATACCTCCGATACCCTCATCTCTCCACCTCAACGCAGTACCTACCCTCCGTACTGCATAGCTCCACCAGGTACACCTCCGGTAGCTTAGAGCTCAGCTCGCTGAGTATGTAGGTAGCTATGTACTCAGTCGAGAGGTCCTCCACACCCAGGACCTCGTTTAGGTACCTGTGGTCCAGCCTCTCAATAACCTCCCTAAGTAGCTCCTCCAGAAGCTTTAGGTCTATAGCTATGTTCCCCGCACCTAACCCAGCACTAGAGGCGCAGATCCTCACCCTGAAGTCATGTCCGTGGAGGTACCTACCTACACCTCCGTGGGAGCGTATGCTGTGAGCAGCGCTAAACACTTCGGAGACGCAGACCTTGTAGATCGTCTCCCACCACCTCACGAGAGGTAGCTGATGAAGGTAATAAGCGCCAGCCCCTAGAAGGGTTCTGAACTGTAAGTAGCTTACCGACCTCCTCCACAACCTAGGGAAGAGGCTTTCGGTATGTAGGGGACGGAAAAACGGTGTTAGCCTAGGATCCCTCTCCAGTACTTTACATCGTCCTCTGTAAGTGGTAGAGGTACCTGAACCTTCCCCTCCCTTATTAGCCTCTCAAGCTCTGAAACAGCTGACCAGATCCAGGATGGTACCGCGTCTCTCATAACCTTTACCCTCTCCCTTATCTGCTCTGGAGGCATTGGTAGGACGGGCTTACCGAGTATCTTCTCAGCGTTTATACCCATCTCTATGAACTCATCTAGGTCGGCTAGCGTGCTAACGGATATACCCTCCATCGGTACATTCTCTATTACGGTACCTATCCCGAGGGTTAGAACCCCTTTATACTTCAGAGCTACCTCCTTGAACTTACCGGTTAGGACCAGGTATGTTGCGTAGTAGACTCCCTTATCGACCCTCTTCATCATGGAGGCTACTACGAAGCCTGGGTTTATCCAGTCCTGGTTAGCGTCAACACCTATCCAGAACGGCGGCCCCATGGTGAGGCCCTTAGGCCTCACGATCTCCTCAACAGCCTGGTTTATCCCAAGCCCTAAGGGACCTGCTATGTTGTAGACTGCTACAGCTCCCTTAGCGTACATCTCCTTAGCTGCTAGGTACCCCTTAGTTATATCGCTAAAGGTACCTGTATAGGTCCAGAGGACCCTGGACTTAGGGTCTACTGCTAGTATGTTACCGGGGATCTTAGACTTAGCCTCGTACTCGCTTGGGAAGTTCTTCTTAAACCACTCTACGGCCCAGTTACAGCCCCACTTATACCCTATCTCGAACTTCCACAGTACCGGTATCTCTATACCTAGTACAGCCCCTATGTGCGGGTAGTTGTAGTGTATAGCTAGCAGGCACCCTAAGGCCCCTACTAAGGCACTTCCCTTATGCTCCTCGAACTTTATATCGAGTAGGTTGGGTAGCGGGTACTTATCTGGGAACTTCTCCTTAATTATCGCCTGCGCGTAGGTGTCGATACCTGCGAAGAACTTATCCGGGAACTCTACAGCTACCTCAGCTAAGGCCTCACTTAGGAGGAACCCCACCCCTACTATGAGCTTTATCTGAGGGTCCATGGCTGCGGTCCTTAGGTTGGGTATGTAGTCGGCCTCCGTCTTGCTTATGAACTCCACCACCCCAACACCGAAGTCCCGAGCAGCTTCATCAGCTCCCTTGAACCCCATGTCGTTGAAGCTTAGGTCCCCCCTACCTCCGATATCTGAGACTACGGCTATCTTGAACATAGCTACGGGTGGTGGGGTAGTAACCGGAGTAGTTACTGGGGTAGCTACTAGGGTTATAGTAGTTGGTACTGTAGCTGTTACGGTTACTGTAGCTACTCCCGGCCGCATTATGGCGCTCATAGCGGCCGCGGTAGCTGCTACAGCCACTATAGCTGTGATAACTACGGCTAGTAGTGTAGTTCTCGTAGGGGCCTTAGACATAGTACTCACTCAGTAACCTCTAGGTGGGCTGGTTAAAAAGCTTACTCCTTTATGTAGGGCTGACCTAGCGCTCTAGGGAACCTCCTCCTACCTACGAAAACAGCTACTACAGCCAGCGTTACGAGGTACGGTATGGTTAGGACCAGGTGGTACGGTACTACCTCCTTAACCCCAGGGGTAATGGCAACCGCGTAAGCTAGGGCCTCCGAGAAGCCGAATAGGAAGGCGAAGCCTAGGGCTAGTAGAGGTTCTAATCCGCTAGCAACTACGCAGGCTAGGGCTATGAAGCCCCTCCCAGCGGATATCTCCTTAACCACCCCCCCGAACCAGACCAGGGACATGAAGGACCCTCCTAAGCCAGCTAGAGCTCCTCCGAGGGTCGATAGGGCTATCCTAATCCTGTAGACCCCTACCCCAGCTACGTCTAGGGCCTCCGGGCTCTCACCGCAAGCTCTTACCCTAAGCCCTAGCGGGGTTCTGTAGAGTACGTAGTGGAAGATCGGGGCTAGGGCTATAGCTAAGGCCGTAAGCTCACTTACCTTAAACGAGAACCCTACGGCCTCTATAGTCCTCGGCGGGGCTAGGACCTCTTTCGGCGGTACCCTAATACCTGGAAAGCCCCAAGCAGCCATGAGGAAGTAGGGTACGAAGCCGTAGGCGAATATGTTTATACCTATACCGCTGACTATCTGGTTAGCTTTAGCGTAGGTACTGAGTAGCCCGTGGATAAGGCCTATTAGCGCTCCCACCGCCGCTCCAACAGCTACACCACCGTACCCGCCGGCTAGCTCCTCAGCTCCGAAGACAGCTACCGTAGCTGATATTAGGAGTATCCCGTCTAGACCTATGTTCGTGATCCCAGCCTTCTCGTTCATGACCTCACCTAGGGCCGCTAGAGCTAGGGGGGTCATAGCTAGGAGGGCTGAGTCTATTAGGGTTAGGGGGTTAAGGCCTACGAAGCTTAGGATCACCAGTAGAGCTACTAGAGAAGCTGCCGTTATTAGAAGCTTTAGGTAGGGCCTCACGAACCCCACCTCCTGAGGTACCTAGATATAACTCTGAGGAGCTCTGGAATAGATAGAGCTATAACTATGAGCCCTATTACAGCTCTACTCAGCTCAGAGCAGACACCTGCGTAAGGCTCCATAAACCTACTACCGTTCCAGAGGCCTCCTATGAGTACGCTAGTAAAGATTATGGCTATAGGGTTGTTCATACCTATTAGAGCTACCCCTATTCCGTCGAACCCTACGTTAGTTACGTTACCTAGGGTTCCGTAGATAGACCACACAGGGGGTCTTCCGGTAACTACGAGCCCCCCGGCGAGTCCTGCTAGAGCTCCGGAGATGGAGTACGCAGCTAGCGTAGCCCTTCTGATACTTACCCCGGAGTACCTAGCTGCATCTAGGTTAGCTCCTACGAGCCTCATCTCGAAGCCTAGCTTCGTTAACCTAAGGACTAGGTATACGGCGATGCACGCGGAGACTGAGACGTATATGGCGCTGGTTAGGATACTACCCCTAAACACTACGGGGAACCTAGCCTGAGGAACTACGGATATCGACATCTCCGGCCTAGCTGGATTTACTAGAGGGCCTCTAACTAGGTACATGGCTAGGTAGAAGGCTATCCAGTTAAACATTATGGATGAGATCACCTCATGGACCCCCCTGAAGACCTTGAGTAGAGCTGGTCCTAGAGCCCAGGTAGCCCCTAGGAGCGAGGACCCTAGTAGAGCTAGGGGGAGCGCAGCTGGGGAGAGCTCAGGGACCTGCCTAGCGAGAACCCCTCCGAGGGCTACAGCACCAATAGCTCCTAGGTAGGCCTGACCCTCAACCCCTATGTTGAACATCCCGGCCTTAGCACATACTGCGAAAGCCGCTCCAGTAAGCATAAGAGGTGTTGCATAAGCTAGGGTATCTAGGGTGAGCCCTAAGGTTCCGAAGGCCCCGTAGAATAGCCAGTAGAAAGCCTTAGCTGGGTCTAGGCTGTAGATAGCTATGAGTACAGCCGATACAGCTAGCCCTACAGCTAGGGCTAGTAGGGCCTCCGCAAGACCTTTGAAAACCTTTACTAGTACCTCCCTATAAGCCACCCCAGCCACCTAGGTTGTGTAGACCCTAGGCATATATATCCAGGGTACGAGGGATTGTAGGGCGTTCGAGCTGGCAGAGCCTTTGGTGAGGATGGAGGGGATACACAAGGTCTACCCAGACGGTACGGTAGCTCTCAGAGGAGTGGACTTAGAGGTGAGGAGAGGGGAGATCCTCGGGCTACTGGGGGAGAACGGGGCCGGTAAGACCACCCTAATGAAGATCCTCTCAGGCTTCATAAGGCCTACTAAGGGCCGTATAGTTGTTGAGGGTAGGGTAGTTAAGTTCAGGTCACCTAGAGACGCTCTAAGCTACGGTATAGCGATGGTCCACCAGACTTTTACCCTAGTTCCTGGGTTAACAGCTCTCGAGAACATAATCCTAGGTAGGGAAACTAGCAGTGGGAGGCTAGTGACTCTAGTGCCCCTAAGGGTTGAGGAAGCTTCGAGGAGGGTTGAGGAGCTATGTGGGAGGCTAGGGCTTAAGGTACCCCTAGATACCCCTGTAGAGCTCCTACCCCTAGGCTTTAGGCAGAGGGTCGAGATACTCAAGGCTCTATACAGAGGTACGCGGCTACTCATACTTGACGAGCCGACTACCTTCCTAACACCACTGGAGGTCGAGGAGCTCTTCAAGTTCATGAGGAGGTTTAGAGATGAGGGTGGGTCCTCGGTATTCATAACCCATAAGATTAAGGAGGTACTGAAGATAGCCGATAGGATCGTAGTCCTACGAAAGGGCTTAGTCGTAGGTGAGGTAGAAACTGAGAAAGCCTCTCCAGAGCTCCTAGCGACCCTGATGGTCGGTAGGGAGATTAACCTAGACGTAGTTCTAAGGGGTAGGGGTAGGGTTGAGGGGGTCGAGCCGGTACTAAGGGTCGAGAACCTCTGGGTACATAACGACCTAGGCCTACCAGCAGTCCGTGGAGTCTCGTTCGACGTCTACCCGGGTGAGATCTTCGGGGTAGCTGGTGTAGAGGGTAACGGCCAGGATGAGCTGGTGGAAGCCATAGCCGGGCTTAGGAGGCCTAGCTCCGGGAGGGTCCTGGTAGACGGTGTAGAGGTGGTAGGGGGTAGCGCTTTAGAGGCCTACAGAGCTGGGCTATCCCACATACCAGGTGATAGGGAGAGGTACGGGCTAGTCCTAGACTTTACTGTAGTTGAGAACTCCCTAGTAGGTAGGCAGTGGGAGAGGGAGTTTACTGGTGCTGTAGGGATTAGGTGGAGTTCCTTGAGGAGGTTCACTGAGGAGGTAGTTAGGAGGTTTAACGTGGTGGTCTCCAGCCTCTCAGCGCCGGTTAGGACCTTGAGCGGTGGTAACAGGCAGAGGCTCCTAGTAGGTAGGGAGCTCTCAAGGAGGTCTAAGCTCGTAGTAGCTGTACACCCAACTAAAGGCCTCGATATAGCCTCAACTATGTACGTACGTGAGCTCCTAGCTAGAGCTCGGGACGAGGGTAGGGCGGTATTACTGGTCTCAGCCGACCTAGAGGAGGTGCTTCAGCTCAGCGATAGGATTGCTGTAATGTACGAGGGTAGGTTCCTAGCTGTAGGTAGGACTGAGGACTTCACCCTAGAGGATATAGGGTTACTAATGGGTGGTATAGAACCTAAGAAGCTAAGAGCTAGAGCCGAGAGCTAGGTCCTCGACCACTACCTCAGCTACTCTCCTCCCGGATAGTAGCATAGCGCTGAATATCGGACCCATACGCGGTAGCCCGTAGACCGCGGCTACCGACATCCCAGCTACGTAGAGCCCGGGTATTAACCTACCAGTCCTCTCTACGACGACCTTTTCAGAGACCTCAGCGTAGGCTGAGCTCTCCCCCCTTAGCTGAAGGCCTGTCTGCGGGATCTTCTTGGAGACCACCCTAACTACCTCAGCGTCGTGCCCGGTGCAGTCTACTACAGCTCTACTCAGCATGAAGAGGGGGTCTACGTGGAGCCCTGACATAGCTACAGCTGTCCACTGAACAACTACTCCCTCAATCCTGAGGGGGTTATCCCTGTAAACTACGTCCTCGACCTGCACCCCTAGTAGCACCTTCGCACCGGCGTCTATAGCTCCGGAAGCTAGCTTAGCTATGAGCTCCGAGCTATCCACTACGTAGAGACCTTCCTCGGGGTCCTCTACGAACCTGACCCCGAAGTCCTTAAGTACTTGCAGAGCCGGCCTATCTAGGACTACCTTGTGGAGTAGCATCCCCCCACCTCCGATACCGCCTCCGAAGCTAAGCCTCCTCTCTAGTACTACGACCTTAAGCCCCCTATCAGCTAGGTACTTAGCAGCCGTTAAGCCGGCTGGGCCCGCCCCCACTATAGCTACATCAACCCTAGATAGCCCTAACCAGTCCCCCGAGGCATACCTCCATATAGTCCTAAAGATCCTCTCCTCTAGAGACATATAGCTCCCCTACTAGCTATACGGAGGTGTTTATAAGAATATTATCTTCGCATCTATAACTAGATAATACCTGTAAGCAGTTGTGGAAGGTTTAGGATAAAACGCTATTAACCCCTTCTAGCAACTTCTCCCTAGGTGGTGGTCGCGGAGGAGGGTATTCTAAGTACTTTCGCTGACTACCTTAGACACTACGGGGTACGCTGCTACACCTCTACTACCTTAGGTAAGGTCCTTATCTGCCTCTACGGTAATCTCCACATAGCTATCGGGGAGGTTATTGAGGGGGTTCGAGCCGATATCCACATACACCTAGTAAACCTAGGTAAAGGGATCACTACCGCTGAGGTACTTGTACCTCCCTACCCGAATTGCAGTAAAACCCTCACAGCCGGGGACTTACGTGAACTAGCTGAGGCTGTTTACAGGGTCTTAGAGGAGCTACCCGGTTTAAACCTAGCTAGGGACTACGTAGCTATGGTTAAGAGGGCTGTCGAGATTTTTACTGCTAGGGCTAGGGAGGTAGACCGAGGTTGTACTGCTCTTGAGGCTGTTTACAGGGTACTCCGCGGTGTCTACGGGTTCAGCCTCTCCGACCCCTTAGACCCAGACGTGGTCTGGAGTCAGGTAGCTCTCTCCATACTACTCTCCTCAGCGCTATACGAGAGGGTTAGGGGGTCTAGGGGGCTACCCTCTCTTAAGGAGCTCCTAGAGCGTGGGGATCCCATTAGAGGGCTCGGTAAGGCCTTGGAGGGGCTGTCAGCAACCGGTTACCGACCTCAGGTAGGCTTAGCAGTGGAGTTCCTAAAGCACCTACCGCCTCAGCTATCTACAGAGGTAGGTAAGCTCGTTGAGCTAGCCTCCACCCTAGCTGTTGGGAGTAGTCTAACCTCCGTCGACCTCCCCGGTAGGGTGTTCCGGGAGGTGGTAGGGGATGTAGCCGTTAGGAAGGGCTTCGCAACATACTACACCGAGGTACCGGCAGCCTACCTACTAACGTACCTAGCTACGAGGGTAGCTCTTGGGCTGGGTAGCGCTAGCCTAGAGGCCTACCGCAACCTACCTGAGAGGGTTGGAAGCCTTAGGGTTGCGGACTTCGCCTGCGGGACAGGTACTCTGCTAACCTCTACGTACTACAACATCCTTAAGGCCCTTGAGGAGGCCTACTTAGCCGGGGATGTAGCCTACCCCGAGCAGCTACTGCAGGACTTTGCAGAGACCTCCCTCTACGGCTTTGAGGCTATGGAGTACGCTGCCCATGTAGCCTCCCTAAATCTAGCTCTCCTAGGGCCCCGACCGGCTCGTAGGGTTAATGTATACTACCTACCGCTAGGCTACGTAGATGGTGAGCCTAGGCTCGGCTCTCTAGACCTTGTCGGGAGCCTGGAGGTCCTCAGTCCATTAGCTACTGAGATTCCGGAGGGCTTCGACCTTGTGGTTATGAACCCCCCGTTTACTAGGGCTACTGGTAGGGTTGGTAGGAGATTTACCGGTAGGGGTAGGAGGTTCCTAGGCTTCGTAGAGTCCGAGAACGCTAGGAGGTCGCTGGTAGCTAGGCTAGCTAAGCTACAGAGGGAGGTCGGTAAGGAGCTAGCTAAGGTATCGGAGGAGCTCCTAGCCTCGGAGGCCTCTAGGTACACGGACCTAGGTAGGTTGCTGAGGTCGCGTAGGCTTAGGTACTACGCAGGTATAGGGCAGGCTGGTGAGGGGCTACTCTTCCTCTACCTGGCCTACAGGTACGTAAAGCCCGGGGGGACCATGGCCTTCGTCCTACCCCGTAATCTACTGGCCGGTATCTCGTGGTTCCCGGCTAGAGCCCTCCTAGCTTCCAAGTTCCACCTAAGGTACGTTATAGCTAGTAGCGACCCGGTTGGAGGCTACAACTTCTCCGAGGGAGCTAGCTTCAGCGAGGTCCTACTGGTAGCTACTAGGGTAGACCGCCACGAGGATTTCGAGGAGACGGTTTTCGTAAACCTACTGAGGAAGCCTAGGACACCTGGTGAGGCTGTAGCTTTAGCGAGTAAGCTCCTATCCGGGGTTGAGGTACCGGGTGCTGTAGTTAGGGTAGTTAGGAGGGGGGAGCTCCTGAAGCTCCTGGAGAACTGGAATACCTTCGTCGCGGTAGCTGATGGGTACCTAGTCGACTACTACCTCAGGTTCCTGGAGACCGGGGAGGTGCCAGTAGGAGGCAGGGTCGTCCAGGTACCCCTGACTAGGTTCACCTACCTAATCAGTAAACTGGGGGTTAGTAGCCCCCAGTTCCACAATTGCTTCAAGGTAGTGGGTAGACCTACGGAGTATCCGGTAGTGTACAGCGGAGCTGAGGGGGTTAGGCTTAGGATCCTCGTAGAGCCCAACGCCTACGCGGCCCCTAAGGCTCCCTGCGCTGCGGAGCTCTACTCCAAGTACTCATCGAGGCTACTACTCCCAGATAGGATATGGTGGGATACAGCCCACGCCCTAGTGCTGTACTCGGTAGAGCCTACCCTATCCAACGTATTCTACTCGGCTAGGCTTAGAGGTGGTGAGGACTTTGAGAAGGCCATCGCAACATACCTAAACACAACGTGGGGGCTCCTAACGGTCCTCTTCAGTAGGGAGGAGACTAGAGGTAGGTGGACTAGGTTGAAGATAGGCCACTGGAAACTACTACCGGTCCTCGACGTAGGTAAGCTTAGTGGAGATGTGGTAGCTAAGCTAGTAGAGCTATTCGATAGGGTCTCCAGTAGGCCTCTGAGGAGGGTATTAGAGCAGTACAACCCGAGGGATCCGGACCCGGTTAGGCTAGAGGTGGACCTAGGCTTCCTCAAGGCGTTGGGGCTAGAGGTGGACCTAGCTAAAGCTGAGGAGAGACTACTCGAGCTCTACGGTAGGATTCGGAGAGCCCTAAGCCTGTGGTTTGGAGGTAGAGCTGAGCTTTAGATACGTCTAAAACTTATTAGGAGAGCAGGCTCTCCTAGCCTGGGGGCTCCCGGTGGCTGACGTCGGTGAGTGCGGTATCGTAGTAGCTGTAGTAGGTCAGCCATCCACAGGTAAGTCCACGTTCTTCACCTACGTAACCGGTGAGGTAGTTAGGATCGCTAGCTGGCCCGGAACTACGGTGGAGCAGAGGGTTGCTAGAATAAACTTCGAAGGTAGGCCCCTCTGCCTCGTAGACCTCCCCGGTATCTACGGGCTAACGCCGACCTCCCCTGAGGAGGGTATAACGAAGAGGTATCTAATGACCGGTAGAGTCGACGTAGTGCTAGTCCTCGTAGACCCCCTAGTTGTAGAGAGGTCGATATACCTACCTATCCAGATAGCTGAGATGGGGGGTAACGTAGTTATCGCCATCACTAAGTGGGACATAGTCCACAGGAGGGGGGTCCACATAGACGTCGATAGCCTCTCAAGGAGGCTCGGAGTCCCGGTAGTCCCCGTATCGTCCATCAGCGGGGAGGGTATTAGGGAACTACTTAGGGTTATCGTAAGCGTAGCTGAGGGTGGTTGGAGAAGCCCTAGGGTTAGGGTTGACTACGGCCCTCTGGAGAGCTACATCAGTAGGCTCTCGGAGGTTCTACGTAGGGTAGATACCCGCGGGCTTCCGCCTAGATGGGTCTCCCTCAGGTTACTCGAGGGAGATAGCGAGGTTAGGGAGTTGGTCGGGGATCCGGAGGTCCTGAAGCTTGCGGATGAGCTTAGGGAGGAGTTTAGGAGGACCTTCGGTAGGCTACCGGAGGATGTAGCTGTCTTCGCACGCTACGAGTACGCCTCCGAGGTTCTTAGGGGTACTGTTGTTAGGGTTGAAGTTGAGGTAGGTAGACTGTCGAAGGCTCTCGATAGGTTCTACCTAAACCCTCTGGTGGGTCCTCTAGCGTCCCTACTTACCCTATTCGCTGTCTTCCTAGCTGCCTTTACCGTGAACACAGGCTTCCCGCTGAATGTAGCTCTAAGGTACGCGGGTCTTGAGGGAGTAGCTGAGGTTTTGGAGGAATACAGCTTAAGTGAGCTGGTTGGTAAGGTATTCTCAGCCCTCGGTGAGCTCATCGGGGGCTACCTCGGGGAGGGCTGGCTCACGGCTCTCGTACGTGATGGGGTTATCGGGGGGCTGGGGACAGTGCTTAGCTTCGCGCCCCTAGTACTTATAGTGTCGGCAGCGATAGCTATACTCGAGGATAGCGGTGTAGGGCCTAGGATGGTTACATCCCTCCACAAGCTCTTCTCGGTGTTCGGCCTCTCCGGTAGGTCCCTCTACCCGCTAGTAGTAGGCTTCGGCTGCAACGTACCGGCAGCTCTCCAGTCTAGGGTCTCCATAGACGAGGCCGAGAGGCTGGAGGTCCTTGCGAGCGTGCCCTTCATCATATGCCAGGCTAGGCTCGTAGTCATGATGTACTTCGTCCAGGCCCTACTACCCGGTAGGCCTCTCCTCCAGGCAGCCCTCATGCTCGCCCTCTACGTGGTCTCAGTAGCCCTCTACCTACTGACAGCTAGGCTAGTCCGAAGGGTCCTCGGGGTTAGGGAGCCGCCGGAGCTGGTGATGGAGATACCCCCGCTCCACAGGCCGAGCCCTAGGGTGGTCTGGTGGAACTCCTGGCTTAGGACTAGGCACTTCCTAGTGAAGGCCGGGGTACTGATATTCGTACTATCCCTACTGAGCTGGGCCTCGGTGAGCCTCGGGCCCTCAGGGCCCGTCGAGGACCCCGCGGAGTCCTACGCAGCCCTACTCGGCTCCGGTATCAGTAGGGTGCTGACCTCCCTCTACGGGGTTAGCGAGGAGGGTGCGTGGAAGGTCGGGTTCGCCCTAATCTACGGTACCGTAGCGAAGGAGGGCCTTGTCACCTCCGTAGCCCAGCTCTCAGCTGTTGAGAAGAGGGAGGCTGTAGAGGCCCTCGGGCTGACAACCCCGCAGATGCTGTCCCTCCTAGTCTTCTTCATGTTCTACATACCCTGCGTCCCGACAATAGCTGTGGTGTACCAGGAGAGCGGGAGTGCTAGGTTCACCCTAGCTGTGGTCGCGTACCAGGTGGCCGTAGCCCTAACCCTCTCGTACATCTCCTACGCGCTCCTCCTAGCCATCGCCCCGTAAGGCTCCACCAAGGGGGTACGCAAAGGCCTTACCCAGGAGCTTCGCGCAACCTCCGGGGCGATACCTTTGAGGTCAACTCACTAAGCCCTCCTCGGGTGGTACCTAGCTAGACCCTCGGCTAGGAGCCTAGCCCTGCAGTCCGGGCATATACCTGCGAAGCCTCCGATTAAGCGCACCGCCTCAGCTACGGACCTTACCTCCGCCTCAGCCCCTACGGGCCTTCCGCAAAGAGGGCACCTAGAGGCTTTCTGGGAGACCCTACGAACCAGCCCCTGTAGGTTAGTGGATGCATGCTCAAACTCCCTGGTGATCTCCACGGCGTCCTTAGGGCATACCTCGGCGCACCTACCGCAGAATATGCACCTACCGATGAAGTACTCAACGCTAACCTCATCCCCGCTAACCCTGAGGGATAGAGCATTCGGCGGGCAGGCTAGGGTGCAGGCACCGCAACCCCAGCACCTAGTGGGGTCGATCCTGATGGTACCGCGGAAGTACTCCGTTACGAGGCCCTCCTCCAGCGGGTACCTCCTCGTAACTCTACCTACCTCGCTAGCTACCTTGAGTAGCCTTAGGTAGGACATCTAACCACCTACAAGTCTCCCTAGCTTAATCCTCCTGCACGTACCGCTAGACCTATCGCAGAAGACCACCCTGTCCGTACACGAGAAGCAGGGGTCTATGCTAGCTATAGTCAGGGGCGCGTCTGCTAGCGGAGCGCCCCTCAGCATTGCCCTCAGGGCCGGTATGTTCTGGTAGGTAGGAGCTCTAACCCTCCACCTGTAGGGTCTCCTAATGCCCGTTATTAGGAAGTGCACGTCCTCCCCCCTAGGTGCCTCGACGGCCGTTACGACCTTCCTAAGCGGGGGTATCTCGCGTGGCCTGCCCCTAACGGGTCCCCCGGGCAGCTTGTCTACCAACTGCTTTATTATCTCTATGCTCTCGAGGACCTCCTCAACCCTCACCATGACCCTAGCTAGGTTATCGCCTTCAGTGTACAGTGGTACCCTGAACGAGACCTCCCTATACGCGAAGTAGGGGTAGTCCTTCCTAACATCCCTGTAGAGCCCCGAGGCCCTAGCGACGGGGCCTACTACGCTTAGAGCCCTAGCCTCGGACCTAGACAGGACCCCCGTACCTGAGGCTCTAGACTTGATCTGGGGGACCGACAGGAATATCCCTAAGAACCTCGTAAAGCCCTCCCTAACGGCCTTTATGCTGGGTAGAGCCTTAGCTAGCCTATCCCTATCTACGTCGAACCTTAGACCTCCTATGGTGTTTATGCCGTAGGTCTTTCTAGAGCCGGTAAGTACCTCGGCTACTACCATGACCTTCTCCCTAATCCTCCATGTGTGCATGAACCCAGCGTCGTAGCCTAGTATGTGGGCTACCACACCTAGCCATAGTAGGTGGCTGTGTATCCTCTCCACCTCTAGCAGTAGGCTCCTTAAGTACTCAGCCCTCTCCGGGACCTCCACCCCAGCCGCCTTCTCGACAGCTTGCGCGTAGCAGCTGGAGTGTACGAAGCCGCATATACCGCATATCCTCTCAGCTAGGTAGAAGATGTCCTCGTAGGTCATCCTCTCAGACTCGGCTAGCTTCTCTATACCCCTATGGACGTGGAAACCCCTGTAGACTACGTCCTCCACTACCTCACCCCTACCGTAGATCTCGAAGTACTCCGGCTCGTGAAGGGCTGGGTGGTAGGGCCCTAGGGGTAGTCCAACCTCCTTACCCACCTCAGGCTGGGGTAGCTGCTTTGGGGGTCTAGTGTCGTGCTTAAAGTCCTTACGTAAGGGGTGGACCCCCTCTGGCCAGTCTTCGGGTAAGACCAGCCTCTTAACAGGTCTACCGACTACATCTATACCCAGCATATCCCTAGCCTCAAGCTCGCACCAGTCGGCTGCCGGTACCTCAGCCACTATAGAGGGTACTGATGGGTGTAGCCGCGGTACATCAACCCTTATAACCACCCTCAACCCGAGCTCATCGAAGCCGAATATGTGGTAGAGGGATAGGTAGCCCCTTAGCTGGGTCTCATCGCTCCCAACGCAGGTCGTGAAGTAGGCACCTAGCTCGTAGAGGGACCTAGCTATAGCTCTAACCTTATCCCGCTTAACTACCACGAAGATGTTCCCATCATCCCTGTACTCGACCTCCGCTCCCAGCTCGAGGAGCTTCCCGATCACAGCCTCTTGTGATAGCTCCATAAGGTCACCTACAGAGAGCGTAGCGCTAGGAAGAGTAAGGCTACGGTTAGCAGAACCCCCGAGAGTAGGGATGAGACTAGGATGGACCTGCTCAAGGACCTCTGTAGGAACCGTAGGAACTCTGAGAGGGTGAGGGCCCTCCAAGACGTTGAGGTCTCTACTCTCGTAAAGCTCTCGACAACGAGCTGTAGGAGCCCCCTCCTCTGTGTTATCCCTAACTCAGCTACTTCCTCCGTCCCTAGTAGCTTCTCTGCTGGAACCTTATAGACCCTCTCCGAGTACTGCGGTAGCATAAGGACCCCGTCCATAACCTTCTCGTAGGCCCAGGCGAATACCCTATCGAAGAGCAGGGAGGTTTTGAGTAGAGCTACTACAGGTTTAACTAAGGGCTTTAGCTCCCTAAGCTCTCTCTCAGCATAGACTACCAGCTTGTATACGTAGCTAAGCCTTACATGGCTAGTCATGGGAGTCCCGGTTCTATGCTAGCTGAGTCTAGCTAGAACTATCTTGGTCTCCTCTACGTTAACCTCCACGATCTTACAGTAGTCTAGGACCTTAACCTCACCAACAACGTTCCTCAGCAGAACTCTACCACCGTAGTCCCTAGCGTAGATCACCTCGTCGAAGACTACCTCACCGTCTAGGAAAACCCTATACTCGCACATGCTCTCACATAGATGAGGTAGCCTTTGCGTTTATATGCTTTTAACGTAAAACTTATTTCCCCCACCTCCTAGCCTCCCCGGGCTAGCTAGTTGAGCCAAGACAGGGGCTTTAAGGTAGCTGTATGCGGTAAGGGAGGTGTCGGTAAGACCCTAGTAGCTGGTACTATGGCTAGGCTACTAGCTAGGAGGGGGTTTAAGGTCTTAACTATCGACGTCGACTCCAACCCCAACCTCTACAGGGTCCTAGGTATAGCCCCGGGAACCCCCCTTAAGCCGCTGATAGATAACGAGCAGCTAGTCGAGGAGAGAACTGGGGCTAGGCCGGGTAGCTGGGGCGCGTTCTTCTCCCTAACCCCTAGGGTAGACGACATTCCGGATAGGTTCTCCCTAGTGAGCTCGGAGGGCGTTAAGCTCCTCGTTGTCGGGATGCCCAGAGCCGGGCTCGGCTGCATGTGCCCCCAGAACGCCTTGGTTAGAGCTCTCGTGGAGCACGTAGTGCTAGCTAGGGATGAGGTGGTCATACTAGATATGGAGGCAGGGCTGGAACACTTCGGTAGGGGGACCACTAGAGGTGTAGACTACCTACTCGTCGTT
>CAYTXX010000007.1:0-5974 GCA_964442165.1 uncultured Desulfurococcaceae archaeon | reverse complement strand
AGATATTGCCTGACGAGTTTGTCATATACGTTGACATCGAGAAGTGCCTTGGATGCATGTCCTGCTACCTCGCCTGTGCTACGGAGCACTCACTTACTAAGAGCATCTACACGTCTTTCCGTGAGATCCCGGTACCCCTACCTAGGATTAGGGTAGTGCCCGCCCTAGGCTACAACGTTCCCATACGCTGCATGCACTGCGAGAAGCCTCCCTGCGTTGAGGTATGTCCTACCGAGGCTCTCTACAAGAGTCCGGAAGGTCCCGTCCTCCTGCGGGAGGAGGCGTGTATAGGTTGTAAGGGGTGCCTACTCGCCTGCCCCTACGGGTCCGTATCCCTAGACATAGGTAGGAAGGTTATTGCGAAATGTGACTTCTGTGTGGAGAGGCTTAGGAAGGGCCTACCTCCAGCGTGCGTTGAGGCCTGCCCAACTAAGGCCCTTAAGTACGGGAGGGTGGAGGATGCCTTACTTGAGCTCCGCGAGAGGAAGGCTAAGGAGTTCGTAACCGGGCTTACAGGGGCTCTAGGCACTAGGATGGTTTATTACATATCCCCTGAAAAGAGGTGAGATCTATGGCCGTAGTTCCCATTAGGAGGCCGGAGGAGAAGACGGTAGATAGAGCAGCTCAGCTAATGATCAGGAGAGCTGAGGAACTAGGTATAGAGACGGTCTACCACAGATACGAGAAGATGCAACCTCAGTGCGGGTTCGGCCTACTCGGGCTATGCTGCTGGCTCTGCCTGATGGGCCCCTGCAGGATAGACCCCTACGGAGTTGGTCCATCTAAGGGTATATGTGGCGCTAACGCCGACACCATGGTTGCTAGGAGGGTGCTCCTACACATAGCTAACGGTGAGTCAGCTCACGGGGAGCACGCCTTCCACGTTCTCGAAACGCTTAAGGAGGCCGTAAAGCACCTCTCGGAAGGTAGGCCATTCCCCTACAGGATTGCTGATGAGAGAAAGCTGAGGTCCGTAGCCAAGAGTATGGGTATACCGGACGCCGAGACCAGGCCTATACTAGACCTAGCTATAGAGGTAGCTAAGAGGGTCGAGGAGGACTTCACTAGGACTACAGAAGAACCCCTACACCTCCTTAGAGCCTACTCTATAGATAGAAGGAGGAGGCTATTCGAGAGGTTAGGTATACTACCGAGGTCCATATGGCGTGAGGCGTTTGAGGCTCTACATAGAATACACGTAGGTGTTGACGCTGACTACAGGAGCCTCTTAGCCCACGGGCTTAGGACAGCCCTAGCCGACTGCTACGCTATGCTAGCTGCAACGGAGCTCCAGGACGTGATGTTCGGGACCCCCAAGCCCGTGGAGAGCTACGCTAACCTCGGAGTTCTCAAGTACGACGAGGTTAACATAGTAGTCCACGGCCACAACCCTCTGCTCTCGATGAAGGTCGTTGAGGTAGCTAGGAGCGATGAGGCGCTAAAGCTAGCTAGGGACGTTGGTGCTAAGGGTATAAACGTCTGCGGTATATGCTGTACAGCTAACGAGGTACTGATGAGGTTAGGAGTCCCCCTAGCTGGTAACCTACTGCACCAGGAGCTTGCCCTAGCTACTGGAGCTGTAGAGGCTATGGTAGTAGACTACCAGTGTGTCATGCCCTCTCTCGCAGACGTAGCAGGGTGCTTCCACACTAAGCTAGTAACGACCATGCCTGTAGCTAGGATTCCCGGTGCTGTCCACATCGAGTGGAGAGCTGAGAGGGCAGACGAGGTAGCTAGGGAGATAGTCCGCATAGCTATAGAGAACTTCCCGAGGAGGAATAGGGATAGGGTGTTCATACCGGACATAAAGTCTAAGCTGATCGCAGGCTTCTCCGTAGAGGCCATACTGGAGGCCCTAGGAGGTACCCTAGACCCCCTCATCGAAGCCGTAAAGAGAGGGGACGTAAGGGGCATAGTGGGTATAGTCGGGTGCAACAACCCGAAGGTACCCCAGGACCGCGGCCACGTAGAGCTAGCTAAGGAGCTGATAGCTAATGACGTACTGGTAGTAGGGACGGGTTGCTGGGCTATTGCAGCCGCAAAAGCTGGGCTCATGACCCTCGACGCCCAGTCCCTAGCTGGTAGCAGGCTAAGGAAGATCCTAGAGGCCCTTAGAATACCCCCGTGCCTCCACATGGGTAGCTGCGTTGACAACTCCAGGATACTCGTAGCTTTAAACGCTATAGCTGAGGCTCTGGGGGTGGACATACCCGACCTACCGGTCTTCGGCTCAGCCCCGGAGGCTATGAGCAGTAAGGCCGTATCTATAGGTACGTGGTTCGTCACTCAAGGGGTTAACGTACACCTAGGTGTCGTACCGCCAGTACTAGGTAGTGAGGCTGTAACAAAGATGCTAACTGAAGACGTCGAGAAGCTAGTCGGTGCAAGGTTCGTAGTAGAGCCCGATATTAAGAAGGCGGCAGAACTTATACTAGAACACATAGACCGCAAGAGGAGAATGCTTGGACTACCTGCATAGCTTTAGCGGGTTTTTAATTCAGTCTCCTCCTTAATTAAAACTCCTTTCAATACTTCAATAGGCTGGAGAATCTCTACAGCTGGAAGCCTCGCCCTCTAGGGCGAGTAGGGATCAGCACCCCTAAAAAGCTGTAAGTTCTGCCGAGAGCACTACATCGCAGTAATGGTTTAAAATGATTACAGAGTATATATATAATAGGTACGTAATATTTTATGGATTAGCTCATGTTTATAATGAAGGCGATTAAGGGAGAGCTCCTAGATAGCGGGATCCTAATCGAGAGGGAGTTTGAGGTAAGGGCTATAGTAGCCTGCCTACTAGCACGTGGTCACGCCCTTATTGAGGGCGTCCCAGGGGTTGCTAAGACCTACACAGCTAAGTCTATAGCTAAGCTACTGAGCCTAGACTTCAGGAGGGTCCAGATGACCCCCGATCTACTGCCCTCCGATATAGTCGGCTACTACGTCTTCGACCAGAGGACAGCTGAGTTTAGGCTTAGGAAGGGGCCTATATTCACTAACATACTCCTAGTAGACGAGATAAACAGGGCATCGCCTAGAACTCAGTCAGCCCTCCTGGAGGCTATGCAGGAGAGGCAGGTAACGATTGAGGGGCAGACCCTAAAGCTCGAGGAGCCCTTCATGGTCCTAGCTACCCAGAACCCCATAGAGATGGAGGGTGTTTTCCCGCTACCGGAGGCTCAGGTCGATAGGTTCCTAGCTAAGATCGTAACCGGCTACGTATCCCATAAGGGGTTCGTCGAGCTCCTGAGAAGAGTGTACGAGATTGAGCAGGCTATCGAGAACCTCAAGCCTGTGATCCCGAAGGAAGTCGTTCTGGAAGAGATTGGGAGGGCTACTGAGGTTAGGGTTGACGACGCCGTACTGGACTACATAGCTTCGATAGTTGAGGAGACTAGGGTACACCCAGCTGTACGCCTCGGAGGATCTCCGAGGGCCGGGATAGCGATGCTAAAGCTAGCGAAGGCCTGGGCCTACCTAGATGAGAGGAACTACGTAATACCGGACGACGTGAAGGCCGTAGCTAAGCTAGCCCTAGTCCACAGGATCATACTGAAGCCTGAGTACGAGATCCAGGGGGTTACCAGTGAGAGGGTAGTTGAGAGCGTACTCTCGAAGGTGCCGGTGCCTAAGCCTTGAAGTACCTAACCGTAGCCCTAGCACTAGCTCTACTGGTAGCTCAGGTAGCTCAGGCAGAGCTACCTAGGCACACGCCGGGCTTCCCAGACGTAGGTAGCTGGCAGTGGCTTGAGGAGATACTGAGGAACCCTAAGCTACTGGAAGCTCTGAGAGCTCTAACGGGAGCTGAGCTAAGCTATAGGGAGCTCCTCGAGTCCCTCATATCTAGGGAGGCCCTATCAGTAGACGGAGCCGGGGAGCTCAGCACCCCTCTAGGCAAGGACCTGGAGGACCTAGTAGCTGAGCTAGGGGACCCTAAGCTTAAGGCCTTGGTCGAGGGTATCGAGAGCGGTGGGGTAAGCCAGGAGGAGCTGACTAGGGTCCTGGAGTACCTAGAGAGCCTGAGGGCCTCGGGGACTCTAGACCTCTCGAGCTACGTAGCCCTCCTAGTAGGTCTAGCCGATACCCTAAGGGAGAGAGGCCTCGAGGTTCCTCCGGAGCTCCTGAGTAGGTTGGGTACGGCCCTCGCAGAGCTCCTCAACATCCTCCAGCTGGGTAGGGCTCCGCGGCTAGCTGAAGCCCCTGCCAACCCAGAGCCGTCGCTACCTAGGCCAGAGTTCAGGGCCCCAGCTCTAGAGCTCCAGCTACCAGCTCTATCTGTACCGTGGCTACCGCTAGGCTACGCGCTGGTAGCTCTAGTGGCTATCGCCGCTGTAGCTCTAGCACTACGCGCTGGGGCTCCTAGGCTACCTAAGCTGGGGTGGCCGAGGGTTAGGCCCAGTACCGCACCTACGGGAGCTGAGGAAGTGGGGGAGCCCGACGCTGTCAAGCTCTACTGGAGGGCTGTTGAACTAGTCTCTAAGGCTACGGATATCCCACGCGAGGACCACGTAACCCATAGGGAGTACCTAGCTAGGCTTAGTGCGCTAGCTGCCGAACCCCTCTTGGACAGCTTCTCAGAGTTGACCCGGGCCTACGAGCTCTACAGGTACGGCGGGGTGAGGGGCGCGGATGTAGTGGAGCTAGCCCGAGCAGCGTACACGAAGGTGGTCGAGAGCCTTGGTAGACTCTAGGAAGGTCCTAGTAGCTCTAGCCCGGATAGTACCCCTTCTAGCCTTCGTAGACGTATGCAGGTCCCTCCCTAGCCTACTCCCCTACCTACTCGAGAGGGTAAGCTCGCTGGGATTGTGGTACCTAGCTCTAGACGCGGCTGTCGTACTTACCGCGTGCTCCGGGGTTGCCGCAGTACTCACAGCTATCACCGGGAGTGTTACCCTCTACTCCGTAGCTCTCGTACTAGCTACCCTATCCCGCGTACCGCCCCAGTACCTGGCGTCCCTAGGTGGAGCCCTAGCGGAGGGTAGGGTACCGGTGCTCTTACCCCACACCGCCGCGGTAGACCTCCCGTGGGTAGCCCTAGCTGGGTTCCTCGCCTTCCTAGCCCTCGATACCTTCCTAACCGGGTACCGCTACGGTGAGAGCCGTACGGTTGTAGAGCCCCCAGCGGACGTTGTTAAGGCCTTAGCTACCTTCGTAGCCCTAGCTATAGCTCTCCTAGCTATCCCCCTAGCCCTCAGCGGCTACCTAGTCGAACTCCTCAGTAGGTTAACTAGGGTCTACTCAGGGTCTCCGTATACCTCCGCCTCCTACAGCGTAGGGGTAGCCCTCTACATAGCCCTCCTAGTGCTAGCCGCTAGGTACGTGAGCGGTACCGCGGACGTGGCCGCACCCTTCCTACTCCCCTCTCGTAGGGCCTCGCTGAGGTTCCTGAGGAGTACTGAGGAGCTGGACACCTACTTCAGGCCAGCACTAGCCGGTACCTTCCTAGGCTTAGCCGTACTCGTACTCCTAGCACCTATCCGCACGATACTGTTCGACATACTCCTAGCACCCCTTATCCGGAGGTTCACGCCTCTAGAGGACCCTCAGCTGACCCTAAGCCCGACCGCCATAGCTCTACAGCTAGCTCTGTACACAGCCTCAGCTATCGTAGCCGTAGCCCTAGTTAAGGGGCTCGTTAGCCTCGGCACCCTACCGACCCCCTCGAAGGCTACGGTCGTCTACGTGCTCACGGTACTGGCCCTAATCTACGCAAGCGCTGTTAAGCTATCGGTAGACGGAGGGGTGGGGATACCTGCAGCTCTACTCCGCCCAGACTTCCCAGCTCTCCTCAGAGCGGTGGACCGCTCGTACCTTAACCTAGCATACTACGCTGTAGCTCTAGTTGAGTCCTTGTTTAAGGTCCTGGGTGTAGCTCCGTGAGTAGGCCTAGGCTCAGCTTTAGGCTACCTAAGCTAGGCTTCGTCCCCCTCCTAGTAGTTGGGGTCGCTCTCCTAGCGGTATCGGTACAGCTCCT
>CAYTXX010000006.1:0-27625 GCA_964442165.1 uncultured Desulfurococcaceae archaeon | reverse complement strand
GGTATACTTAGTGAACCCATCTCACACTTCAAAGATAGGCGAGGAGCTGGGAAAGCTACTAGGACTGTTTGACCGCTTGAGTACTTGGGTTACTTTGGAAGCTTCAGTAAGTTTGTGAGCAATTCAAAGTTTTCTGGATGTAGTGCTCTCACTGCTAAGACGTATGCTGATGCTGTATGTCTGTCTAATCCTCCTGTTTTAAGGTCTCGCCACTCCTTTGCATACTCTTAAACCTACGTCTACCGCTAGCTATACTCTAGACCCTTGGAGCTATCCAAATCGCGATCCTAGAGCCGTCCTCAAGGGGGGCGTAGATCTTCATGGGTAGCCCAGACCCGAACTCCACGCTAACGAGATCAGCTACGGCTATAGCTCCAGCTACGGTTTTTAGGTAGTCGACATCGTACTTGCTACTTACTAGAACCTCCTTAGACTCCAGCTGGTATAGGGGTCTGTCTAGCCTTAGTGAGGTTCTGTAGGACTTCCCCTCAGATGATGAGGATACCTCTATGCTATTCTCCCTGAAGGCTATTTCCACCTCATCACCAACTATCTTAATGTCCCTGATGAGCTTCCTGAGGTCATCCGTGGCTATCTGGAACTTAACCGGTAGGTCTATGCTTAGAGGCTCTACCAAGCTCTCTACAGCTTCACTTACCTCTATGCTAAACTCCCTCTCAACACCTGTCTTTATGTTTGAGAGCAAGAACCTAACGTACCTCGAGGCTTTTTCATAGCTAAGCGTTATGCTATCCTGCTTCGAGGCTCTCCTAATTGCTCGTAGAAAGCTATCCCTCGAGAGAGCTAGGACCGTGTCCTCAGCTACCTCCACTAGGTCGAAGCACGAGGACGGTATTACGATCTCAATCATCATGTTCTTGTCCGGGGTGAGGGCCCTCATCTCCATACCGTTGGACGTGACCCCGATCGGCACCGTATCTAGGGGTTTCACAAGTCCAGCGAAGATCTTCTTGAACTTACTTCCGTTACCGTAGACTAACCTAAACACGCCACCACCAGGACAGAGTACTCGCCCAGAAAGTAATAAAAGCGGGAAGAGCTTACGCAAGTAGGAGAAAGCTAGCGCAGTACTACTAGGAGGCGTTCAGCTCCTATATCAGTTCATCAGCTTATAGTGATCTCTTCATCTCCGTCCTCTTTCTCCTCTTCTTGGAACTGTACCTGCTCGGAACCCTGGGAGCTACCTCGAGGACCCATATTCCAGGTCTCTGGAGTCCTCAGAGCATCACAAAGCCTTACCCACTGCAATAGAAGGTAGGGCTTTACGGAGCTTAGTAGACGGAGGCTGACAGTACAGGGGGGTACAACCGTTTGTCCCTAGATGCTCACCCTCACTAGCTTATGTTCGCTGCACCTAGGGGCTTCCACTTCGCCACACTTCACGAGCTATCGGAGCGGGTTCGTGGGCTACCGTCGAGCCCAACAGCACAGGGCCCTCATCTAAGGCTAGCCCACCTAGGCTTGGAGTGGGGCTCCCATAGACTAGGAGGCTCCACATTAGTAGATGAAGTGGGAGATCAAAACCTAACCTCTAAACATCAACTACTTAACAGCCCCTTAAGGCGATCCTCAACTGAGGGTTTCCAGTAGCTAGTGAGATTAATTTAGGTGAGTGAGATTTAAAGGGTAGGAAAGGGTGGTGTCGTGTCAAGTCAGGTTAAGCTGTTTAGGCAGCTAGGTTATGTTTACCTTAGAAGCCCTTTAGAAGTAGCTCTAAGCGTTCTAAGGAGGTTAGGTGAGCTTAGAGGTTGGAGTGAGGATCTAAGCGATGCTGTGAGGATCTTGGAGAACTTCGATTCGTTCTACGAATTCATGAGGCGTAAGCATAAGGAGTATGTAGCTCCACGTAAGAGCGAGCTAGACTTACTCTCCGGTCGCGTAGTTGTGGATAAGTTAAAGCTAGAGGTAGATGGAGAGAAAGTCGTTACCCTGGTTTTCGATAAGAGGGTAGGGTACGAGGAGGTCTTGAGGGTTTTAAGGGAGCTAGGGCTAACCACCTTTACTGCCTAGGAAGCTGGGGGTCATAAGCTAGAGACTACCTTAACCTCGCTACAGTTAGCGCTGTGGTCGTAACTAAGGAGGCTTTCTACAGCCTTAACCACGCTACTGACTAGGGTAGTTGTAGGTAGTCCAGGAGCCCCGTAGCTTAATATAACCAGGTCCCTAGTGCTAAGGTCTACGTAAGCCTCCCCTGTAACTTTGTGGGGGTATACGTACAGCACCCTACCTCGACTGTCTACCAGTACTAGAAGACCCTTACAGAGCCTCATCGCCCTACCCCTTGCATCCTCTACGGATAGCTCCCTATCGAGGTAGACCATCTCTAAAGGCGGTACGAGCTTATGTAAATCTAGGACGCTCATAGCTACTCTAGTTACTAGAGATACCGCGTTAACCAAGTCTACAACTGAGTTATAGCGGGGGAAGGACCTGCCGGAAAGGATGCGCCTGAGCAGTAGCTCGGGGTATACCTTGATGTCCCCAGTAGCACCCACCCACCTCTCGATAAAGGACCTGTAGAGGAGTAGCACCCTATCCTTCCTAATAAGCTCCTCATCTAACGAGCTCCTCAACCCCTCAACCAGCTTAAGAACTTCAAGAAGAACGTCAGCTCTAACCTCCCTTACTTCAACACCTCTACACACAGCGTAAGCTAGCGGAACCTCAGGCACGCTACGAACTTGAAGGGAGAGCATCAAGCTAATCTAGACTGAGCTACTAATATCCTTCTAAGTACTGCCGTTTTAGCTCTTGCTACCCTACCTTTGCTTCTACACCTGAAGCCCTATATGCTTACGGAAGCGATCATCGTAGGTAACTGCGAGCTTATTGGTGTGCTACTCTCGCCGATGACATCGACCTAGAACGTAGCTCGTGCTCTTTAGAAAGCTCTTCGCTCTGCGGGTATCAGGTATGCTAGTTTTAATGTAGGAGACTCTGAGAGCGGAGAGTTTATTATTCTCCTTAGCGTTCAGTAGTTGGATGAGCTCGTCAGCCTCACTCGTAAGGAGGGTTAGAGAGGTACTTAGGGAGAGTTCTGAAGAGGTAGTAGAGCTGGAGTACCCTTTAAGCTCTAGGGAGAGGTCCATAGACTTCGTAGCTACGGGTGTAGTCATTTTAGGTGAGAGGAGGTACTCGCACACGTCCATCCGCGAGGAAGGTCAGATAGTTGTTAGAGTTAGTACTCTTAGGAGGTATAACGTTAGCAGTAGTACCGAGGAGGATTTAGCGAAGTTCGCTGAGGCTATCGACGGGGTACCTTTCGTAGTAAGTAATGAGCTTTACGATAACATAGTCTATGAGCGTGGACACGTTTTCTTAGGCAACGAGAGGACCCTCGAGAACCTAATTAAGAGTAGGGAGCTAATAGCCCTCTATAGGAGGAACGAGCTCTACGTAGCTCTAAATACTCAGCTAATAGAGAGGGAAATAAGTCGAAGAGGCATCAGGATCTCTGAAATCTCGGATGTTCTGGGCGTTAGTAGAAAAAGCTTGGAGAACTACCTAAAGGGTTTGGGGTTGATATCTATAGAGAAGGCTGAGAGGCTTGTTACAGAGTATAGTGTAGATATGGTAGCATCAGTAAGCTACAGTATCTTAAAGGATATCTTTAGGAGGAAGACCACGTCGAGGGCGGATATAGTTGGAGTAGAGAGGGATCTAAGGGTCTACAAGCTTAGTAAAACAGCAGTAGACTATGTAGTTAGGGAGTTTAAGCCTAATGAGGCTAGCCCCCCAAGGTTCTACGTAGAACTCCGCGGTATACCCTCCCTCAAGGAGCTTAGGGCGAAGCTACTTAACGCTATTAAGCTAGCTAAAGCCTACGGTACGGTTCTAAGCGTAGTAGCTTCAAGCATGGAGGAGTTAGAGATGATTAAGGAGGAGCTGAAGAAGGAGTTTGGCGAAATCTCTCAGAGGCACGTTAGCTTTTCTTTGACTGTGCAAGAACCTGTCTTTCAACGTAGCTCATAATTACGTACACTATAACTAAGGTAAGCGTTAGTATAGCGAATGTGTTAACTACCTGAAGGTCGTAGAGTATGACCAGTACGTCTAGCCCGGGGTACTCTGCTATTGTATCAGCTAAGCTGTTTATGTAGGTAGATATCAGCACTACCGCAGATATAGCAACTATATCCCTCCAAACTCTGATGCTTCTCCTAAGCATCTTGGTAGCTAGCCTACCGGAGTACAGTACAGCTAGCGCTAGGGAGGCGAAGGGTAGGGCTGTCTTTACGTAAGTACCAACAGATCTAGGGTCTACAGAGAATTCTCTACTGATTACAGCCCCGATCGTGAACGCCATGCCTACCGCTATAGATATTAAGGACATGACCCCTGTAACTCTGTATATTGAGGAAGAGTGCCACCTCCTTAGGATAGCCTCCGGTATGTGGAAGCCCTTCACTATTAGGAAGACCCCTAGAGCTGCTAGAGTAACCTCCCAGGCATGGATGTAGTACGGGGAGATACTAACCAGTACGTAGAGTAGCATGAGGAAGCCCGGTAGACCTAGGAAAACCTTAGAAAACCTAGGCTCCTCTAAAGCCTTCTTAATGTACTTACCTAGGAGTACGTAAGTCTCCTCAACACCTCTAAGCTGTTCAACTACAACCCTCTCCACGGAGACTATGTTAACGTGCCCCTGAACTACTGGGATCACAAGCTCATCCTCAACACTATCGAGAACCAGTACTACGTCGTTACACTTAGCAGTACTACTAACATAAACCACCTGCTCAAGAAGCCTCCTACCGGCCTCTACATGGCTCTCAGAGTACCCTGAGACTAGAGCTACCTCAGGTTCGTAGCCTCTCGATTTCAAGTCGTTGTAGAGGTATAAAGCGTGAAACAGTACGTTTAGATCCGAGTCATCGGGAAAGTACGTCCCGAACTTAAGTGCGGCATCTAAAACCTCCGAGTACCCAATTAGCGGAGTTTTAACTCCAGCTTTAGATACGTCATCATCGTAATCTACAGCTACTACCAAAATCCTCTTATCCATCTACCCCTGCTCCTCCTCTATAAGATCCTCAGCAGAGCTATATAACACCCTAGCCTCCATGAAGCTTAACCTTTTACTCTTCTTGGCCTTCTCTTCAACCTCCTTCCTCTTCTTACTAAGTATTTCCAGAGCTTGGTACCTACTCCTCTCGGACCTGATCCTTCTAAGCTCCTCGTAGGCTTTTCTAAGCTCCTCACTACTGCTCCTTATCCGCTCCTTAAGCTCGAGTAACCTCTTAACCGATGCCCCCAGATCCTCGACGTACTTACTCAGAGAACTCCTCTGCTCCTCCAGCTCCTTCCTAAGAACCTCAGCCTTAGAGCTTAGCTTAGCTATCTCCTGGGTTAGCTCTTCTATCTTCTTATTCAAATCACCTAGCCTCACCTTTAAGCTCATTACCTCAGCTCTAAGCTCAGTTAGCTCATTCTTTTTCCTAAGCTCCTCGTAGACCTTCTCGAGCTCCGCCTCCAGCTTGGCAATCTCTTTCACTAACCTATTCTCCTCCTCTAGGCTTAAGGTCTCGGTCATTATCCTCCACTCGAGCCTCTCTATGCGGCTCTTCAGGGAGCTTATAGTAACCCTTAACTTCCCGGACTCCTTAAGCTGTAGGGAGGAGAGCACCTTGTAGAACCTCTCCCTCCTCTCCCTAAGCTCCTCAATAACCTTCCTCCTCTCCACTATAAGCTCCCTCCTAGTCTCGATAAGGGACTTCATACTCTGCTTTAAGCTCAAGTACTCCCCCTTAAGGTCCCTAATTCTACTCTTAGTAGATGCTATTCTGTTCTTTAGCTCCCTAATGGAGCTTACGGTAGCGTCCCGCTCCTCCCTTAATCTAACTAGCCTGTCCCTCAGGGTCTCTATCTGCTTTAGCAGAAGATCCTCAGAGACTTCCTCAGACAAAGCCCTTCCACCCCATAACTACTGTCCCATCTTCACCTGAAGTAGCGGAGGCTAAGGGATACCACCGTACCACCTCCTGTGAATAGCTTAAAAAGCTTTTTAGGGACGTAAACCCTCCCACGTAGAGTGAGAAAGAGGTCTACTCAACCCTCCTTACTAGGACTCTAGCGTCAGCTATCTTAGCACCTTTACCCTCGGGGAAAGCCATTACCGGGTTTAGATCTATGTCTGTAACCTCCAGGACTTCCGACATAACTCTACCGGTCTTTACTATTATGTCTACGATGGCGTTCCGATCCCTTGGCGGCATACCTCTATAGCCTCTAAGTATACTGGAAGCCTTTATCTCGTTAAGCATCTCCTCAGCATCGTAGCGTGTAACCGGGACTATCCTTAAGGAGACATCCCTCAGTACCTCTACGAAGATACCTCCAAGCCCGAACATCACCACCGGGCCGAAGACAGGGTCTCTAGTTGCTCCAACGATAACCTCAAGGTCTTGGGGGACCATCTCCTGAATCAGTATACCAGCAACCCTAGCATCGGGCACCCTCGACTTAACGTTAGCTTCTATCCTTTCGAAAGCCTTACGTACATCTCTATCCGTAGCTACACCTACTACAACCCCCCCAACATCGGACTTGTGGACTATGTCTGGGCTTACTATCTTCAGAACTACTGGGTAGCCTATACTCTCAGCTATCTCTACAGCTTCCTCAGGGCCCCTAGCTAGACCGAACTTAGGTACTGGTAAGTCGAAGTACTTTAGGAATTCGTATGCTTCGTGCTCTAGTAGCTTGGTTCGCCCCTCCTCAAGTGCCCGCAACACTACCTCTCTAGGTGAGGCCATAGCTACACCGAAGTACAGTTTACTCTAGGCTTTATAACTTATAGAGCTATCGTAGACCTTTAAGAGCTACCTAGTTAGAGGTACTGAGGGGGGCTATAAGGTACTGGGAGCTGGTTAGGCCGGACTCGGTGGTTGTCTGGAGAAGTAAGGCTGTTAGGGAGAAGCTATCGTGGTACTATAACGTAATGGTTAACAGAGCTCCAGCTAAGTTCGTAATAGCTAGGTACGTAGGTACTGGGGGAGATTTAAGCGGGCTTAGCTTGGAGGAGCTATGGGGTATCCACAGAGAGCTCTCCAAGGATTTCTCAAAGCTCTACGCAGAAGCTAAACAGCTTAAGCTATCTCTAAGCGATGTAGAGAAGCTCGAGAAGCCTAGAGTCAGCTACCTAGACGTTAAGATCGAGATAGCTAGGAGGATTATGAGTGGTTGCCGGTTCTGCGAGTGGAGGTGTTCCGTGGATAGGCTAAGCGGTAGGAGAGGCTTCTGCCGCCTAGCTAACGAAACCTACGTAGCTTCGTACTTCCTCCACATAGGTGAGGAACCTCCACTTGTACCAAGCGGGACGATATTCTACGGGAGCTGTAACTTCAGGTGCGTTTTCTGCCAGAACCACGATATATCCCAGGAGCACCCCTACAGCGGGTTAAGGGTTTCAGCTGAGGAGCTAGCAGCAATCCAGGACTACCTTAGAGGGGAGGGTGCTAGGAACATAAACCACGTAGGTGGCGAGCCTACACCCAATATATACACAATACTAAGCTCCCTTAAGTACGTTAAGTACAACGTACCGCAACTATGGAATAGCAACATGTACCTAACGGAGGAGTCCTTAGAGCTACTTAGGGACGTCATAGACATATGGCTACCCGACTTCAAGTACGGTAACAACACCTGCGCTAGCAGGCTATCCCTAGTTAAGAGCTACTACGACGTAGTATCTAGGAACCTGAAGGTAGTTTGCAGCAGTGGGGACCCCATAATAATAAGGCACCTAGTTATGCCTAACCATATAGACTGCTGTACGGAGAAGGTACTAACCTGGATCTCAGAGAACTGCCCAACAGCCTTGGTAAACGTTATGGATCAGTACAGACCTGAGTACCTGGTTTACAGAAGCCCCGAGAACTACAGAGAGATAGCTAGGAGGCTTACAAGAGAGGAAATCGAGAGAGCTTATGAGATAGCTAGGAGGCTTGGGATAGACTTCGAGGATGTTAGCTAGAAGAAAGGCCTTAGCGCCTCACTACCCTCAAAGAGGGACGCAACCCGGGCTCTAAGCTTATCTAAGTACTCTGCGTACTTTCTGTGGATATAGATCCTGAGGAAGCTGACTTCGTGAGGCATCATACCGGCCACGGTCTCCCTTATGGGGACCTTAGTTACGGAACCGCCGGGTGTTAGCACCATTATCTCAGCTTCCTCGAACATGGGGTTAGTCGGTAGCCGTGGGCTATCTACAAACACTGCACTAGGGTCCCTCACCCCGGATATCTCGCTGAAGACGCCACTGATTACGTTCTCTATAAAGCTCCTACCTATCTTTATTAGAGCTGCTGAAACCCTTTCGAGAGGCTGTATTACCTCGTAGACAAGCTTGTAGGGAACCTCCCTCCTGAGGAGGTACCTTACCTCCTCAAGCTTCCTAACCTCCGGGTTACCTAGTACGTAGCTTTCGTCTAGATCAGCGTAGAGTTCCGGTCTCTCAATAGCCTCGGGGATCCTCAGCAAGTCTATGGACTTCTGGAGCATTGTACCGATCAGCTTATCGAAGGCTCTGGATGTTTTATGGTAATAGACCGTCTTAAACATGTAGAGCCTAGCTAGTAGGAGGTGGTCGAGGACGTCCCTAGCTTTATACTCGAGAGCTATCGAATCTCCAGCTACCTTAGAGTGGTAAGCTAGGCGGGTCCAGTCTAACCCAAGTCCGTAGTTAGCTCCGGTATAGTAGGAGTCCCTAAGTAGGTAGTCGACTATGTCCGCACTGTAGGGGCCCTTAATAGTGTAGTAGAGAGTAAACTCCGAGTAGTCACCGACCTTAGATCGGAAGGGCCATTCCTCGAGGATGGGGGTTTCCACAGCCTTAGCTAGCTGCTCTACCGTTGCGTTATACTCCTTCTCAACGTGCTCCTCGAGGCACTTAACTAGCTCCGGGTGTTCTCTAATTAGCTTACCACCCATAACCTCGTGGTTAACCCCGAAGAGCACCAAGACGTGGTCCTCGAAGGTGTGGGAGAAGGGGCCGTGACCTATATCGTGTAATAGTCCTAAAAGCCTAGCTAGAGCTACTAGCCTTTCTCTCTCAGATCTCTCGGGTAGGTCAGAGTAGAGGTTTTCAGCGTAAACTCCAGCTACGTGCATAGTACCTAGGGAGTGGGAGAAGCGTGTATGAGTTGCTGAAGGGTAGACGAACTGCGATGTGGGTAGCTGTAGAATCCTCCTAAGCCTTTGGAAAGGTGTTGTATCAACTATGCACTTCTCGTGCTCAAAGAGCTTTATGTAGTTATGTACGGGGTCCTTGACTATAGCTACATACTTCACCTAATCCACCTGCAGTACATCCTCCCACTAATCAAAGAGATGGGAGTTTTTAACTTACCAACCCTACACTTAACCTCGACATCGCTGAAGCCCTCCTTTATCGCAATTACGTGCAGGATCCCGGCACGTCCTTAAGCAGCGCTACACTAAGGTTACTCGATGAGCTCTGAGCCCTACGTACATTACTGCTAGGCTGAGCTACTCGTAGGTCTAGAATTTCAATTTTAGGGGATGTACCCCGTAATACTTTAAGAGGTCACCTAGGTATTATTCCAAGAGTTGCGGAGAGCCTTATGAGCTGTCCAGCTAGGTTAAATAGCTAGGTTATTAGAGTTGCTAAGTCGTTAGAGTATACCTGGTTGAGGTCATGAGTTACTTATCGGGTGTAAGTAACCTAGGTAGTGAGATCTCCCTGCAGGTGGATTCGCCCTATCTCCACGACTTAGTACGTGGGATAGTTCTAACTAACTCCATCACCGCCATCACTAGGGCACTAGGTTATGGTGAGTACGTAGGAGAGCTAATCGAGGCCCTCAGAGATTACGTAGGTAGGTTCATCGAGGTCGTAGCTGTTGAGGGAACCTACATTCCGGGGCTAGCTTCGTCCATGACCTCATGGGTTAAGGCACCTCTATGGGAGCTAGACCTACCTGATAGCTCCTTGGAGGAGTACCTAGATATCCTCATTGGGTATAGGCAAGCTCTAGCCTCTGGGAGGCTAGCCAGAGATGACGCCTTAAACTTACTGCAACTTACTTGTTTAACTCTACGTATAGATAGATGTGAAGAGCTCTTAGCTGAAGTAGAGCCGCTAACTCCAGCGATAGCTCTGCAGGTAGCTCTAACAGCCTTAGCAATAGCGATCGGGGGGTTAGGTGGTGGCTCTGACAGCACATAGCCTAGATACCCTGTCCGAGAAGCTTATCGACGTAGCCATAAGGATGGCGGTAGGGTTTAAGGTAAGGAACTTTAAGCTTAAGACAACCCCTTCGAGCTTTGAAAGCGTTGTCGGGAAGGCCTTGGAAAGCACTTCAAGGCAGCTATCCAAGCTCGTCTGTGGGGAGCTATACTGCGGGCTCTGTGGTAAAGGCCCCTTCAGTAAGAAAGGCCTCTACCTACACCTACTGCGGATACATAGGTACGAGGTTAAGAGCTTAATAGCTGAGGAGCTTCAGCGTGCTGAAAACCTCGGCTAGCCCCTTAAATAAACTAGGAGGCCCGCCCCTTAAGGTTGAGGGGAGCTTCAAGACCTTCCTAGATTAGCGTAGGCGTAGCTTATTAGTATCGGCTTAGGGATCGGTAGCTGGAGGTCTCAGTGCCTAGGAGGAGTGCGGTGAAGGCCGTACACGGCAAGCCCTCAGTTAGGGTAGGTAAGGGGGGGTTGCACGAAGGGCTTATCGATGAGGTAAGGAGGAGACTTAAGGAGGAGGGGGCTATTAAGATTAGGGTACTGAAGTCCTACCTAATAGCCTCCGGGAGCACGGTAGATGAGGTAGCTGAGAAAGTAGCTAAAGCTGTTGGCGCCGAGGTTGCTACAGTTAGGGGCCGCGTCTTCGTCCTCAGGAAGCGTAGGTGATGCCCATTAGCAGGTCCCGCGGTGGGGTAGTCTTAATACTGGCTGAATCAGCTCTTGAGACGGTCCCAAGGGAGATCGCATCCCACCCTTCAGTTAGGAAGTGGGCTCTACGCCGTGGTAAGAGCCCCCTAGAAACCCTGCTGGACATCTCCGTACACTACCACGCTATGAGGAACCTACCTAATAGGGAGAAGCGCGGTAGACCGGACATAGTTCACATAAGCCTTTTAGAAGCTTTATCATCCCCCTTAAACCTAGAGGGTAAGCTCAGGGTGGTGGTCCACACAATAGGGGACTACGTACTCTTCGTAGATCCGAGGACTAGGATACCTAGGAACTACGTGAGGTTCGTGGGCCTAATAGAGCAGGCGTTTAAGTACGGGAAGGTACCTCCGGATAGCGAGAAACCCTTAATCGAGGTTGTAGCGCTTAGCTTCCCCAAGCTACTGCAGGAGCTGGGTGTAGAGAGGGTGGTACTACTAGATGAAGCCGGAACTAAGGAGAGATCCGAGGCCGTGTGCTCGAAGGCCCTCGAAGAGGGCCTTCCAATAGTTATAGGGGGCTTCCAGCACGGAGACTTTAGCCCAGTAATTAAGTCCTACGCTAAGTACACGTACTCCATCTATAAAAGACCTCTCGATACGTGGACAGTAGTCTCCAGAGTCCTAAGCGGGTGCGAGCGTCTACTCGAGATCCTCTAATATCTTAAAGAGCAGATATTCAGCTGTGGGAACCTGAGGACATCCTCTAGGGGTGATTCAGTTAAAAGCTTTTTAAACCAGTAATACGTAGGGTAGTATGCTCTTCGAAGTGCTAGCTAAGGCTTTGGAAGCTGCTGAGAGGACTACGAGTAGGACTCAGCTGGTTGCTATAATCTCTGACCTCTTTAGGAAAGCTGAACCCGATATAGTTGATAAGCTTGTGTACCTCCTCCAGGGTAGACTATGGCCTGAGTGGTTAGGTCTTCCAGAGCTCGGTGTAGGAATAAAGCTCCTGATTAAGGCTATATCGAAGGCCTACAGCGCTAGAGAGCCCGATGTGGAGTCATTGTACAGCAAGCTGGGTGATAGTGGTAAGGTCGCAGAGCAGCTTAGAGCTACTAAAGCCCCTTCTACTGGGGGGCTTACTAAGTTCATTCAGAAACCCGGGGAGTCAGCTAAGCTAACCATAGCCGAAGTCCACGAGACCCTAAGTAGGGTTGCCCTAGCTACTGGAGAGGGAAGCAGGGATGTGAAGATAAACCTAGTAGCCAGCCTCCTTAGTAAGGCTAGTCCTCTAGAGGCTAGGTACATAGCTAGGCTAGTTGAGGGTAGGCTACGTTTAGGAGTAGGAGATGCGACGATCATGGAGGCCCTAGCAGTAACTTATACAGGTTCCTCAGCTAATAGGCCTATCATAGAGTACGCGTATAACGTTAGGGCGGACCTCGGTAACGTAGCTAAGGTGCTAGCTACGAAGGGTCTTGAAGGACTTAAGGGTATAGCTCCAACTCCTGGGATACCCATAAGGCCCATGCTAGCTGAGAGGCTGAGCAATCCCGGTGAGATCCTAGCTAAGGTTGGGGGTAGGGCCTTAGTGGAGTACAAGTATGACGGTGAGAGAGCACAGATACATAAGGTTGGGGATAAGGTCGTGATATTCTCCCGGAGGTTGGAGAACATAACCCACCAGTACCCTGACGTAGTAGAGATGGCTAGGGAGAGCCTGAAGGCCTCTGAAGCTATAGTAGAGGGTGAGATAGTCTGTATAGACCCCGATACCGGTGCCCTACGGCCCTTCCAGGAGCTCATGCATAGGAAGAGGAAGCACGACATACACGAAGCTCTAAAAGAGTACCCTGTCGCAGTCTTCCTCTTCGATGCTCTCTACGTCGATGGTATGAACCTCATTAGCAGGTCGATCAGGGAGAGGAGGGAGGTTCTAGCTAAGGTAGTAGAGGAAACCGAGAGGTTTAAGCTTTCGGAGGCTCTGCCGGTCTCGGAACCAGTTAAGCTAGAGGAGTTCTTCCTCAAAGCTATAGAGGAGGGAGCTGAGGGGGTTATGGTTAAAGCCCTTCACGACCAATCAGTATACCAAGCAGGCGCTAGGGGTTGGCTTTGGATTAAGTATAAGAGAGACTACAAGAGCGAGATGATAGATACAGTAGACCTAGTTGTCGTAGGGGCCTTCAAGGGGAGAGGTAGGAGAGGTGGTAAGATAGGGGCACTACTATTCGCAGCGTACGATAAGGAAACCGATACCTTCCAGACCGTATGCAAGGTTGGGTCAGGCTTTACTGATGCAGACCTAGAGAAGATGGACGAGATCTTAAAGCCTTACGTAATATCCCACAGACACCCTAGGGTGATCTCCGACATAGAGCCAGACGTATGGGTAACACCAGCACTAGTTGCTGAGATACTAGGATCCGAGCTAACTCTATCCCCTCAGCACACCTGCTGTAGAGGGGTTATCAGGAAGGGTGTGGGCATCTCAATCAGGTTCCCGCGGTTCATCAGGTGGAGAACCGATAAAGGACCTGAGGATGCTACTACGACTGAGGAGCTAGTCGAGATGTATAGGAGCCAGTTAAGGAAGATCGTAGAGGAAGTAGCTGAAGGTCAGCCCAGCTCCTAAAGACCTCCTATCACTGGCGTAGAGCTAAAATAAATTCGATCAGTATAATCAGTAGTCGGAGTATTAAGTGGGTCTCAGCAACGTCTTACGTTAGCTGTTAAGGAAGTAAGACGTAGCTTCTAACATTAAGGTACTTATTTATGGGTACGAGTAAGTCTAAGGGTCAACTGTGACTGCTAGCAGACGTTATCAAGCTTACGAACTAGCCTTAAGGCATAAGCACAACAATGCTAGAATAGTTACGTTCCGGATTAGCCGGGAGCTTAACGAGCTAATCTCAGAAGCCGCGAGGAGAGCAGGTAAATCGAAGAGCGAGTTCATTAGGGAGAGCATATTTGAGTTCTTAAAGTACCTAGATGGCGTTGGAGTTAAGGTAGAGCTACAGAGTTATACTAGGTCTAGTAGTAGGAGGAACCACGATAACCCAGTAGTTTTAGTCTAGCTTTACAGCTGAGCAACTCCTAATCGAGAAACTTTTAAGAGCGTCCTAAGAACTCACAGCCCCCATTGGGGGGCTAAGGACTGTTTAATACCCTCACCTAAGTCCTAGCTCGAAGGAGGGGTTAGGTAGGGTATAGGTGAAGAACGCATCAGTAATCTAGACCCTCTAGGTTAGCTACCCCCTTACTGAAGTAGTGCTTTACTTCTCTAACTTCACTAGCTAAGTCTGCCATACTCTTTATGGAGCTCGGTACATACCTACCTGTAACTACTGCGTGCCTATCGAACCTACCGGCGAATGCCTTCAGTACCCTGCACGTAAGGTACTCATCGACTATACCTAGGTGGACCGCGAGTCCTAGCTCATCGAGTACCACTAGCTTAGGCTTGAAGTTCCTGAGCTCCTGGGGTAGTACGTACTTTAGGAAAGCGTAGGCCTTAACCATGTTTTCAGAAGCTACTGGGCTACTTAGATCCCCTGGAGTTACGAAGTTCTCAGTCCCCAGTACGTATACCTTAACTAACCTTCTGAAGCTACGTAGTAGCTTAATCTCACCACTTCGAGAGTTCTTTAGGAAGATCGCTATGAGCACCCTCCACCCGTGACCTAGAGCTCGAACAGCAGATCCGTAGGCAGCTGAGCTCTTACCCTTTCCCTTACCATAGAAAACCAGAAGCAACTAAGCCCACCGAGATACGTAGCCGGATACCTCAGCTAGGCTAAGTAGCTCTGAGAAGAAGTCCTGCTGTACCTCGTAGCCTAACTCTCCAGAGACCTCGAACCTAAGTCTCTCAACACTCTTAGGTCCCTCCAGTAGGTGTACACCTACTAGGGTTAACACTGTACTGAAGTACCTGAACTTATCCTGCATCCTACGTAACCTCTCAAGTACCTCTAAACCAGCTCTATACCTTAAGTAGAGGGAGGTTAGGTAGCCCCTCATAGATAGCCCCACCACCTCACCACCCTCCGGGGGCTCAACCCTAGGTACGCTTAGCTCTACTCCAAGTAGCTTAGAGACCCTCCCGTATAGGTAGTACCTAGCGTTAAGAACTCCCCCAGATACGCTTAGGGTATCCAGCCCGTAGACCATGTGTAGATAAGGCTCTAGCCTAGCTGACTCCAGCTCTAGTACAGATGCTACTGCAGCTACCCCTAAGGAGTGCACCATCCTAAAGCTTACCTTATCTATAGTGTCAGCACTGGTATGGTAGTACCTATCCGGCCACTGGTTAAGCATTGCAGCCGGGACCCCCATGGCTACGTATACGTCGTGATCGCTCCCACTTTCGTAGTTAACTATGCTGAACCTAGCTAAGGGTACCTCAACCGGAGAGGAGAAGGTCCCAGCTTTGGGGAGGGCGTTCAGAACCTTAGCGTATAGAGATGCCTCCAGCTTACTAAGTAAAGCTATCGGAGGTCTAACTAGGTTCAGCGTTGAGCCAGTCTTACACTGCTTCTCACCGACCATGTCCAGGTTAACCGCTCCGCGAATGCTCCGACCCTCTTCAAGGACTTTACGTAGGTACCTAGCAGTTCCGTGGTGTTCCGGTACCCAGATAAACCTTAGAGGTACTTCTACCTTAAGCTTACCGTTCTCAACGGCTGCAGCAAGGGATTTGGCTGCTGATAGCAGAGCTACCGAACCGCTTACATTATCGTTAACCGTAGCACCGGGGTGGCAGTAGTGTGCTACTAGATGGAACTCACCGCTCCCCCCTCCGAACCTAGCCTCAACGACCCTGGAGTAGGCGGAATCCCTATACCCCGACTTAACGAACCCCTTAACTACAACCTCCTCACCTCTCTCTACGTACCCTACGATCTCCTCAGCTACATCGAGAGGTACCGATAGCGCCGGTACCTTCATGTACTTCAACTCCGAGATTAGGGGAAAGAGCCCGAAGTAGGGGTAGGCACCTCTGGGTGCATTCTTCCTGAATACTAGTACAGCTTTAGCACCGGACTCCACAGCCCTTATATAGGTCCCAAGACCCCAGTCAGAGGTTAGAACAACGCTATCCGCACAGTATTGAATGTGGTTATAGGTAGGTGCGTAGCAGACCTTCCCTTCAAACTCACCGGGTGGTGAGTGAGCTACTACGGCAGTCCAAGCATCTTTAATGGAGGATACGGTCCTTCTCTTAGGCTTAAGCATCTCAGCATAGCCGTCCTCCACAAACCAACCAGCTATAGGGGCTGAGGTAGGTGGAGCCTCGGAACTGTAAGGTAGGTCATAGACCTCTACCTCTATACCCCACTCAGTAAGCTTATCCTTAATGTACCTACCAGCCTCCTCTAGGTACGGGCTACCCTGGATCCTGTGGTAGCTTGATAGCTCCTCAACAAGGAGCTCCACCTCTCTACGTGAGAAATACTGGGCTAATACCGAGAACACCCCCAAGTCCTACACCTCAAGCCCAAGCCTTTTAAGTAGGTTATAGATGGTTATCGAGACTACCCTACCGTCCTTTATCCTGTACCCTATGTCCTCCTCAGTGAGTATAGCCTCATCAACCTCTTCAGGGGGCTCGCCGAAGCTTATATGTAGGGTATCAGTAGCTCTATCGTAGTCCAGCCTAACCCTATCCAGCTTCCCGATAAGGTACTCCCTAGTGGGAGCTGACACCTAAACCACCTAGCTTAAGAACCTGCTGAGGTAAATATCCTTAAATCCGGTAAGCCCTCCAAGTAGCCCCTCTTAGTATTGCAAGTACTCAGCGGTTCCAGAGCTATTTCGTAGTTGTTAAGTACCTTGAGCTAGACTTAGATAAAAGCCGCACTGCTGTGCTCAAGGGCTACCCGCAGCCCGCATTAATAGCTGAGGCGTGGGCAAGGTAGAGGTCCCTAAATACAGTAAACGAAAGGTAGGATAATGGAAGTGAGTATCTGGGGATAAACAGTCCGTACTTAAACCCGGCGATAGAGTTACGGTATAGGTGAGGTGAGGTGAGCGGTATATACAGCACCTTACCACATAAGTACGCTGAGTCGCTAGCCTACGTGGACTTAGTTGATGTACTTGTAGCTTACAAGAAGTACTCGAAGCTTACCTACCTAAGCAGTATACTGGGGGTGCGGGAGTCCTCCCTCAGTAGGTACGTAAACGGTAGACTTAGACCGAGAATAAGCCGTAGTTTAAGCTTAATCAAGGTCCTCACAGAGCTAGAGCTCGTTAGGAACCTAACCTTAAGCCGTCTAAGTGAGGATAGCATCGTTGAGGTACTATCAGATACCGCGTTCACCAAACTTATTGCCTTAACTATACTGAGGAGGTTGGCCGAGCTCCTCCACGGGAGCCGCCTAGAGACCGTCCTAGCCTCCAGTGAAGCTTTACTAATAGCTTCCCACATAGCTCATAGGCTGAGATCCAACCTGCTGAATATCCACGCAGTTAGGGGTACCCGTAGAGTTAGAAACCTAGGTAATACTGCAGTAATACTTGTACTAGTAGACTACGAAGTTGAGCGCTTCCTAGCTAAGGTTAAGAGTGAAGGTGGGAGAACGGATATCCGGTATATATTCTCCCTAGTATACTCCAAGGAAGTAGATAACCTAGCTAGCATGTTCCCTAACGCCGTTGTAGAATTCCTCGTAGGATAGGAGTGCGAGGTGGTGGAACGGCCTTCGGAGGGCTAAGCTTTAAGCTTAAGTCCGTAGCTTATACAGGCTTGGAGCTACGGGGCTTTATAGCTGAAATCCGCTCTCTAGGACTGGGGGGAGTAGGGCGTGAGAGCTGCTATACTTAGGGAGGTAGCTGAGGTATACGTAGATGGTGCGCCGCGCAGGTACCCCAACCTAAAGCTGGTAGAGGAACCTCTGTCTATTGAGGATGTACCTGTACCGTCGGTCGGAGCTGGGCAGGTGCTTATAAGGGTCTCAGCGTGTGGAGTATGCTATACTGATGTAGATATCGTGGAGGGTAGGGTTAGCTGTAAGCTACCACTAATTCCAGGTCACCAGATTATCGGTAAGGTAGTTGAGGTAGGTAAGGGGTTCGGTGAGTCGGTCAGCATAGGGGATGTGGTTGGGGTTGCCTGGATAGGGTGGGCTTGCGGGAGGTGTAGGTACTGTAGGGAGGGTCTTGAGAACCTCTGCGAGAGCTTTAAAGCTACTGGCTGCCACATCGATGGAGGCTACGCTGATTACGCTGTAGCCTACTGGGACTACGTCTACAGAATCCCCAAGGGGCTTGAGGAAGTACGCGTAGCACCACTTCTCTGTGCAGGTGCTGTAGGCTATAGAGCTCTAAAGCTAGCTGAGGTCTCTGACGGGCATAGAGTGGGCCTATTCGGCTTCGGAGCTAGCGCACATATAATTATCCAGGTGCTTAGGTCTCTGTACCCTGGCTCTGAGGTATACGTCTTCAGTAGGAGTGCTGAGCATAGGGATCTAGCTAAGCGCCTAGGGGCTGACTGGGTTGGAGCACCCTCGGAGGAGCCTCCCAAGAAGCTTAATAGAGCTATCGACTTTACACCAGTTGGTGAAACTGTAGCTAGGGCCCTTGAACTTCTCGATAGAGGAGGTAAGCTCGTAGTGAACGTAATTAGGAAGCAAACCCCGGTTCAGCTGGACTACGCGACCCACCTATGGCTCGAGAGGGAGGTGAAGTCTGTGGCAAACGTTACACGTAAAGATGTTGAGGAACTCCTAGGTATCGCAAATAGGTATGGAGTTAAAACCGAGGTTCAGGTCTACAGCCTCGACCAAGTAAATAAAGCCCTGGTAGACCTTAAAGCAGCGCGTGTAAGGGGTTCAGCGGTCCTTAGGGTAGCTTAAACACTCATACAGTAGCGGGGGAAACCCTAAGGTGAGCGGGTACGAGTAGCTATGGCCGACCACCTAGCGAGAGGAGGTGGGGGAGCTCTAAGGTGCTCCCTATGTGGGGAACCTGCGGTAACGGTAGTACGCTACGCTAAGCTTAGGCTATGTAAAAAGCACTTCGTGGAGTTTATTAAGAGGAGAGTTGCTAAAGCTATTGAGAGGTACACCCTTATACGAAGTGGCTGGAGGGTTTTGATAGCTGTTTCTGGAGGTAAGGATAGCTCGGTTGTTCTTCAAATACTCTCCGATATGTCGAAGCAGCTAGGCTTCGAGGTAATAGCTGTACACATAGACCTTGGGATAGGGGAGTACTCCAGGAAAGCTAGGGAGGTGGTTGAAAAGCTCTGTAGATCCCTCGGAGTACCCTTGGTAGTACTAGAGCTTAGGGACCTCGTCGGGGCATCACTACCTGAGTTAGCTGTTAGGAGTAGGAGACCTACCTGCAGTGTATGCGGTTTGGTGAAGAGGTATCTAATAAACTCCGTAGCCCTAGAGCTTAAGGCTGACGTAGTAGCCCTCGGGCACCACATGGACGATCTCCTACCGTACGTAGTTAAGAACTTTATCCTGCAGAACCTAGGGGAGATAGGTAAGCTAGGACCTAGGACGGAATCTGGAGAGGGTCTCGTCGGGAGAATAAGACCTCTCTACGAGGTATCAGAGAGGGAGGTAGCCCTCTACGCACGAATTCAGGGCCTACCTGCAGTTGAGGAGTCCTGCCCCTACACTGTAAGAGGAGGTAGTGTAGAAGAGGAGGTTAGGAGGTTCCTGAACTCTATTGAGGAGAGGAGCCCAGGTACTAAGATAGCCTTCGCAAGAGCTATAGCTAGGAAAGTAAGCTTCTACAGGAGTAAACTAGGGGGTCAGATAGGTAGGTGCAGGTACTGCGGGACACCTACATCAAGCGATATATGTGCTTTCTGCAGACTAACAGAGAGAAGTCTAGGTAGGCCCATGGGCCCTACGGTAAGGGGTAGGATTAAGGAGGTTATCGAGAAATTGGAGAGGTCTAGAGGTAACTATATAATAAGTAACCTTTAGCTCCCCCCACCGCAACTAGCTCTCCAGCTACGAACTAGCGGGTAGGACCTCTTTGTTAAGTTTTCCAGAGATACGCTAAGATCTTAGCTAGGTTTGAGGGTCTCCTAGCAACAGGCTTAACCCCTGAAACACACCTAGCTATAGCTATGGAACCTCCACCTGCTATTAAGTAGACTGTAGGTAAGACCTCCGAGGTCTCCCTAAAAGCGTTGCATATCTCCTCCGGGGTTTCAGCCGATGTAGGTACGTATACTACTACAGCTAGGTTGTAGTAGTCTCTAAGTACATCTAGGCTAAGCGCTTTAACTACCTCTACAGCCCTGGAGTCCCCTCCAAAGTCTATGGGGTTGACCCCGCTAAACTCTTTTGAAGTTGCCAATGCGATTCCCCTAGCTAGGTCCTCACTTAGTGGAGCCACCTCAGCTCCAGCTACCTCGAGATGTGAGGAGGTGAGTATTCCGTAGCCACCTGAGTTCGTTACTACTAGAACCCTCCTCATCCTAGGGGAAGTCCTGAGCTTCCTTAGGATCTCGGCAGCCTCTACAGCCTCGTCGATCTCCTCAGCTAAGTAAGCCCCGGCTTGCTTAGCTGCTGCTTTAAATAGCTCGTAAGGCGTAGCCATGCCGCCGGTATGTGTTTTAACAGCCTCCGAGCTGGCCTTACCCCAGCCGCCCTTAACTACAGCTACGGGCTTCGACCTCGAGAGCCTCCTTAAGGCTTCTATGAACCTCCTTCCCTCCTTAACCCACTCTACATATGCTACTACAGAATCTGTATACGGATCCTCAGCTAGCTCCTCTAGAACTTCCTCGAGGCTCACATCGGGGCTATTGCCGAGGCTTATGAAGTAACTGATCCCTGAACCCAGCTTCTGGAGCTCGTAGATAGCTACACCCCCTACTGCACCGCTATGCGACACGACTGCAACCTTACCCTCAGACGGTAGTACCTCTATACTAGCGTGAAGCCTTGCTGGTGTCGATGTAACGCCAGCTGAGTTCGGACCTATCAACCTTACACCGCAGTCCCTAGATACCCTGAGGAGCCTCTCCTCCAGCTCTACGTGACCGCGCTCCCTAAATCCAGATGAGATCACTACCGCTAGCTTAACGCCCTTTCCGCAGAGCTCCTCAAGAGCCTTAGGTACCTGAGGTGCCGGGATAGCTATAACCGCTAGGTCCACCTCACCTGGGATATCCCTAGGGGAGCTGTAGCACTTGAACCCTAAGACCTCTCTGTACTTCGGGTTAACTGGGTACACCTCCCCTTTAAAGCCGTACCTAACTACGTTAGTCAGGATCTCGTAGCCTATTTTACCCCTTATAGGTGAGGCTCCTACTATAGAGACTGAGCTAATGCTACGCAGTACCTCTAGGACTCCTCCCACTCTTCTAACACCTACAGACGACGTGCTTTAAACGATAAATTCTCTAAAGGCTGCGTAGGCTGGTAGAGATCGGTAAGGCAGTTACCGCAGTAGTCTTAAGGAGCTGCAGAGATTCTGACGATGGGGGCTTGGTGAAAGGTTTATTAGTACAGCTAGTATGAGAGGGTTGGCGGTGGACTTGGGAGGTGGGAAGACTAAGAAGCCTCTAAGTGTCGTGGATAAGGAGGCTAGGAAGAGAGCTAGGGAGGTACTTAAGAAAGCCCCGGCTAAGGAGGCTAAGGAAGCTAAGGAGAGAAGGGTCTCCCTAGAGGTAAGTGAGCAGCTGGTTAAGAGGGCTGCTAAGGCCGTATCTGAGGCTAAGGTGACAACACCATCAGCTCTGGCAGCAGCCTTGGGAGTAAAGCTAAGCCTTGCACGCGCCTTAATTAGGGAGCTTGTGAGGTCGGAGAGCGCTACCCTAGTTAGTAAGTACAGGGGACTACTGGTAGTTAAGCCCGCTACCAAGGGCTGAAGCACGCTACTTCTAGACGGTTTTCAGATAAAGCTCTAGCTTACCTCTCTTAGGGTTGCGGAGGTGCTGAAAATAGTTAAACTCGGAGGTTCGGTAATCACTTTAAAGGAGTCTTACAGGAGCTTAAGGGAGGACGTACTACTGAGGCTCCTTAAGGAGCTCGCACTATACTACTCAGAGACGGGAGCTCAAATAGTCCTAGTCCACGGTGGGGGGAGCTTCGGGCACCCAGTAGTTAGCGAGTGCCTAAAAAGGAGTGGCTACATAGATCCGAACTGCTACGCCGCTACCGCTGACTCCATGGACCAGCTAAGCAGTTTCGTAAGACGTATAGCTATAGAGCTAGGTCTACCGGTAGTTTCAGTAGCCCCTAGATCCATCTGCACGATCTCCTCAAGCTCAGCTAACTGTAACCTCGATATATTCCGTAAGCTAGTTAGTAGAGGACTTATCCCGGTTACCTACGGAGACGTCGTATACTCCGATAGAGGGTTCGAGGTCCTCTCAGGTGATACCCTAGCCTGGTTGCTAACTCGAGAGCTAGGTGCTGATGAGCTAATCTTCGTTACCGATGTAGAGGGTATCTACGATAGCGACCCGAAGTTAAACCCCTCAGCAAAGCTTATCAGGGAGGCAACAGTTCACGAGGTACTAGGCTACCTAGCCGGGAGCTCGTTCCACGCTGACGTTACCGGGGGAATGAGGAGGAAGCTTCTTGAAGGCTTAAGACTCGGTGTAAGGGGGGTTAAGGTTAAGGTTATCGGAGGCTTTATAGAGGGTAACCTCTATAAGGCCTTGGCGTCAGATAGCTTTAGAGGTTCAGTCATATGGTACTAGAGGAGTTTGAGAGGACCTCTAAGAGAAAGCTAGAGCACATAGATGTAGTGCTAAGTAAACCTGTAGAAGGGCCTCTCACTACTTGGTTCGAGTACGTCTTCCTACCTCAGCAAGCTCTACCTAGGGTAGACCTAGACCTCGTAGACTTGGAGATACCATTCCTAGGTAGGAGAGTTGGGGCTCCCGTAATGATATCGGCCATGACTGGTGGTGCTCCCGGTACTGAGAAGATAAATAGGGCCCTAGCTGAGGTAGCCTGCGCTCTAAGGCTAGCACTAGGCTTAGGAAGTCAGAGAGCTGGTCTTGAAGACCCTAGCGTTACCTACACCTATAGAGTAGTCCGAGACTCCTGCTCGGAGATCCCGGTTATAGGTAACATCGGGATAGGGGAACTTATTAGGTACGGGCCTGGCGTGCTGGATAGGCTTACCTCTATGGTTGAGGCTGACGCTATTGCAGTACACCTAAACTACTTCCAAGAGGTCGTCCAGCCAGAGGGGGCCTCTTACTTCTCTGCAGGGCTGGATGCTCTAGCTAAGGCCGTTGAGGTCTCACCTGTACCGGTTGTAGTTAAGGAGGTCGGCTTCGGCATGAGTAGGGAGTTCGTTCAGAAGCTATACAACGTAGGTGTTAGGTACGTAGATGTAGCTGGTGCTGGAGGTACTAACTGGGTCCTTGTAGAGCTCTACAGAGCTGAGGGATCTGGCGATATCGTTAAGAAGCTCCTCGCTGAGGGCTTAAAGGAGGTTGGCATACCAACGGCCGTCTCCATAGTGGAAGCTAGAAGTGTTTCGGAGGAGCTCTTCATAGTGGGGAGCGGGGGCATTAGAACCCCCTACGATGCTGTTAAGGCTTTGAGGCTTGGGGCAAACATGGTGGGTATGGCTAAGCCTATCCTAGAGGCGTACCATAGGGGTATGCTAATGGAATACCTAAGAAGCTTCATTACGGGGATCAGAGCTACGGTAGCCTCCCTAGGGGTTACTAGAGTATCCGAGATCCGTAAGTGCCCAGTGGTAGTTCTAGGTCTGCTTAAGGACTGGGTAAAAGCCAGAGGCTTGGAGAGGGTCCTCCAGCTTAACCCGTTGGGAAACAACTAAGCAAAGCTACTTCTCGGTAGACCGGTAGTTCAAGACCTCCCATACATACCTGTTCTAGGGGAAGTAGCAATCCACTTAAAAGCTTTGAACGATCCGTGAGGACCAGTTATTCCATAACCTAGTTCACGAGGATCGCGGAACACGTAAGTTTGGATGGTAGCTTATTTTACTATACCCTAGAAGCTTCCGGATGCGCTATGGATGAGAGATTTGATGTTGTGGTAGCTGGAGCAGGAGTAGCTGGAGCCTATGCGGCCTTCAGGCTTGCCTCAGCTGGTTTAAAGGTCTTAATTGTAGACATTAAGGAGTTCGAGAAGGTCGGAGACAAGCCTTGTGGAGATGCTATCGGAGGGCACCATCTAAGTTTTCTAGGTTTGAGGAACCTTCCCAAAGATATAATAGAGGGCTATGTTAAGGGCATAGACATCTACTCGCCAAGTGGGAGGGTTAGGTTTAGGGTACTCGGTGAGGGGCTTGAGGTCGATAGGATTGGCTTAGCCAGGTACCTCCTCAAGAGAGCTGTAGATAGAGGAGCGGAATTCAGGGGTAGGACAGCCGCTGTTGAGCCCTTAATTAGCGGAGGGTACGTACGTGGTTTAAAGCTACACTTCGGTAGTAGGACGTACGAAGTCCAGTCCTCGGTAGTAGTAGACGCTACAGGTAACGCTAGAGCTATAGCTAGGAGACTTCCAAAGGACTGGCCTATAAGTGAGGAGGCCGATCCAAAGGACTTCAACATAGCTTACAGGGAGGTTAGGGTACTGAAGGACGAAGTTGAGGAGCCTCATATACTTAGGATATACGTAAACAATGTAGTAGCTCCCGGAGGTTACTGGTGGTTCTTCCCCTACTCCGAGAGGAGGAACTACGTTAACGTAGGGCTCGGTGTTCAGGGTGGTAGGGGCTACCCCCACCCTAGGGACCTACTCTACCGCTACGTACTGAGTCAGCAAGTATTTGCAGGTAGTACCGTAGTAGAGGCTGGTGGAGCTCCAGTCCCAACTAGAGGTCCCCTGAGTAGCTTAGTCTGGAACGGCGTGGCCGTTGTAGGGGATGCTGCCTACACCGTTAACCCGGTTCACGGAGGTGGTAAGGGCTCTTCAATGGTATCGTCCCTCTGCGTTGCTGATGCCGTAATAGAGGCCCTGGAGCTAGGGAATGTAAGTGCGGAGAACCTTTGGAAGGCTAACATATGCTACATAGGTAGCTACGGAACGAAGCAGGCCGTTCTAGACGTCTTCAGGAGGTTTCTCCAGGAGCTGAGTGACGAGGATCTCGAGTTCGGTATGAGTGCTGGCATAGTTAAGGAGGAGGACTTAAACTCCCTATCTCTTAGGGGAGAGCTAGAGCTCTCGGTAGCCGAGAAAGCCCTACGGCTAGTATCAGGACTTAGGAGACCTTCCCTACTGGTCAGGCTAAGGAGGGTCCTGGATTATATGGGTAGAGTAAGGGAGATGTACGAGAACTATCCCAAGACACCGAGCCAGCTACCTGCTTGGCGCTCGGAGGTAAGCGAAATAATAAGGGAGTTTGAGGAGAGGGTTCTCAAGCGCTAGCTACTTAAGTCTATGGAGGTACTTAAAAAGGTTCTTACACGTAGATTCTACGCAGACTATGAGAGTACCGGTAAGCCCTCTTAACCTAGACTCCGGAGACCTGAGGATAGCCTTTCTAAGTGGGAGACTAGCTAAACTCCTAGGCGCTACTAGTGGTAGTAGGCTTAAGGCTACCGTAGGCTCCAGAGAGCTCTCTCTATGGGTAGCTATCTCGGAGGGTGAGGAGCTTTCTCTAGCACTTCCACGCAATCTCTACGAGGAGTTGGGGTCCCCTAGAGAGATAGATGTAGAGCTCTACACTGGTACACCGTCCGTAGAGTACATAAGGAGGAAGCTAGCAGGCAGTAAGCTGAGCTACGAGGAGATAAGGTCTATAATACGTGATCTAGTCTCAGGTTTGCTTAGTGAAGCGGAGATAGCGGCATTCATAGCAGCTCAGGCAGTAGTCGGGATGGACGTTGGTGAGATAGTTAACCTAACTAAGGCCATGGTGGAAACCGGTAACGTCATAGACTTTGGTGAAGAAGCTTTCGATATGCACTCAGTAGGGGGAGTTCCAGGGAACTCCAAGGTCTCCATAGTGGCTGTACCCATAGTCGCATCAGCCGGTGTCTTCATACCCAAGACCTCCTCAAGAGCTATAACCTCCCCAGCAGGTACCGCTGATACGATGGAGGTACTGGCCCCAGTAGTGTTTACCCCCGAAGAGCTCAAAGAGCTAGCTAAGAGGGTTAGAGGGTTCATAGTTTGGGGAGGAGCTCTTAACCTAGCTCCAGCAGACGACATACTTATACGAGTAGAGCATAGGCTTAAGTTAGACCCCACCTCACAGATGATAGCATCCATACTCTCCAAGAAGCTAAGCATGAGCGTTAGGAATATGGTTATTGACGTACCCATCGGTAGCGGGGCTAAGGTTGAGAGCTTGGAAAGCGGTAGGAAGCTAGCCGACCTCTTCATCCAGGTGACTGGGGAGCTTGGGATTAGAGTTAAGTGTGCGTTAAGCTACGGAGACCAACCGGTAGGCTATGCTGTAGGCCCAGCTCTGGAGGCTAGAGAGGCTCTAGAGACGCTACTTGGTAGAGGTCCTACATCCGTAAGGGAGAAGGCTGCTTCTCTAGCTGGAATGGTCCTGGAGTTAGCAGGGCTCGCACCACAGGGAGGTGGGCGTAGTGTAGCTCTTAGAATACTGGAGTCTGGAAAGGCCTACGAGTACTTCAAGAATATTGTTGAGGCTATGGGTGGGAACCCGAACGTCGGTCCTGAGGATGTAGAGGTAGGCAGGTATAAAGCTGAGATCCGAGCACATACCGACGGCTACATTACCGGGGTATCCAACAAGGTCGTAGCTCAGATAGCTATTGCAGCTGGAGCACCGGTAGATAAGAGAGCTGGTGTACAACTACGAGTTAAGAAGGGGCACAGGGTTAGGTCTGGTGATGTTCTTCTAGAGATCTACAGCAGCTCCGAGAGCAGGCTTGAGGAAGCTTTAAAGGTGGCTGAAGCCCTAAGGCCTGTAACGATAGAGGGGATGGTTCTAGAGGTGTACCCTTAGAGACCTCAACCTTCAGACCTTACTCTCTTAACGGCTTCAAGCATGGTCTTAGCTATAGCCTCGTCGTAGCCTACCACTATGCAATCAACCTTACCTAGCCTAGTTAGCTCTACCTCTAGTGCGTCTACACCACTGCAGAGGTAGGCTTTAGCACCTAAGCTACTGGCTATTGATATAGCTGCAGCTACGTCTACGTTCCGCAACCTAGCTCTAGCATCCATAAAGCCTAGAGCCAACCCCAGGGCTACGTAAACTATGTCAAGAGCTGCGCTACCCAGAGACCTTAACCTAGGCCTTCGCCCCAAGAGCTTCGATAACTCTAGGAACGGTAGGTAGGACTCTAAGCTTTCGAAGTACCCTAAGACCACGTCCGCTGGAGGGCTTCTACGCCTAACACCTACCCCTATAGCCTTGAAGCCCCTACCTCTATCGAAGTAGTATATCGCATCTCTAAAGACCTCTGCTACTACTGCAGCAACCATATCACGAATCCTCACGTTATCCGAGTCCCTAGCTAACCCTATACTAACTGATGCCAGCGGTATACCGGCTTCGAAGTTAGCGCTTCCATCTACGGGGTCCACTACGGCTAGCCAGGAGCCGCGCCCGACGACCCCCGCCTCCTCGGAGATCACTCTAACGTCTCCGAGGTATTCCTTAAGGGTGTTAAGTACAATCCTCTCTGCGACCTTATCAAACTCCCTAGTTAAATCACCACCCTCGCCGATCCCCACGACCTCACTACTTACAAAAGCAGACCTTAGGTAGGCTACAGCTCTCGTAGCCGCAGCTAGAAGTACCTCTTCCAGAGTACTACCGGAACCTACGCGGTCCAGCTTCAATCCCTCCTACACTTGCTGAGTAC
>CAYTXX010000005.1:6305-30050 GCA_964442165.1 uncultured Desulfurococcaceae archaeon | reverse complement strand
GCTGCAAAAGGCAGCACCATTAGCCCTCTCAAGGGTAATATTAGGCAAGCACTTGAGGCCTGAAGTAGTCGTGATTATGACTGCTGTTACGGTCGTCCCTATAGCTACAGGTAGAGTGTAGCTGTATAGGAAGCATAATGCTGGGAGCATTACCACACACCCGCCAGTCCCTAAACCCGCTCAGAATTCCAGCAATTAATCCAAGCACTACTAATGAGGCAATAATCAAGATATCCACGTCTCCACCCTCTAGAGTACCGAGTCGCAGTTGTTTATATGCTTGGGTTTTACAACCGAAAGCATTGCCTTTCAGTGCGGAGGGGAGGTTACGAGCGGAAACAGCTGAGTAGTGGGCCCGCGGGGACTCGAACCCCGGACCTCCGCCGTGTGAGGGCGGCGTCCTAACCAGGCTAGACGACGGGCCCTTAACCGTGCTACCTATAGTAGAGGGTCTAATAAGCTCTCACGCTAACGCGTTCAGACGGTCGGTTAAGTAGCTTAAAAGCAGTTTGGGGTATTCTTTAGGGAGGTGGTAGGGATAGGGCTATCAGAGACTGTAGAGATGTGGCAGAGAATACTGGCACTTGCTGAGAGACCTGAGTCTGACGAGTTTAAGCTCCTGATCAAGGTTACGGTAGCAGCACTCTTTCTTATAGGAGGTGTTGGGATAGCTCTACACCTACTGCTTACACTAGCTCAGGGGATGGGGTTTGGCTAGTAGCAGAAGTACCTCGATAACTCAGTTTGCTGTTCTGAGGACTATATCCGGTAGGGAGATGAGTGTAGCTCTAGTACTAGAGCTGAGAGCTGCTGGTGAAGGCGGGGTATACAGCATCCTAGTCCCACCAGATGTAAAGGGCTACATAATTGTGGAGGCCGAGGGTATCCACGCAGTTCAGAAGATAGCAAGGGGGGTGAAGCACGTTAGGGGTAGGGTAACGGGGTCCATAACCTTCGAGGAGGTCGAGAGGTTAGTTAAGGTTAAATCACCGATCGAGGAGCTAAAGCCAAGTGATATCGTGGAGATCGTAGCCGGTCCCTTTAAAGGGCTTAGAGCAGCTGTTAGATCTGTAAACGTAGCTAAGAACGAGGTTGAGGTTGAGATACTGGAGGCTACGTACCCGCTAAAAGTTTTTCTTCCCGGTGATAGCGTAAAGTTAGCTGAGAGGAGGAGGTAGGTATGAAGGTACTTAGGCTAAGGGTGCAAGCTGGTAAGGCAAGTCCGGCACCTCCCCTAGGTCCGACCCTAGCTCAGTACGGGCTACCAGTTAACAAGGTTATCGAGGAGATAAACGAGGCTACTAAGGAGTACGCAGGGCTTGAGGTAACGCTAATCCTAAGAGTAGATGAAGCCACCGGTAAGTACTCCATTGAGGTAAAATCGCCGACTACCACATCCCTACTCCTAAAGTACGCTGGAGTTCAAGAGCCCTCCGGAGACCCAACCCACAAGAAGGTAGGGAACATATCTATAGAGGACGCGGTTAAGGTGGCAATAGCTAAGAAAGGAGAGCTCAAAGCCAAGACTCTTAAGGCAGCTGTGAAGTCTGTGGTATCCACTGCTAGGTCGATAGGGCTCACCGTAGAGGGTAAGGACCCGAAGGCTGTCCTAGCTGAGATAGATACTGGGGTTTACGACGAGGTTTTTAAGAGGTACGAAGAGCTGTGGAGAGGTGGTTAAGGTGCCGCTAACTAGGGAGATACTCGCAGACTCTATACGTAAGGCTATAGAGCTAGGTAAGGGTAGGAAGTTTAAGCAGTCGGTAGAGCTGGTATTCACCTTTAAGGGCTTCGATAAGAAAGCGCCGGAGATAAGGTTTAGGGATGCTGTAGTCCTACCTAAAAGCCTCGGTAGGCCAGTAAGGGTACTAGTAGTAGCTGATGGAGCTCTAAGGCTTGCTGCTCAGAAGCTCGGTCTGGATATCCTCGGCTCAGAGCAGCTAAGGGGTATGAGTAAGAGGGATATTAAGAAGATTGCCCGTAGGTACGACTGGTTCCTCGTATCTACGGAGCTGATGTCCTTAGCAGGTAGGGTGCTAGGACCTGCCCTAGGGCCTAGAGGTAAGGCACCGATCCCCATATCACCTCAAGCCCCCTTAGAGACCCTAGTTAGGCAGTACTCATCAAGTACGTGGCTTAGGAATAAGGAACAGAACTGGGTCGGCTGTAGGATAGGGACCGAGGATCTACCTCTGGAGGACTTAGTGGACAACGCTATGGCTGTAATAGACTTCGTAAGCAATAAGATAAAGAGACCTCTTGAGGGCTCTGTAAGGATATTTGTTAAAACCACTATGGGAATACCCGTGGAGGTGCTCTACTCATGAGGGCTAAGACGCGAGCAGAGCTGGAGAAGCTAACCAAGCAAAGTAAGTTTGAGAAGAGGGGAGCTCCTCTACGTGAGAGTGTAAAGAGGAAAGCCGTGGTTGTCGAGGAGATAAAGAGCCTCCTTAAGCAGTACCGAACTATGGCTATAGTAAGTGTGGATGGTATCCCGACTAAGGAGTCCAGGAGGGTCTACGATAAGCTACACTCACTGGGTTGCGTAGTTAAGCTCTACAAGAATAGCCTTGTCCTAAGAGCTCTGAGGGAGGTAGATGCCGAGAACCTAGGCTCCTTAGCTAAGTACCTAACCGGACCTAACGTATACCTCTTCACCAACTTAAACCCCTTCGAGCTTGCTAAAGTCATAGAGGAGTCTGTTGAGTATAGGTATGCTAAGCCAGGTGATACCGTAGCCTTCGATGTAGAGCTTGGGCCCGGTCCAACCGATATAAAGCCAGGGCCCTCAATGAGCTTGTTCGGTAAGCTTAAGATACCTATCCAAGTACGGGAGGGGCAGATATGGATAGCTAAGGATGTTAAGGTGCTGAAAGCTGGGGATACAGTCTCAGCTGAGCTAGCGTCTCTACTAAGGAAGCTGGGGGTCACGGTAATACCCGTTAAAGCTAAGCTAAAGGCTGTCTACGAGGGAGGTCTAGTATACACCCCGGAGGTACTTAAGATAGACTACGAGTCCATCAGGAAGAGCTTCATAGAGGCTGTGAGCTACTCGAAGGTACTAGTAGTTGAGCTAGCTCTACCACTACCGGAGGTCGTACCGGAGCTACTAGTAAGAGCCTTCAGAGTGTCCGTGGAGGTAGCTTTAAGAGCCGGCTACCTAACAGCCGATACGGCACCGGCCGTGATATCGAGAGCTGTAGGAGTGGCTCTAGCATTAGCTTCAGCCCTCGCCGGTAAGGTAGACCTAGGTTTAGGTATAGCTGTAGCCACCCCAGCTACACCTAGCGTAAGTGAGGAGAGGGTAAGCAAGAAGCAAGAGCGTGAGGAGGAGGGTAAGGAGAAGGAGGAGGTTACGGAGGAGGAGATAGCTGAGGGCATATCATCTCTCTTCGGCTAAATACTTGAACTACTTCCAATAAGTATCCCTCTAGCCAAAGAGCTCTACCTTTAGGTTTAGAGAGAATATACCTTAATATTCTTCCCAGCTCTAACAGACCTAGCCCTAGCTCTCACAAATCCCTAGGCGGATGAACTTAGGAGCCTCCGTGGGCTAACTACGTGAATGAGCTTAATACCTACCTAGACTAAGGAGTGTGTGGTGTGATGAGAAGAGGGTCTGGTGATCTATGAACGCTGCTGGAAATGCTGATATACTTAAGCGTATGCGCATCTACGAGGTCTCCATAGTCCTACTTGCGTGGTCCATAGCCTTCTCAGTAGTGCTTCTGCAACCCCTAATCTACTATAGGGTCCCTAGGGGTAGGGTGCTCTACGACGCGGCGGCGGTAGCTGCTTTATTGATCTACGTAGCTTCAATAGTAGTGGACCTCTTAAAGCTAGTTAAGCGGGAGATTCCCGCGGCTGTAGCGTTCTCCTCAGCTTTGCTAACCTTAACCTACTACCTAAGGCTAGCCTACGTAGTTCAGCAAGAGGGTGCTTCACTACTAGTCCTACCCCTCTTTAACTTAGCGAGCTTCAATGATGGGGCTTCAGTGCTCTCAATAGATCTAGGCCAGCTAGGCCTGATAACACTAGTTTACTACTTACTCCGGGTAGTTAAGTCAGGAAGCTAGCTGGTACTTGAGGGAGCTTTGTTGATAGATGAAGCAGAGGGGTGGGAGCCTCTCTGCACCCGGTGCTCTAGGCGCCCAGCTGTTTACCTCAGGAGGCACTCCGGTGAAAAGCTTTGTTTAGGGTGCCTCTATAGGAGCATAGCTAAGGAAATCAAGAGAGCTTTCTCCTCAGTTAGAACTACAGGTCCCGGGCTTAAGGTAGGGGTCCTAGTCTCCGAGAACCTAGCCCTCGAAAGCTTACTACTCCTCAAGCTCCTGAACGATATCGAGAAAAGCTATAGTGGGCTAGCACTAGCAGTAGTATGTGGGGAGATCTCCGACAGCTACCTAGCCGTAGTTAGGAGGTACTCCAGGGATGTAGTACCGTGCCCGGGTTTAGGGAGCGTCGAGCTAGCCTGCGTTAAGCTCCCCAAGGATCTAGAGGGGTTAAGGCTTGACCTACTAGCAGTACCGGTAACACTAGACGACCTACTGGGGTGCTTCCTACGTAACCTAGTTTACGGGTACGAAGTACGTGGGGTACATACCCATATAGAGCTCCAGCACTTAAAGGTCTTCGCACCCCTCTATAGAGTCCCTAGGGTTGACCTAGTCGCGTATGCCTTCCTTGCAGAGCTACTCGATGAGGTGAGCTACGGTAAGACTGTAAGTCCTCCAGATACTATAGATAAGCTCATTTCAACTATCTCCATTAAGCACCCGGAGCTACTCTTCAGGTTCCTCTACGGAACTTTTCTAGGTGAAGGAAAGGTTTTGAGGCCGAAAACCTTAAGGTATGTTTGTTAGGCTAAGCCTACGTTGTAGAGGGTCTTCCCGGTTTTAAGAGGGTGTTTTAGCTGTGTGGTTAGGGTGTGGGGTTGTGGGTAGTGAGCGGAGCAGGGTACCGGTATCCCGGTGCCTTATGTGTGGTTACTCCTACCAGGGTCTACTGCTAAGGTGCCCTAGGTGTGGTGGGCTAGTTACATTAGAGTATAGTGAGCTAGGTTGGTCTGTTAACGAGGGGGAAGCCAGTATCTGGAGGTACTCTAACCTCCTCCCAGAGTTTAGCAGGAGGGTTTCCCTAGGAGAAGGTCTAACTCCGGTTAGGAAGGTGGGTTCACTCCACGTTAAGCTGGAGATATATAACCCCACCGGAAGCTACGCGGATAGGGCCTCAGCTGTTCTAGCCAGCTACTTAGCGTCCGTAGGTGTAGGTAGGGTGCTAGTTAGGTATGCTGAGGACTTCACGTACTCCCTAGCAATGTACTTGCGGGGCTTAGCTGAGGTTCAGGTAAGCTTACCTAGACCAGCTGAGGTAGATCCCCTTGAGGTGCTTTCACTAGCTGACCTCGGCATATCGATAACCTTTGAGGGTGAGGAGAACTTAACCTACGAGAACTCCCTAACTGTTGAGGGGCTTAAAACCATAGCTTTCGAGCTCGTAGAGAGACCTACTCCCGTGGAGAGAGTGGTAGTACCCGTGGAAACAGGTCTCCTAGCGCTTGCTCTAGTGAAGGGGTTGAGGGAAGCCCGTGAAGCAGGTATCAACGTAGATTACGAGGTTGTAGGCGCTGTAGTCGAGAGTGGGGAGGGCAGTACCTTACCGACCTGGGTCCGCGGAGTAAAGGTGGAGAGAGTAGACGTAGAGGAGGCTATAGGAAGCATGGTGTACCTAGCTAAGCGGGGGGTGAAGGCTAAGCTACTCTCTGCAGCAGCTGTAGCTGTGGCAGCTAGGTTAAGCCGTAGCCTAGCTGTGGTAACTGCTGGGTACGGTAGGAGGAAGCTACGTAAGCTCTACACTAGGTCTAAGGTCGGTAGGGAGATACTGAGGGTACTGAAGAGGCTTGGTGAAGCAACCGCATACGAGATTTGGTCCGAGCTAGGTGGGAAGTTTAGCTTAAGGGGGGTCTACAAGTCCCTAGCATCCCTCGAGGAGCAGGGGATAGTGTACTACAGGTACGTAGTGAAGAGCGGAAGGAAGGTTAAGCTATATAAAGCCCTCGAGCACTGACGGTCCGCCTATCCCAGCAAGAACTTCGTCCACTAGGGTAGGAAGAGACCGAGGTCAACTAACCTTAAAAACTCTGGGTAGGTAGGAGCTTGAGGACCCCTCAACGATCTGCGGAAAGTAGCTACTCCACAGCCCCTGTGGGGTAACTAGCCCAAAACTCTCCGAAAGGCTGATGATGAAGCTCGAAAGGGACGAACGGTGAAGAACTCGCGCAGGGCTGATGGAGCTCGAATGACTTCCAGCAGGTGGTGTTTTCTCTCCTCGCGTACATACTAGTTCTAGCCCTTCAGAGGTCCCCCCATCTGGACCTAGCGAGGTGTTATATACTCTGCAATACGTGCTTATCTTAGCTTGAGGAGAGTAGGTCGAGCTGTGGGAGAACCTGGTGGGCCCGCGGGGATTTGAACCCCGGACCACGGGGACTTCCGCCGCGCGAGGCTGGACCCGAACCCCGCATTCTGCCAAGCTAAACTACGGGCCCCCAGATAACCTCTTTATTATGTTAGCTTTTAAGCTACTTATTACCTCCGATATGAGGTCTGGTCTCTCGACGAGAACTGAGCGGGGGATTTTGCTGAGGCTAATCCTAAGTTGTACCTCTAGGAGCTCCTTAAGGGCTTCCTCAACTACAAACCATCTCCTCTCTACTCTCCTTTTGAGCTGCTCTCCAGAGGCCTTCCGAGTGCTTAGTAGATGGTTTACGGTATCTATCAGCTCCTCGATGTTAGTTCTGTACAGGGCTGATACTTTAATTACGGGCTTACCCTTAACTAAAGACCTCACGTAGCCGTACATGAGCTCGGACTCAGGTATATCGGACTTACTCACTACGTAGATATCCCCTATCTCCATTATACCGGCCTTGATTACCTGCACCTCATCTCCGAGTAGGGGCATTAAAATTACTAGTACTATGTCGCTAATCCTTAGGATATCCGTGTTGACCTGGCCAGCTCCAGGGGTCTCAACTATCACGTAGTCGTAGCCTGCAGCCTCGAGGAGCTCTATAGATACAGCAGCCCTTAGAGGTACCGACCTCTCGTTCTCAGCCCACACACTCCTCACGAAAGCCTCATCCGGGAGGTACGGCATCCTTATCCTATTCCCTAGAACAGCCCCTCCTGATATAGGCGATGAGGGGTCTACTAGTAGTGCCGCTACCCTGTAGCCACGTTGAGTTAGCTCCTTTATTAGAGCTGAGATTAGTGAGGACTTCCCAACGCCTTGAGGACCTGTTACACCTATAACTGAGGACTGCGGCTCCCTAACGAGGCACGTGGAGTACTTAAGTAGTGCGCTCAGTGAGTCTAACTCCGCTAGTGAGAGAGCTTTCGAAAGAGCTAGCTTATCCCTAAGCTTACTGCACTCCGCCTCTACCACTCACCCCACCAGAGTACTCTAGAAAGTATTTTTACAGAGCCCCGAATAAGTACTTATCTAGAAGCTCACTAGGTAGAGGTACGTACTTCAGCCCAGAACCAGTAAGAGGTACTACTACGCGGGTTCCAAGGTCCTTGGCGACGTACTTAGCTGCCGCATAGGTAGCTGCGCTACTGGGCTCTACGGGGAGCCCTAGGGAGTACAGCTCCTTAAGAGCTTCACCTATAGCTCCATCTCCAACGATGACTACGTAGGGGGCTTTAGCACGTACAGCTCCTTCAGCTATCTGCCTCAGCCTAGGTACTATGGTTAGCCTTAGAGCATCGGCTAGTAAGCTTTTCTCGGACTCGGTACACCCTAGGTAAACCGGCTTTAGGTATCCGCGTAGCTTACTGTAGCCGCAGGCCTCTACCGGGATTAAGGTAGGTACTTCATCTATGAGGCCGAGCTCCAAGAGCTCTTCAAAGCCCTTTAGAATCCCTAGGAAAAGCGTTCCGGAAGCTACTGGGACGACTACGGCTCCGAGGTCCTTCCTCAGCGAGTAGAGCTCTAGGGAGATGTCCTTAACGCCCTCTATGAAGAACGGGTCGACTACGTGCCCTACGTAGAACCCGCTACCATCGCTTACAGCTCTCCTATGGGCTTCATTCCTAGTTTCCGAGGTTACTACCTCAGCTCCGAAGGCCTTTATGAGCCTAAGCTTCCCCTGGGGGGCGTCCTTAGGTACGTATATCCTAGCCTTTAAGCCTGCTCTAGCTGAGTAGGCAGCTGTTGATATACCTGCGTTTCCTGAGGAGTCCTCGATTACTACCTTAAACCCGAGCTTCAGAGCTCTAGATACAGATAGAGATGCTCCTCTGTCCTTGAAGGAGCCGGTAGGGTTCAGGAACTCCAGCTTGAGGAGGTAGTTTCCGAGCTCTACGGTGGGGGTCCTACCCTCACCTAGGGTTACCAGCTTAAGATCCTCCGGTATAAGGCTCTCTAACCCTCCTTCCTCAGGTACCCGTAGCTCTACCCTGAGTAGTAAGGGTTCACCGCACCGAGGGCATAGGTGGTGCTTTGCTAGTAGGTCCAGCTCGACCCCACACCTGGGACATCTCAGTACGTGCATGCACCTTCCTCGGCTACCTCTAAGCAAAGCTTTTAAAGTTCTAACCCCTAGGAGTAGGGGTAAGAAGGGCATGGAGTACGTATACGCCTCACTACTATTACACGCAGCTGGTCGACAGATTACGGAGGAGTCCCTAAGGAGGGTACTCGAAGCAGCTGGTATAGCGGTTGACGAAGTTAGAGTAAAGATGCTTGTAGCAGCCTTAAAGGAGATAAACATAGGCGAGGTTATAAAGCAGGCTATGGTAGCAGCTCCAGCAGTTCAGGCACTACCTGCGGTAGCTCCTACAGCAACTACTCCTACACCGGCACCTGAAAAGAAGGAGGAGAAGGAGGAGGAAAAGAAGGAGGTTACAGAGGAGGAGATAGCTGAGGGCATATCAGCTCTCTTCGGCTAGTGACGGTGGATGATGTCATTAGACGATAGAGATAGGGCTATAATAGCCTTATTAGCTAAGAACGCTAGAGTAACTATAACTTCAATAGCCAAAGACCTTAAGATCTCCGATGTAGCTGTTAAGAAGAGGATCGAGAAGCTTGAGAGGAGAGGGGTTATCCTAGGCTACCGCGTCGCCGTTAACCCGAGGGCTCTCGGCTATGAAACCGTAGCTATAGTAGGAGTTAACACCGAGCCCGGTAAGGTGATCGAGGTAGCTGACGCTTTAGCTAGGAGACCGGATACTACCTTCGTTGCAGTTACCTCCGGGGATCATGAGGTCCTAGCTGAGGTGTGGGCTAGGGACTCTAAGGACATGCTAGCTAAGATAAAGGAGATCGAGGGTATGGGTGGGGTAACAAGCGTGTACCCAGCTTTTATAGTTGACGTGATTAAGCACCACACCTGCATCCCCGAAGAGGTCGTCTCTGAAAAGGAGAGGAAGGCTTACTAGTACATTACTGACATTAGCTGCCCAGGGTCAGCTACGGATCCCCTTAGAGGTTATAACAAGGGTTGAGCCGTCGTCCAGTATCAGTACGGTTTCCTCAGCTTGGGCTACGTAGCTTCCCGGAACATCACTGAGTACTGGGTAGGCTATGAGGTAGCCCTGCTTAACTAGCTCTGAGAGGGTTTCCCTAAAGCCCTGCAGACCTAGCTCCGAAACAAGCTCCGGAAACCACCTCTCGGTAAACGGAAGGGTCCTTACCTTCCTGTAAACATTCTCGAGTACGCATACCTCTCGTGCGCCCTGCTCAATATCCACGCGTCTTACTGCGTATATGTATACTCTCTTCTCGCTTGAGACAAGCCCTCGGCCGGTAGATGCGAAGGGCTCTATCGCGTAAGCTGAGGAGGTTCTGAAGCGGGATAGGTTTAGGGTCTCTCTGTAGTTCGGTATGGTCTCGCCTGCATGTACTACGTAGCGGTCGAGGCTGTGCCCGCTGAGATTCCTAACCACCTTAAAGCCTTTACTTCTGATAGCTCTTTCTATTAAAGCTCCCACATCGGAGACCCTAACACCTGGCTTAACGTACTTCAGAGCTTTCTCCAGGGCGTCGTTTACTGCTTCCACAAGCTGCGCCATCCTCCCCGAGAAGTCTAGGGTGATGGCTGTATCAGCTATAAAGCCGTTAACGTGCACCCCTATGTCAACCTTCACGACGCTCTCCTCAGGTATGATGCTCTCCTCACCAAGGTAGGCTGTTCTATGGGCTGCTTCGGAGTTTATGGATATGTTAACCGGAAACGCTGGCATACCGCCTAGCTCTACTATGTAACTCTCTAGGGAGTTAGCTACGTCCAGCATCCTAGCTCCAGGCTTAACCTCCTTAGCGGCTCTCTCCTTAACCCTAGAGGCTATCCAGCCAGCTCTAATGTAGCTCCTTATATCCTCCTCAGTTAAGGTTGGCATGCCGTTTGCCCCTAGATGCTCACCCTCATTAGCTTATATTCGTTGCACCTAGGGGCTTCCACCTCGCCTACACCTCACGAGCTATCGATGCGAGTTCGTGGGCCCATCACCTAGGCGGGGTAGCTATAGATAAAGTGAGAGATTAAAACCAACCTCCAAACATCAACTACTTAACAGCCCCTAACCGTAGGTAGTAATCCACGTAGAGCAAATAATCTACCTTAAGGTCTACCTAAGGATGTAGTATCCGGGAGAAAGGGCTGTCAGACGGGGATTCTAAGCTATCACGAGTCTCTTAGCGGCAGATCTCATCATCCACGTCGACACCTCTTCCTAGGTTTAAATACCTTTCTACTGGAGGCTTTTCCTTAGCTGTTTAGGTATAGATATAGGGGGCTTACACCTATAGATTGGGTGAAACGCTGAGTAAGCCCCAACCTAAGGATGTCCCTGTACCGGAGGGTAAGACTCAGGTAATATGTGTAGTTAGCCAGCTTATCGGAGCTAACTACGTTAGAGCTCTCTGCGTGGATGACCAGGTTAGGGTTCTTAGGATACCGGGTAAGTTTAGGAAGAAGGTGTGGATAGCTCCACTAGATGTTGTTCTAGCTGAGCTTTGGGCTGAGGTTAGCGATAGAGGGGATATAGTGTACAAGTACTCGAGAGACGAGAGGAAGAAGCTTATAGAGTACGGCTACCTAGACCCTGGGCTCATAGAGAGAGCTGGTGGTACAGTATAGCAGGTAGGAAGGACGTAGATAGGTTTTTGGATGAGTACTACAGGTTAACGGGTAAGGAGCCTAGGAGGTCGGATAAGGACCTCTTCGAGGTTGTTGAGGAGGTTTTCGATGTAGCAACGCTTAGAGCTCTTCTAGAGCTAGTCCGTAGGAGGGTCATCTTCGAGCTTAAGGGAGCGGTTAGCGCAGGTAAGGAGGCTAGGGTCTACTGGGGTAAGGACTTCGAGAAGAGGGACCTAGCTGTTAAGATATACCTAACCACGTCAGCTGAGTTTAGGCGGGGGTTAATCAAGTACCTCGAAGCTGATCCGAGATTTGCTGGGAGGATCCCTAAGTCAACGAGGAAGCTGTACTCCACTTGGGCTAGGAAGGAGTTCAGTAACTACGCGAGGATGTACAGGGTCGGTGTCTCAGTACCTAAGCCTATAGCGGTATACGAGAACATATTGGTCATGGAGTTCATAGGCGAGAACGGGAAGCCAGCTCCGCTACTTAAAGAGGTAAACCTAGACCTAGAAACCCTTACAGAGCTATTCTATGCAGTTATGGAGGATGTAAGGAAGTCCGTTCTAAGAGCTAGGCTAGTCCACGGAGACCTAAGCGAGTACAACATAATGCTATGGGAGGGGAGGCACTACATAATAGACGTCAGCCAGGCAGTAACTCTAGACCATCCAAACGCTCTCGATTACCTATATAGAGATATAGCTAACCTCGTTAGGTTTTTTAGTAAGCAGGGAGTAGAAATTCCGGAGCCCCAGGACATATTTAAGGAAATAGTTAGTAACCTCCGATAGTCTACTTCTAGCTATGCTAAGTGCTTCTTAAGGAACATAGTGGCGTAGAGAAGGTACTTCGCCAGTGCCTCGGCATCCAAGCTTATTGCGTGACCTATATCCGGTATTACATGTAGCTCAAAGGGCTTACCGAGCTCCATTAGCCTATAGGCGAACTTCATTATGGGTCTCAGCGGGCACCTAGAGTCGTTTTGAGGGTGGACTATACATATCGGTGACCTCAAGTTGTGTATGTATGTAATCGGTGACCTCTCGGCAAACAGCTCCTTCCGCCCGGCGAAAAGGATCTCATCGTACCTCTTGAAGAACGCATCAGCTAGTTCGTAGTCCTCTACCCAGTCGGTAACCCCTGCACCAGCTACCCCGCATCTCCATAGCTCTGGGTATCTGACCATGGCTATGAAGGTCATGTAGCCCCCGTAGCTGTAACCTACTATAGCAACCTTACCGGGGTCTGCGATCCCGCTATTAATAGCCCAGCGTGTAGCGTGGACTACGTCCTCTAAGTCCCCACCGCCTGGATCCCCGAGATCTAGCTTTCTAAACTTCTCACCGTAACCCGTAGACCCCCTGAAGTTCGGGGCTACTACATGGTACCCTAGGGCGGTTAGTAGCAGCAATACCGGGGACCAGGAGTCTGATACCTCAGCCCACGGACCTCCGTGTGGGTAGACGACTAGGGGTCCGGGTCTAGGGGCTTTCGAGCTAACTAGGACGTAGGTAGGCACCTTAACCTCATCGAAGGAGGGTACCTCGGCGGTCAATACCTCAGCCAGGGAGCTGAGGACCTCCTCAGGAGCCTCACTTCCAGCTACCAACGTGTAGGTACCTGACTTGATGTCGACCCTTAGAACCCTCGGGGGATTCCTTAAAGAGGTGTGGGTAACGTAGGCGTAGTCTCCGTAGACCTCTGCGCTTAGTACCATACCGTCGGGGGTCCTCACCTCGGCGCCGTTTATGAAGAGCTTAGACCTACCCATCTTCTTACCTATAGCCCACACACCTTCACCATCTACCCAGTCGAAGTCCACGAATTCCGCTGGGTCGTAGTTATAGAGGTCGCTGTAGGCTAGCTTAACCGGTTCTAGGACCCCGCTCTCCAGGTCATGCACGTAGAGCTTAAACGTGTCGAGGTTCTCGTAGTTACTCTCAAAGAGGACCTTAGACCCTAAGAGCTTTGGCGACCTGTTAACACTACCCTCCCTAGGGGTAATAACCCTCATCTCGAGAGTTCTTAGGTCTACCGCGAATAGCTCTACTGAGAACGGGTTATCCCTTAAGTGACCGTGGCCCACAATGTACATCTCGTTAACGTCGGTTACGTACTCCCTCCCACGTGCCTTAGCCACAGGTTCGGCTCGTCTGCTAGATGTATCCGATAGGTAGATCGAAGCCTCCGTACCGATAGACCCCGACCAGGCTAGCCTAAACCCGTCATAGCCTAAGCCTACTACCCTCTGGGGTTGCACCCCCTCGGAGAGTTCGTAGGTTTCCAGAGTTCTTAAGTCCGTACCGTAGACCTTAACCAGCTCAAAGCCTTTACTTACATCCCTAGTGTACACCACCACATCCGACCTCCTAGAGGTGGAAGACCCTAGGTGCACCGGCTCCTCAGAGACCTTAAATTCCCTTCCGGTGTTTAGGTCTATGGCGTAGAGCTTGTAAACCCCCTCTAGGGTGGAGCCGTACACTAGGTAGCCGCTCTTCGTAATTCCGACCAGTGAGTAGCGTGGAACCGATACTACGGTTCTGATGAACCTAGCTAGACTCTCCAAATCCACTGCTATCCCCACATACCGTTAGCTTAGGCTTAAAATTCCCTAAGCTTTTTTAGTGTAGCTCTAGTGTACTACGGGTCGCTATGCCTAAACCCATTGCTCGGGTAGTTGTTAACGGATATGGAGTTATAGGTAAGAGAGTTGCTGATGCCGTTACCAAGCAGCCGGATATGAAGCTGGTAGGGGTCTCAGACATAGTAGCTGACTGGAGGGTTAAGCTAGCATCTCTAAAGGGCTACACCGTCTACGCTTCGCTTTCGGAGAAGGTTAGCGAAATGAAGAGCGGTGGAGTAGATGTAGCGGGGGCCTTGGAGGACCTCCTTAGAGCTGGGGAGGTAGACGTAGTCGTGGATTGCACCCCCGCTAAGGTTGGAGCTAAGAACAAGCAGCTCTACGAGAGGTACGGAGTTAAAGCAGTCTTCCAGGGAGGGGAGAAGCACGAGGTAGCAGGTACATCCTTCGTAGCTCAGAGGAACTACTCTGAGGCCCTGGGGAAGCAGTTCGTTAGAGTAGTTAGCTGTAATACCACAGCGATATGCAGGGTTATAGGAGCTCTCCACGAGAGGATAGGGGTTAGGAAGGCGCGGGTAGCTATAGTTAGGAGAGCTGTTGATGTGTGGGAGTCGAGCCGTACTGGGATAATGAACACCGTCGTACCGGAGCTCCAGGTACCCTCGCACCACGGTCCTGATGCTAGGACGGTAATCAAGGACCTAAACATAGTAACCATGGCTGCTAAGGGGAGCCACAACCTCTACCACCTACACATGGCTATGGTGGAGCTTAGAGAGAGCGCTACCAGGGAGGATGTTATAAGGGTACTAGAGGAGGAGCCGAGGGTGATCTTCGTAAGGGGGTCTGACGGTATAGATGGACTTAACTCGATATTTGAGCTAGCTAGGGACCTAGGGAGACCTAGGGGAGACCTATACGAAGTACCCGTATGGTATGAAAGTATATCAACCGAGGGAAGCGAAGTTTACCTAATGTGGGCTACCCCCAACGAATCTAATGTAGTACCTGAGAACGTAGATGCTATTAGAGCTATGCTAGAGCTCGAAACTGAAGCTAGGGCATCAATATCTAAGACAGACCACTACCTACAGGTAATTAAAAGGCTGTTCTAACGACCCGCAAGACCTTAGAGGGTTTTAACCAACTAGGTCCTCGTGGTTCTCGAGGTTAGTACATTAGGAGAGGCTATGGTGTGTTTAGAAGACTATCTGCAAGTCTCTGAAGTCCTGTGGGAGTACCTGGGAGGTCTCTACTAGCTTATCGTACTGCTCCCCTATGAACTCTGCGAAGACTGGGCAGGTATCGAACTTACCCTCTCTATCGCACTTAGGCTTCCTCTCGGATTTCATCATCTTTATAAAGCAGGAAAGGGTTTTCTTATCGTAGTACGGGCAGAGCTTGTATGTCTGCTTAGCTGACTTGATTATCCTCTCTACCCACTTACTCCTCTCCGCAGCTAACTTAGTAGGAGCTCTCTGGGAGCTTTGGTCTGAAGCCATGCCGTACCACCATGATTTAGCGCCTCCAGCCTACGACAAGGAACCTACCGTCCTCCTGAACGTAGACCCTACCGTCATTAACTAAACGAGTTAAAATCCTCCTAATCTTATCCTCGCTGGCTATCCCCGGTAGGTAGCGGTGTATCTCCTTTATGTTCATGGGCCTTTCGCTAAGCAGCTTTAGAATAATCTCCACTAGCTCATCCTCCGTAGGAGCTCTTATAACGACTACCTCCTGATCCTCGTAGACAACCTTAAAGTTAAGTCCAAGGTCGTGCTCGGCGTTCTCGCTACCCTCCAAACTGCTATCAGTACCCTTACTCCTCCTCATCCCGCAGCCCTCCTACTTTTTATCCTTACGATTCTTAAAAGTTTTCTTCAAGCCTCCTGCGTAAGTCATTGAAGTGGGTTAGGGCTTTAACCTAGGGGTAGGCTCATCCAGCAGTTCTAGGACCTTTAGCTTTGTGGTTGAGCTTTCGCTTACTTCTTAGCTGACCTAAGGTACCTCTCGAAGTACCACTTAGTACCCTCCTTAGTGTCAGCTAGCCTTATCCCTAGCTTACCTAGCTCAGCACGTATCCAGTCGGACTCGTCGTACATCTTCTTAGACCTTAGCCTTGAGCGGACCTCGACTATAAGCTTTACGAGCTCCTCAAGCTCCTCGTAGCTCTTTAGGATCTCCCCCCTCTGCGGTAGGATGCCGAGTACCCTATCCATAAGTTCTAGCGTTGTAAGGGCCTTAAACGCTAGGGAGCTGCTCTCTAAGCTAACTACGTCTGCGTTAATTACTGAGAGCAGTCTATGAAGAGCTGCTAAGGCCTTGGGGGTGTTTAAGTCGTTATCTAGGGACTGTGTAAACTCCTGCCATACCTCAGCTAAGTTATTCCAGACTCTAAGCTCACGATCCCCTAGCCTATGCTCTAGGGGCCTCTCCTTAACTAGCTTTAAGAGGTCTTCGTATGCTTTTAGAATGCGCTTAAAGGTTAGGCTAGCTTGTTCTAGAGGCTCCTCCCTGTACTCTAGAGGTTTCCTGTAGTGTACTGAGAATATCCAGAGCCTTAGAACCTCCGGCCCCCACTTTGCTATAGCTTCAGACAGTCCTACTATGTTACCGAGGCTCTTACTCATCTTCTCCCCAACGAGGGTTAGAGGGCCTACGTGAACCCAGTACCTTACCCAAGGGGACTTGCCGAAGTAGGTCTCGCTCTGAGCCCTCTCGTTCTCGTGGTGGGGGAATACCAGGTCCTGCCCCCCTCCGTGGATATCGATAGTATCCCCAAGGTACTTCGAGCTCATAACGCTGCACTCGATGTGCCACCCAGGGCGCCCAGGACCCCAAGGAGAGTTCCAGTACGGCTCCCCGGGCTTAGCAGCCTTCCAGAGGGCAAAGTCAAAGGGGTTTCTCTTCTCACGTAAGAACTCCTCCTCCTGCCTCCACTCTTCTAAGCTCATCTTCCCACTAAGCCTACCGTAGTCCTTGTAGGTAGCTACGTCAAAGTAGACGGAGCCGCTCGGTGCTACATAGGCGTGGCCCTTCTCTATGAGGACCTCAACGAACTTAATTATGTCCTCTATGTGCTCGGTAACCTTCGGGTGCAGGTCTATCTCTATCCTAAGCTTACCCATCAGCTCCAAGTACTCCTTGGTGTACGTCTCAGCTACTTCCCTCCAGCTAACATTAGACTCTCGAGCTCTTCTAATGATTTTGTCATCTATGTCCGTGATGTTCTGAACGTAGAGTACGTTATAGCCCTTCAGAATTAGGTACCTCCTCAAGAAGTCGAACGATACGAAGGCCCTAGCGTGCCCTACGTGTACGTGGTCATAGGGGGTGGGTCCGCAGAAGTACGCTTTAACTAACCCCTCCTCGCTCGGTCTGAAGTCCTCCACTTCGCGGGTTAGGGTATTGTATATCCTCAGCACAAATGCCTACCACCAAAGATACTGAGAAACTGGCTCTTAAAAGTAGAAGGTACGGCAGTACCGCCTCCTTTACCTCCGTAGTAAGGTGTAGCTGTAGAGCACTTAGGTGTAACCCTTAGAGGAGGTCCCGCCGGGGGGATTCGAACCCCCGACCACCCGGTATCCGCCCCCACACTACAGCCGGGCGCTCTGCCGCTGAGCTACGGCGGGCCCAGAAGTCCTTGATTAGAGGGTTATAAATTTTGAGCTTTATTCCGTAGCTGCGGGGAACCCTGAGCTAGGGCTGCACTCCTAGGTTCATGCCGATTCTTCTAAATGGGCACTGCCTCCAGAATCTACTACACGTATCAACCTCGTGTACCCCTAGGAAGCGGCTTAGAACTACGCAACCTGCCAGGTACTTACCCTGTTCGTGCTTAAACACCTTTACGTACTCACAGGCTATCTCTGGGGGTTTATCTAGTCCGTGGACCATTAGAAACGGCTTACCGAACTCGTCGTACCCTCCTTCCTTAACTACTGCCGGTTCTCTAAAGTACCTGCACTGTGAGTAGACCTCCCTGCCCCCTAGGCACTGGAGCTTGTTTACTACGTCTGGTGTAGGTACCTCGTGTACAGGCGATGTACAGAAGCCATCCCTATACCAAGGGCAGGCGCTCAACTCGTAGCCCTCGCTTTTATAGCTTCTAGGGTGCTCTCTAGTTCACGCATGAGCTCATCTATCTCCACCATATCTACTCTCCTTATCTCGTCTACGTACTCCTTAGCTGATCCGCTCCTCTCTAAGACCTCGGTTACCTCTATGAGTACCTCCTTCTCTATGTGTATACCAACAGCGTGTACGTAGCCTACTATGGTTTCTACAAGGTCTACGTACTCACCGTAGAGCTCTACCTCCCTTAACTTCCTTAGTACCCTTAGGAGAGCCTTCCTAGAGGTTCGAAGGCTCTTCACGTGTTCTACTATAGTAGCGTAATCCTCCTCTCTCGAGGCCCTCTGGTAGAGCTGTCTAAGCCTCCTACTAATCCTATCCCTCCTAAGTACGTTACTCTCAAGGTCCCTGAAGAGGGTACTCACATCAGGCAGCTCCAGCACCTCATATTATTATGCGCTTAAGGTCGCTGTATATCCTCTCGTACCTATTAACTATCTCCATGCTTAACGACGGCTTCACCACCTTCATGGCCTCGAGGAAGTACTTCATCGGTACAGCTCTTACAGTGAACCTCTCCCTTAGAGCCATCATTACAGCCTCCCTAACTAAAGCTTCGAGGTCTGCCCCGCTGTAGCCCTCGGTAAGCTCGGCCAGCTTCTCGAGGTCTACATCCCTATCTAGAGGTACCTTCCTCGTATGTATCTTAAGTATCTCGTACCTAGCCTTCCTATCCGGTGGTGGTACGTAGATAATCCTATCAAACCTTCCCGGCCTCAGGAGTGCTGGGTCTATCAGGTCTACCCTATTCGTAGCTCCTATGACTACTACGTTCTTTAGCGTCTGGATCCCGTCCATCTCAGCTAGTAGCTGGTTAACTATCCTATCTGTTACCTCGGTATCGTGCCTCATACCCCTAGCCGGTACTATAGCGTCGATCTCGTCGAAGAATATTATCGCTGGAGCTACCTGCCTAGCCCTCCTAAATATCTCCCTAACAGCCTTCTCCGACTCCCCAACCCACTTACTCAGGATCTCCGGTCCCTTAATCGCTATGAAGTTTGCGTTAGCTTCAGTAGCTACAGCCTTAGCCAGTAAGGTCTTACCGCAACCTGGAGGACCGTAGAGTAGTATACCCCTAGGAGGCTTAATACCCATTTTCTCAAAGACCTCAGGGTACTTCAGAGGCCACTCTACAGCTTCTCTAAGGGCTTGCTTTATCTCTTCTAGGCCACCTACATCGTCCCAGCGGACCTCCGGAACCTCAACGAGGACCTCACGCATAAGGGTTGGATGTACTACCTTCAGAGCGTCGAGGAAGTCCTGCTGGGTTACCTTAAGCTTCTCCAGAACCTCTGGAGGTACCGGCTTACTTAGGTCTACCTTCTCCGTCTTAAGGAACCTCCTGAGGGCATTCATAGCTGCCTCCTTAACTAGCGCAGCGATATCTGCGCCGGTAAACCCGTGGGTTAGCTCAGCGATAGCATCTAGATTTACATTCTCTTCTAGCGGTATGTTCCTAGTGTGTACCTCTAGGATAGCCTTCCTAGCGTGCTTATCGGGTGGCGGTATCTCGATCTCCCTATCGAATCTTCCAGGTCTCCTGAGGGCGGGGTCTATAGCTTCTATCCTATTGGTAGCTCCGATTACTATAACCCTCCCCCTCTCCTTGAGCCCGTCCATCAGAGTTAGTAGCTGAGCTACTACCCTCTTCTCAACTTCCCCGACTACCTCCTCCCTCTTAGGTGCTATAGCATCTAGCTCATCTATGAATATTACTGCTGGAGCGTTCTTCTGAGCCTCCTCGAAGATCTCCCTAAGCCTAGCCTCGGACTCACCGTAGTACTTACTCATTATCTCCGGCCCGTTTATTGCTATGAAGTAAGCCCCTATCTCGTTAGCTAGAGCCTTAGCTAGCAGGGTCTTACCGACCCCCGGAGGTCCGTAGACTAGGACCCCCTTCGGAGGCTCAATACCTAGGTGCTTGAAGAACTCGGGGTGCTTTAGAGGTAGCTCGATCATCTCCCTGATTCTCTCCTTAACCTCCTCGAGATCCCCTATATCCTCCCAGGTAACCCTTGGAACGCCCTTTAACCTCTCTAAAGCTTCTATAGATACCGGCTCGGGGCTTACGTCAACCCTAGTATCGTACTCTATGTAGACTATTTGAGCAGGTTCCGCCATCTTCACAACAAACCTAAAGGGCTCTGCGTAGTAGGGTAAGCTTATGAATACTACTTCACCCTTTTTAACTGCTTTATTAAGTAGCCTCTCCTTTATGTAGTTTGCAAAGGCCTCGTTAGGTTCTATCCTGAAGTCTACGGGAGCTAGAACTACCCTAGTTCCCCTAACTATCTTAACCTTCCTAACAGTTACGTAGTCCCCTATAGCCACACCTAGGATTTCCCTAGTATACCCATCTATCCGTATTACATTAGTACCCTCATCCTCCGGGTACGCGGGTCTTACCTGGAGGACAGCTGATGACCTAGGCCCCTCCACCTCAACGAAGTCCCCGTAGCTAACACCTAGCAGCTCCATGTACTTCCTAGGTATCCTCGCAACCTTCCTCCCAACATCTCTAGGGCTTACGCTCTCAACTCTAAGCTCGACTTGACCTCCCTCTATGGCTCGCACCCCAGTATACGGAGGCTTCTAGAGAAATTAAGCGGTGGTCCGATACCAAGTACTTGCGTGCAGTTCTCAGCTAAGGGTAGTTGTTTGAGGGTTACTACTTAAAAGCGTTACACGAGCTGAGAGCATGTCAGGTGTTAGTGCTGAGGAGTAGGCTAACTAGGGTTCTCTACGATATGAGGATACTTAGAGGTAGGTTAGAGCAGCTAAGGAGTAGGTTGGAGAGGAAGGTTGAGAGCCTTAAGGGCTTAGGTGCTGAGGAGAGGTTGCTGAAGGCTTACATCAGCGCCTTAAACCAGGTCAGCTACACTATACTAGTTCTAAGCGTTCTAGAGATTAAGGTAGAGAACATAGTGACCCTAAACACCATGTTCCAAGAACTAGTAGTAGTTAGGGAGGCTCTAAGAGAGCTCAGTAGGAGGGTTAGAAATATCCCAGAGGTCTCCACGGTACTAGAGGATCTAAGTGATAGCGTAGGCGATATAGTTGCTGAGGCACACATAAGGGTAGACGGAGCGCAGCTTCCCGTATATAGAGAGGCTGCTAGGAAGATCATGGAGCAAGCAGAGCAGCAGCTGAGAGTAAGTAGTACACTTACATCTAAGTAAAGTACCGCTACAGCTTAGGATCCCAGCTCCCTAGGATGTAAAGGTTTAGCAGTAGTAGGTGGTAATAACTTAAGTGGAGCTTACTTAACTAGGTAAAGACCCTCTGCAGACTTAACTAGGTAACCTATCTCCACGAGGGTTTCTAGCGCTAAGTTAAAGTAGACATCACCTACGTATATGCCGTAGTACTCTACGAACTTCTCCTTTAGCTCCTGGGCTGACCACACCTTCTTACCCGACTCCTCCCTTAATATCCTCCTGAGGAACTGGACGGTGTCCTCTAGCCTAGTCCACGGGTACTGGAACCACACCCAGTCTCTGACCTCTATGTAGTAGAAGTCAGGCTTTATCTTAGCTACTGGGGATATCCACTGCAGAGCAGCTATCTTAAGCTCGGCAGGCCTCCACTCTGAGTATATGAAGTCCCTAGCTAGTATGAGGGTATCCCCAGTATCGACTATATCATCTACTAGTAGGGCCTTAAGCCCTGAGAGGTCAACCTTGTAGGGGAACTTTATTATGGCTTTCTCAGCAACCTTAGCTGCCTCAGTCCAGTGCTGGCTCTGCAGGGATACGAGGTTTTCAACTAGTAGGAAGTCGCAGAGGAGCCTAGCTGGGACGTAACCCCCTCTGGAGACAGCTATTATGATATCAGGTCTGTAGCCAGCCTTCCTTATTATCTCAGCAAGCCCTCTACTCCAGTTAACTATATCGTCCCAGGTCACTAGCTGTGTCGGTACCTTAACCATAGCCTCGCACCAACGCAGTATAAGTATACGCCGAACACCTTATAAAGGTTAATAGGGAGTAGGTATACGACTGCGGGACCTTAACTCAAAGGTGAGGATCCTACTGGTACGGTAGCAGCCGAGAGGTTGGGCTGTTTTGGTTTTCGCAGTCATTTACTGCATCTATCTTGTCTTGGTGTGCGAGCCTTCTTAGTGCTATGATATACGCTGAGGTGGTGTGCCTGCTTAGCTGGGTACTTAAGTTCTCAGAAGCCTATGTACCTCCGGTGACCCCGGGTTTCCGAGACCCGTGGAGCTGTGAACCACTAGGCGACTAGTGGAGAGCCACCGCGGTGAAGGGGTCTGAGGAGACCGTTGAGAGGTAGATGTTGGAGGTCTCGAAACAAAATAAAATGAAGGACGATGAACTACCATCTACCGGGAACGGTAGAGGAGGCTGAGCTTATTAGTGTTCGACCCCAGGGTAAGTTGGGTGCTGGAGGCAAATTGACGGAATTCGCTGAGGTAAGAGTGCTCTGGAGCAACATGTATAGGGTTAGAACCTTATTTGCATCGAATTACGACCTAAGCGAGAGCTTTAGGTCGTACAGGCTACTGTCCTTTCTAGCTAAGTACTCTGCAGACCTCTACGAGCTTATGCTGGATTCCCAGAGTAGGGACTCTGGTCTGGTTCTAAGGATAAAGTACAATAAGAAGCTGAGCCCTGGGGTAGTAGCTCACGTAAACCTCTTAGCAGCTACGAACATGGTCTCGGAGCTTGTGGATGACGTAAGTAGGGATAGGGGTTTCTTTGCAGCTCTCTTCGCTAGCTACAAGTCCTTAAGTACGGATGGGCTAATATCCTGCTCTCTAACCTTCAGTAGAAGCCCAGCCCGCTCGTACGTTAAGCCCGCCGCGATAGTACTGCTAACAGGTCAGTCTGTTGGAGTTCGTAGCGCTGTCAGAGCTTCTAGGAGCTTAGCTGAGGATGCTATTGATGCTCTTAGGAGTGCCTTAGCTAGGTATAAGAAGGAGTACCTAGACGTACTGGATAACCTAGAGGAGCCGAAGCCAGTAGCAGTAGTAATCCTACAGGGTAGGACCCTAAGCCTTGAAGAGATTAGGGCTGTTGTTAGCGATGGTAGTGAGTACAGGGAAGTTAAGATCCCGATAAAGAACCCAGAGTGGTCTATCGAAGACCTGCCACCTAAGATCGTGGAGGAGGTCAAGCTCGTAGTCGTTAACCCGTTTAGAAGCGGGTTACCTTTCGCAGCTAAGGGAGCCTTCATAACGGGTCCTCCGGGAGTTGGGAAGTCGGTCATGGCTGAGGCGCTAGCTAACGCTTTAGGGCTTAGAGTAGTTGAGCTAAAGCCGTTTACCTATAGGTCTATGTGGTATGGAGCTACGGAGAAGATGCTGAACGCCATAATGAACCAGGTCTTCAGGAGGAGGAGGGAGCTAGCTGTAGTAATAGACGACGCGGAGTTCCTATCCAGTAGGAAGTACACCATACACGAAGCTCACCTCAGCGAACTATCCACAATACTCTACCACCTCCAGAGGAGCGATAGGCCTTTCACAATACTCACAGCTAATAACCCTGACCTAATAGACCCAGCTCTACTCAGACCTGGAAGGGTTGACGTAGCCATCCTAATAGGCTACCCCGATAAGGAGATGCGTAGGAAGGCCCTACTGAAGAACGCCAGCAAGTATAGGGTAAGGTTTGCAAGCGAGAAGGTAGTTGACTACGTAGTAAGCAATACCTCCTGGTACTCTCTAGCAGAGCTGGACGCCCTCCTTAGGCTAGCGGCTAGTAAGGGTTCGGGTAAGGTCGGACTAGACGAGGTGGAGTGGGCTAGGAGGAAGGTAGTCGTATCCCCTACCGAGAGGAGGAGCATTCAAGACTACCTCAGGTGGTGGTCAACTAAGGTTCAGGGTATAGTTATAACGTATATACCTACTGAG
>CAYTXX010000005.1:0-6205 GCA_964442165.1 uncultured Desulfurococcaceae archaeon | reverse complement strand
CAGGTGGTGGTCAACTAAGGTTCAGGGTATAGTTATAACGTATATACCTACTGAGGTTGAGGTAGAGTAGGGTTCTGGGTACCTAGCTGTGGGCATCTCCTTACTAACCTCCCTGGTAACGGTAGCTGTATCGGTGTTCGCCATCATGGACCCCCCGGCAGCCATACCTACCCTGATATCCTACGTCGGAGTTCTAGGCGGTAACGCGGAGAACGTCGATATAGGTAAGCTAGTAGCTAGGTCGGTGAACAAAGCTAGCGTAGCTATACTGCTGCTAATAACGTTGTTCTCTCTCTTCGGCGAGTATGTCCTGAGATTATTTAACATAAGCTTGGAAGCTCTCAGAATAGCGGGTGGGGTACTGCTGATGATTATAGCTGCTGAGATGCTTCTCTCAAGAGAGAAGCCGGAGGAGGTTAGAAGAGGGGACTTCGCTGTAGTACCCATAGCTACACCCCTGATAGTGGGGCCAGGGACTATGAGCACCCTCATAGTTTACTCAAGGATATACGGTCCTCTAGTAACCCTAGCGGGCTCCTACACAGCTTTCGCCATGGCCTACCCCCTGCTGAGGTACTCCTACTTAGTCCTCAAGTACCTAGGCCCATCGGTACTCCAGGGGCTCGCGAAGTTCATGTCGATTATAGTGGCGTCGATAGCTGTAGAACTACTCATCAGCGGTTTAAAGGGGCTCGCACTACTTTAAGGTAGTTAAGGTAGCTAATAAAGTATCCTGACCTAGATACTACTGGTGTCCTCTGTGATCAAGTCTATTGAGTGGCTTGGGGATAGGATCCGGTGGCTTAACACTCTAAAGCTTCCTTGGGCTGAGGAGTACGTCGAGTCCGACGACCCCGAGAGGATCGCCATAGCTATCGAGAGGATGGAGATCAGGGGAGCCCCAGCTATAGGTGTAGCAGCAGCACTTGCAGTAGCCTTAGCAGCTGTTAAGTACGGCGGGACCGATGTGGAGGGTTTAAGGGTGAGGCTACGGGCTGTAATTGAGAGGATGAGGGCTACTAGACCGACGGCTGTGAACCTCTTCTGGGCCCTTAAGAGGATGGAGGGGGTAATCGCCAGGGAGTTTACAAGTGTTGACAGAATGGTGAAGGAGGTTGTAGCCGAGGCTTTAAGGATTTACGATGAGGATGTCGAGGTGAATAGGAGAATCGGTGAGCTAGGTGCTAAGCTCATAGAGGACGGTGACGTAGTCCTAACCCACTGCAATGCTGGAGCTTTAGCTACCGTAGCCTACGGGACAGCACTCGGAGTTATAAGGGCTGCGTGGTACGGTGGGAAGAGGATCAAGGTCATAGCTACAGAGACTAGACCTATACTACAGGGAGCTAGGCTAACGGTGTGGGAACTAGTAAAGGAGGGGATCCCGGTTAAGCTCATTACCGATAACATGGTGGGCTACGTAATGAGTAGGGGGCTTGTATCTAAGGTAGTAGTTGGTGCTGATAGAGTAGTCCTACCGGGTTATGTAGTGAATAAGATAGGTACCTACACTATAGCTGTACTAGCCCATAGGCACGGTGTCCCGTTCTACGTAGCAGCTCCGATATCCTCAATAGACTTCGAGAACACCATAGAGTCCGTAAGAATCGAGGAGAGGGATCCTGATGAGGTTAGGACCATACTGAAGAACCTTTACATAACTCTACCAACAGTTGAGGTCCTTAACCCAGCTTTCGATATTACCCCACCTGAGCTGGTTACAGCTATAATAACCGAGAGAGGTGTAGCATACAAACCCTTTGATAAGACCCTACCAGCACTTAGACAGCTTTAGCAGGTCTTACCACTCTATAAAGCCCTAGAGTCCACGATCTTTAAGGCTGCAGTAACCGGGTATCCTTGGAGGTAGCGTAGCTACGGAGGCTTCCGAGGCTCCGCGATCCAGTATGGTGGGGACCGAAACCTCTCCTACATCGAGGGAGGAGGGGCTGTGTAAGATACGGGAGTTCGTACCAGAGGATCTAGAAGCAGTTTGTAATATTGAGGTGGAGTCCTTCCCCTATCCCTACCCCTGCAAGCTCTTCCTAGCTTACCGAGCTCTATTCCCAGAGCTGTTCCTAGTTGCTGAATGTGGAGGTAGGGTAGTAGGCTACGCACTTGCTGTAGCTGAGAGGGGTGGTAGGGCACATGTTGTCTCAATTGCAGTTACCCCAGGGTACAGGAGGCGGGGGCTAGGGAAGGCCCTCATGCTGAGCCTTGAGGAGAGGTTCCGTAGGTTGGGTTTAGGTGAGGTAGTACTGGAGGTAGCTGTAAGCAACACCGCAGCAATATCTCTATATAGAGGCCTTGGTTACTCGATCGTCAGGAGGATCCCAGGCTACTATCCGGATGGTGAGGACGCTTTCCTAATGTCTAAGAAGGTTCTCTAAAGCCTTCCTAACGTCCTCCTCGTACTCCGGTAGGGCGTAGAGCCTGAGGAAGCATACGTAGGGGGGTATGTGCCCTATTATGCTCTCATCTACCTCGGTAATCCTAACCTCCCTACCACCTACCAACACACCGACAGGCCTATCCGGGTCGTATATCTGTACAGAGTCTAGGAATAGTACTACCCTAGGGCTTGTTAGTGAGGTGTAAGACTCGACAGCTACCCTCAGCTCCTCAGCTCTTGAGGCTAGGTCTCGATAGCTCCAGCAGAGCTTTACCTCATTTACAACGGCTTTGTAGCCTCTCCTACTGAGCAACCTCCTAGCTAGGTCTTCAATACTTTGGGGTAGCTCCTTCCTAGCTAGTGTGTAGCTAACTAAACCCGCTACAGCATCGTCATCCCAGAGGTAGAAGAGCCCCTCCCTAATAGCCCTAGTAAACCCGTAAGCCGATGTAAAGAACCCTAATGTCTCACCTACTTCCCTATGCTTTACTAGCTCTGCGTATACGTTCCTGAAGAGTAGCTGGTAGCCGGTAATGGTCTTATGGTAGTAGACAGCCTTATACATGTGCAGTCTAGCTATGTAGAAGCTCTCCAAGGCGTTTAGGGCCTTACTAGGTACTACTATACCCCCCTCACCTGCGGCTAGGAAGGAGACTATCCTATGTAGGTCTATCCTACCGTAGGCTACCCCTGTGTGGTACGCATCTCTAGGGAGGTAGTCTAACCTATCTACATCTAGGTCCCCCGAGACTAGGCTATTGAGTACAGCGTTAGAGCTCCTACCCTTAAGTAGTGAGGAGACCTCCTCCGCGGAGATTCCGTAGTTGCTAAGTACCTCAGAGATCTCCGGGTCTTGGGTTAGGACCATCTCCGTTAGCTCGCTGGGGCTAAGCCCCGAGAGCTCCATAATCAGAGGCTCTAGTGAGTGCGAGAAGGGTGCGTGGCCTACGTCGTGAAGTAGTGCAGCTACCTTAACTAGCTCGACGTCCTCTCTGGCTATGTAGCCTCCCTCAACAAGCCTCTGCCCTACGGTCTCAGCTATGTACTCGGTACCTAGGGAGTGGGAGAACCTGGTATGGGTAGCACCGGGGTAGACGTACCAAGCGAAGGGTAGCTGCTTAACCCTCCTTAACCTCTGGAAGGCTCGTGTTGATACTAGATCCCGGATCAGCCCCTCCAAGCGTATGTACCCGTGTAGCTCGTCGTATATGAACGTAACCTTCTTCTCCGACACCCTGGTCACCAGCTACTACGCTTCTATACCCTAGCCGCTATTAAGAACGTGCGTAGCTGTACCCGAAGGGACTACCTCACAGCAGCTCCCTACTAACACGTAGACGTACTGCTCAGTCTAATCGGTAGCTTAGACCTTGTTGAGGGTGCTGGCGACCTCAGTAACGCGCTTAATGAGGTTTGTTGACGAGTAGTTGTTGAACCTCTCCTTTAGTCTAACTACCTCGACACTTACTAGCCCCCTACTCTCGAGCCTCCTACGTAGCTCCTCCTCATCGAAGGGCTGGTCGGGGCCTAGTACAACTACGTCGGGCCTCACCTCAACTACAGGCTTTAGGAAGTCGTGGGGGTCCCCTAGTACTGCTCTGTACACGGGCTTCAGGGAGCTAACTAGGATAAGCCTGTCGCTTTCGCTTAGTACTGGAGGTCTTCCCTTAATACGCTGTATGCTACTATCCCTAGCTACTACTACGTGGAGTAGGCCGTACCTAAGTGCTTCACTGAGGAAGTAGATGTGGCCTGGGTGTATTAGGTCGAAGCTTCCTGCAACTAGGACTCTCCTAACCTCAGCTCTCCTCCAGCTGAATTCTGTGAGGCCTAGCATACGTAGTGAGTCTAGTAGGCCCTCAGCGTAGGCTACGCAGGCTGTAGCTGTTATGTAGTCCCCTAGGCTTAGGTAGTACTTAGCGTCCTCCAGGTAGAGCTCGGAGAGCCTTAGGACCTCCTGGACCTCCTTAGACCACCTAGCTCTAGCCTTAGCCTCCTCGAGGGCCTTAGAGAGGGCCTCTACGTATCCTCTAACCCTAGCCGCCTGCTCAGCCAACCCTACACCACCTAGAGCTAACTGCCTCCACAGCCTCTAGCTCAACTGGGTGCGGTTTAGGGGATACCACTACCAGGGTTTGAGGCACCTTATCTATACTAAGGTTGGAGATACTCTTAAGCTTACCGGCGCAGATAGTGTAGCCAGGGTACCCCAGGCCGGCTAAGGCGATCACAAGCCTCTCACCAGTTACTACCCCCTCCCTCCTACTCTCCTCAATTGACAGCAGGATCTCGATAGCCTCTCTCACAGTCATCGCAACCCCCCTCTCACCGTCGTACTCGAGTAGAAGTAGTGTGTGAAGGTTGTTGGAGTCGTTAAGCTTAATTACGTCGTAGGGGTACTCGAATAGTACCCCATCCTTAGGGTAGACTACCGTAGCTACCTTCCCGATCCTGTAGACCATTAGCCCGCTTAGGGTTAGGGCTGTTGGGACTATGCTCACCCCAGGTACGACGTGGAAGGGTACCCCCCTCCTATGCGCCTCCACTAGAAGCGTTACGTGGGTAGTAGCCACGAGCGGGTCTCCTGGAACTGCTAGAGCTACCCTATAACCCTTCTCCAGTAGCTCGAGGATCGGAGCTCCAGACCTCTCCTCTAGATCCGCTCGCCTAATGGGGGTAAGGTCCCTACCAACTAGCTGCTTCAAGAGGTCTAAATCTACGTAGCTCGTATACGTATCTACGTAGATGAAATCCGCGGTACGCAGTACCTCTAGAGCCTTAATACTCATATACTCCGGTGAGAGCCCGAGACCGACTAGGTAGAGCTCACCTACCACGTACACCCACCTAGCTCTACCTCATAGGAAGAAGCTTTTACAGCTGAAGAACCCTTTCAGAGGTCTAGAGTACTTACAGCTGAAAGCCCCGCCCTTCAGGGTGGGGAGGAAGTCGGCGTACCCTAACCTTAAATCCTTAGGCTGATCCCCGATCCTTGCGGTGGTCTGCGGATGCTACTAGTATACCTAACAGTGCTCCTACTGGGGTTAGCTCCCGTAAGTGAGGTTAGGGGGGCGATACCGGTTGCTAGGGTTCTTTTCCCAGGTAACCTAGAGTTCCTCTTAGCATCTGCAGTGGCTCTCCTAGGTAACCTAACTATAGCTCCAGCAGTCCTCTACCTACTGGACCGCTTAGAGAGGTTCGTAGTTAAGTTAGGCTACCTAGGTAGGCTTTACTCCCGAGCTCTAGAGGTAGCGAGGAGGGGGAGCGATAAGGTTAGTAAGTACGGTGTACCCGGGCTAGTTGTATTCGTAGCTATACCCCTACCAGCTACAGGAGCCTGGACAGGCTCCTTAGTAGCCTACATCCTAGGGCTACCGAGAGGTAGAGCTGTAGTAGCTATAGAGCTCGGAGTACTGATAGCTTTCACAATAGTCCTCGGAGCTACGGTCCTAGGTCTAGAGGTAGTTAAAGCTATATTCATGCTGGGTAGCTAGAGAAGTAAGGACGTGCAGTTTTAAGTGTAGTAGGGTTACCTACGTGGATGATGAGACAGCTCTATTGAGTTGGTGAGAGGGGGTGCAAACTCTGAAGCTCTGACTAAAACAGACCTCCGGACCAGCCATTCAGAGGTAAGTGACCTTCGAGAGAGCTTTTAAGCTAGTTAATAGTATTAAGTCCCGGTGCCGCGGTAGTATAGCCCGGTCAAGTATGCGGGCCTTTCGAGCCCGTGACCCGGGTTCAAATCCCGGCCGCGGCATTAGCTCCTCTTGAGCTCTACCTTAGCGTAGTCTTTAATGGGTTTAGGTAATCCAC
>CAYTXX010000004.1:0-33181 GCA_964442165.1 uncultured Desulfurococcaceae archaeon | reverse complement strand
TCTCTAGGAAGCTCTTAGTTCGTATCATCCTAACCTTCTCCTCCCTTTCTGCTTCATCGAACTTCATCTTAAGGTAAGCTATGGTCTTCATAATCCTAGGTATTAGGACCTTCTCCAGCATCATTACCTTTCTCCTAGTTCTAGCTATTTCAGTACCTAGTAGGACTAGAGCCTTCTCGTACTCAGCTAGGAGTACTACTGTCTCCAGGAGCTCAGCCCTCTTCAGCTGAACCTCGTAAAGCTCTACGGGTACTAGGACCGAGCTAGGGTAGGTACCCCTAAGCTCTAGCATGGGTACTACCACCCCCATAGCGTTTCTAGTTGAAGCTGTAACCTCGACCCCTACCGATGTATCGCCTGATACCCAGTCTAGGTGCTCGTAGCCGTGTATTCTCAGAGCGATGTAGTAGCTTGAGTATATCTCAGTAAGGAGTTTGTTTAGCTTAGTCCTCAGCTCGTAGGCCCTCCTTAGAGCTATGTAGAACTCCTGGACTAGAAGAGTTAGCCTATCCCTGAGGATCCTATGCAACCTTCTAGCGAGTAGTAGCCTACGCCTTAACCTTATCAGCTCTATCTTCGTGGGTCTGGATATTTTTATGATTTCTCCAGAGCTCATGCTTTAGCTAACCTCCGGAGGCTGGACGGTACCTTGGGTGGTACCTTCTCAAGGTCTGCGGGCTTATCTGCTTCAGCTCCTCCTCAGGTAGTACTGACAGTATTTCCCAGCCTATGTCTAAGGTCTCTTCGAAGTCCCTCCTCTCGTACTCTCCTTGGTTTATGAACCTCTTCTCGAAGAGGTCTGCAAACTCTAGGTACCTCCTATCACGCGCTGTTAGGGACTCTGTCCCAACTATTGCCGATAGCTCCCTAAGGTACTGAGCCTCGGCGTAGGCTGATATAAGTTGCGAGAACAGCTCCCTATGGTCTTCTCTAGTCTTACCGCTACCTATACCCTCCTTCATTAACCTAGAGAGGGATAGGAACACATCTACTGGTGGATATATACCCTTACGCCACATGTCCCTCGATAGGACTATCTGACCCTCTGTAATGTAGCCGGTAAGGTCCGGTATTGGGTGGGTTATGTCGTCGTCAGGCATAGTTAGTATGGGCATTATGGTCATGCTTCCCTTCCTACCTACAACCCTCCCAGCTCTCTCGTATATCGTTGCTAGGTCCGTGTACATGTAGCCTGGGTAGCCCCTCCTACCTGGGACCTCTTCACGTGCTGCTGAAAGCTCTCTCAGAGCTTCGCAGTAGTTAGTCATGTCGGTTAGAATCGTTAGCACATGGGCATCGTAGTTCCACGCCATGAACTCGGCTACTGTTAGAGCAGTCCTAGGTAGGGCTAGCTTCTCAACGGTCGAAGCTGATGCAGGGGCTATGAAGGCTATAGTTCTATCTAGGGCTCCCATAGACCTTAGCTCCCTCAGGAAGTAAGCAGCCTCCTCGTACGTAACTCCTATAGCTCCGAAAACAACTACGAAGCTCTCTCCAGAACCTCTAACCGAAGCCTGCCTAACTACCTGCATGGCGATCCTATTGTGAGGTAGCCCGGAGCCGCTGAATATAGGTAGCTTCTGACCTCTTACAAGGGTTAGGAGACCGTCAATTACCGATATACCCGTTTCAATGGGCTCTGAAGGCGGGATCCTGAGAGCCGGGTTTAGAGGAGCCCCGTAGATGTCTAGGTAGTCCTCGGGTACTATTGGAGGCCCCCCATCGATAGGTCTCCCTAGGCCATCGAAGATCCTACCAAGCATGTCCGACGATACTGGAATACGTAGCGTATCCCCGTAGAACTTAACCGCGGTTCTACCCGGCGCTACACCAGCAGTACTGCCGAATACCTGAATCACAGCTACATCCCTACTTACGTCGATCACCTGCCCTAGTATCAACGTACCGTCTAGGGATACCTCAACAAGCTCACCGTACCTAATACCTCCAATAGCCTTAACGAAGAGTAGGGACCCGCGGACTCCAATTATGTTCCTAGTAGACCTAATTGCAGGTAGCCCTTCCATTAACCTCAACCACCTAGAAGTTTCTCAAACTCCGACTTCATAGTGCTTACAAGCTCAGGATACACCTTATCCCTCAGTACATCTAGGGTGTAGTACTTCATCTGAGCTATTTGAGCTCTACACTTAAGCTCTCTAAGCTTAGCTACCGGTATACCTTTAGTGAGGACCCTCCTAGCTAGGGAGTAGAACTCCATAATAGCCTCCATGATCAGAGCCCCCTTCTCTGGTGGAGAGTAGGCATCTACAGGGTTTAGAGCGCTCTGCTGAAGGAAGTCCTCCCTGATCATCCTAGCTATCTCTAAAACTAGCTTATCCTCCTCAGGTAGCGCCTCAGGGCCTACGAGCCTTACGATATCGCTAAGCTCGGCCTCGCGCTGTAAGATCTTCAGAGCAGTCTCCCTGTAGATACTCCAGTGAGTTACACTATCCCAGTACTCCCTAACGAAGTCCGTGTAGAGGCTGTAGCTAACTAACCAGTTAATCGCTGGGAAGTGCCTCCTAGTAGCTAACCCGTAATCCAGAGCGTAGAAGCACTGAACGTACCTAACAGTGGACCTAACTACGGGCTCGCTGAAGTCCCCACCAGGAGGTGAGACTGCACCGAAGATCGTTAGACTACCGTACCTCTCGGGTCTACCGAGGGCTCTAACCCTACCGGCTCTCTCGTAGAACTCAGCTAACCTACTAGAGAGGTATGCTGGGAATCCCTCCTCACCCGGCATCTCCTCCATCCTACCACTAATCTCCCTCATAGCCTCAGCCCACCTACTGGTGGAATCAGCTACCATAACCACGTCGTAGCCCATGTCCCTGAAGTACTCACCTATAGTAACCCCTAGGAACACGCTCGTCTCCCGAGCGGCTACCGGCATATTACTGGTGTTAGCTATGAACACGGACCTCTCCATCATAGGCCTCCCCCTCCTAGGGTCGTTAAGCTTCATGAAGCTCGTCAGGGCGTCAGACATCTCGTTACCTCTCTCACCGCAACCTACGTATATGGCTATGTCGGCATCGCTCCACTTAGTTATCTCCTGTAGGGCAACGGTCTTACCGGTACCGAAGCCTCCAGGTATGGCTGCCTTACCTCCCTTAGCTATAGGGAATACGTAGTCTATCACTCTAATACCGGTTACAAGAGGCTTTACTGGATTTAGCTTCTCTAGGTAGGGTCTAGGCCTTCTAATAGGCCAGAGCTGGTACATCTTAACCTCGGTATTCACACCCTCGGAGGATACTACAGCTATAGTATCCTCTACTACGTACTCGCCATCGTCAGCCAACCACTTTACGTAACCCCTGACATCTGGGGGCACCATTATTCTGTGCTCCACTAGAGGGGTCTCCTTAACGTACCCTAGTACGTCTCCAGGCTCGACCTTATCGCCAACCTTAACCTCTCTATTCCTTGTATAACCCCACTTCACGCTCCTACTTAGAGGTGGGAAGTATATGCCGCGCTTAATGAAGATGCTCCTAGTTCTCGAACCTATCTCCTTCTCCGGCCTTTGAAGGCCATCGTATATGGAGCCTACTAAGCCGGGCCCCAACTCAGCTGAAAGAGGCCTCCCTGTAGCCTCTACTCTCTCCCCAACGGTCAGTCCAGAGGTCTCCTCGTAAACCTGTATGTAGACCCTATCACCCCTTATGGCTATTACCTCACCTATGAGCCCTTCGTTCCCGACCCTCACCACTTCGTACATCATAACCTTCGAAAGCCCCTCGGCAACTACCAGTGGACCAGCCACTCTGTATATCCTACCAACAGTTCCACTCAACCTCCCACCCCTATATGTATCTCGTAACCTATGAACTTACGGACTAGTTCCCTATAGAAAAGCTCCGGGCTTAAGCTTAGGTCTGCTAACCTATCCGGGAACTCGACTACTATAGGCCACAAAGCCTCCCTCATCTCCTCTGGGAGTTTAACCCTTCCTAAGAGGCTCCTCTGCACTAGGATCACACCCACATCACCTCTTCTAGCTAGGTCCTCTATAAGCCCGGTCAGCTCCTGAGACCCCTCCACACTATAGACCTCAGCTATGGATAGTACCTTCATTAGGGGAACAAGTTCTCTAGATACGACAGCTACGACCTTGAGCTTCTTAGGTGTAGCCGTACCTACCACCTCCTTAAGCTCTTAGGTAAGAGGGAGTATCTCAAAACCTTAAGCTCGTAGTACCTATTCACGAGGTAGAGCGTTAGTATGTTAGCAAGACCTCCAGAGTATGCTAGTAGCTCCTTCAGTAAGGGGTAGGTAGCCGATGCCTCGTGTACTGTGTACCTAGCGAGCTTAGCCTCCTCCAACTTCTCCAACCTCTCTAGGACCCTCCTTAGAGATACTTCTACAACTGGGTTTATACCTACTTCAGCTAGTACCTTCTCAAGTTCCTCTAGCTTTAAGCCTAAGAGTTTAGCGTTTCTGTAGTAGTTGAAGTACCTTACGGCTATTAAAGCCTTTACTGCATCTAAAGCCCTTGACCCAGGTTCTCCAAGCTTAGTGTAGGAGCTCCTAACCCTCTCTAAGTACCTCATTAAAGCGCACCTTACGTTCCTGGAAGTACACCTAGAGTACTCTACAACTAGTGAGCTTAAGCTAGTAACTCCAGAGAGCTTAACTATGATAGCTTTAGCGAGGTCGGGTATCTCTCCAGGTGCTCTAGCAAGGCTTAGAGTTATGTAGTCGATATAGTAGAGCTCGAGGAAAGCTCTCAGGAACTCTAAGTAGCTCTTGGGGAGGAAACTCTCCAGGATGCGTAGCTCAGTTGAGAGAGCCTCGTAGAGTACTCTATCGGCATCTTCGTAGGACTTGGCCTCCAGGAAGCTAAGTAAGTAAGACCTAAACCCAGGTAGGCGGGCTAGGTAATCAGCACCTAATTCTACTTCCTTAACTGCGTAGTCTAGGAGCTCCTCAAGCTTTGGAGGTCTCGCAAGTAGGATTTGAAGTAAGCCTATGGAGAGCTCCTTAGATGGCTTCACAGAAGCACCTCCTCTAGTAGGTCCTTCTTAAGCCTGGAGACCGCTCTGGAGAGCCTACTATCGAAGCTGTTATCTATGGTAACACCGCTTTCAGGCTCCTCTACTACGACCCCACCGAGGATCTTAGAACTCCTAAGCTCTAGCTCAATACCTCTCTCTCTGCTTATGCAGGCTATAGCATCCCTAGCTAACTCTGCATCTTGCTCAGCTACGTAGATTACCAGCTTCCTTACAGTACCTAGGCTCGCTATGGCGTTATCTAGGGACTCCTCAGCTAGCTTCCTAAGGGACTCTAACCTAAGGTTGGGGGGTAGGGACCTCAGGATATCTACAGCTTTAGAGATAACGGAGTTAAGTAGGTCTGACTTAGCTTTGCTAACTATCAGCCTAGCCCTTAGCTTAGCTTCAGCTATCCTAGCCTCGTAGCCTAACCCTGCTAGGGTCCTCTTCCTCTCCTCCTCTATTATTGCCTTCTTCTTCTCCTCAGCCTCTCTTACTAGTCTCCTACCCTCCTCTTCAGCTCTCCGAACTATGGCCTCAGCCTCCTCAAGGGCTTTCTTAATTACAGCCTCCCTTAAAGCCCTAGCCTCACTCATTACCTCATACCACCAGGGATACCGCCATGAGGCCGAAGACCAGACCTAACATCCCAAACAGCTCCTCGTAGGCTGCTAAGATTATACCCATGGAGAATATGGCTCCCCGGGTCTTGACCAGCAGCGATATAGCATCAGCGCATACTATTCCTTGCATCCAGGCTGAGAACAGTTCCGCTAAGCCAACGAAGAGGGAGATTCCTAGAAACGCCGCTGCCGTCGTTAAGGGTACAGCTCCAGCATACTTAGCGAACGTCGAGGGCAAATACTGGGTGTACATGTAATACATGAACGCAAAACCGTACACTAAGGTCTGGGTTGCCGGGAAGAAGGCAAAAAGTAGTACTAAGGTTCTCATAACTGGCTCCTCAGCTATTACTGAGAGTCCTACTGAAGCAGCTGGCCTGATACCTAGGGCAGTACCCGCTACTGCTAGGGCCTCAGCTATGGCTGGGCCTAGGTACGCTAGTATATGCGATAGCTGAAGAGCTTCCACCTCCATAGGCGATCCTCAGCACCATGTGGGGAAAAAGTATATAAAACTTATATGATAGTCGACGTTCACTTATACCTGTATAAGCGATCGCTTAAGGTCTTCTCTATATTAAACCATGACCTTGCCTAAGAACACCCTAACAGGCTTCAGCCTGCGTCCCCGCCCCTCATAGAACTTTGAGGATATCTCGAAGAGGCATAACCTTAGAGAGTGTATAAACGGGCTAACAGCTGAGAGAGCTAAATTGAAGGTATGTAAGAGTACGAGTGCTAGAACCCCCAGGAGAACTCCAGCTATCAAGTTAATGCTCCCAAGGAATTCGTAGATGTAAGCTATCACTCCATTGAAGAGCTCGGCTAGGAGAGCTGTGCCACCAGCTATACCAGCTATCCTAATGTAGGAGAAGACATCACCAGTTATACCAACTACGTCAAAGAGCCATAGGAAGCCTCCAACACCACCCATAGTCTTTAACCTCGAGAGTATTACCATAGCAAGCCCTGCTAGTGTTAGAACTAGCGATATCCTGTAGACCCCCTCCGTCACGCTGAGGAACGCTAAGTTAAAAGCTTTAGATACCACAAAGGGCCCTCCAGACATAAGCAGCAGTATTCCTGCTTCGAATACCGCGTCGAATGTTCTGCTTAACTTAATACTCTTAGCTAGGGCTATAGAGTGCGAGAGGAATGTGAAGGCATAGCCTATAGCTAAGCTTACGCCCACTAAGCTTACTACGCTTCCAACGTCTATTAAGGGTCTTTCGATAGGTACGTACTTACCTAGTAGCGACCCTAGGAAGCTCTTAGCTATTAAACCAACTACAGCGCTCAGCAATCCACCGACATATAGTATCTTTTGAAGTCTTCTGAAGCCTGGCGACTCTGGGTCGTTGACGAACTTGGGGAGAAGGTACCTAGTAGCTATCACTATGCCTAGGCCATAGCCTACATCAGCCATCATTAGGGAATAGAAGAGTAGGAAGGAGTAGGCTAGTAGTGGTGTCGGATCCCACTCATAGTGTGTAGGAATTCCGTATAGCTCTGTTATGAGCTCGAACGGTTTAAAGGGCTTTAGGTTGTCGAAGTCTACTGGTGGGTTCTCGTCCTCTGATGTAACTATGTAGACCGGGTAGCTACTGAGGGAGTTGAGAACAGACTTAAGCTTAGACTTTAGGATCCAACCTGATATAGCTACGGTGTATCTAGACCCAGTAGCCCCCTTAAGTACCTTAAGCCTCTCGTACTCGCTCTCAACTATAGCCTTAAGTAGAGCTAGGTCCCTTATTTTAGACTCCAGTATCTCCCTCTTTCTTAACTTAAGGCTTTCTACGCTCTTAGATAGCTCAGCTAGCCTAGACTCCAGGTTACTGACATAGCTCTCTAAGGTGGTTTCCGAGCTTACTTCCGGTTCTAGAATTAGGGACTCCTCAGGTAGGCTACTTAGGACTTCCGAAAGCCTCTCTGAACTGAAGGCACAGGTTAGTACGACCTTCTTATCGTGTCTTAGCTCAGCTATTACCTCGAGAGCTAAGCTCTTTATTTGCTCTACGGAACTCTCTGGAACTACTAGAGTTCTAATAGCTACGTACTTACCGGTATAGTGAACTAAGGATACAAACCCATCGGGGTACCTCCTAAGGACGTCCTCCGATATCTCCTTAATGAGTAGGGTGGTAGTGAGCCGATTCTCGTAACTAGCGATTAAATTATTGAGTGAGCTAACCTCCTCATAAACTTTCCTAAGTTCTACAAGTAGGTTCCCGAGGGTTTTCTTAGTAGACTCCGGGAGCACCTCCACCTTAACTACGGTCTTCCTCTCTAAGTTGGACTCAAGGTATTCGTAAACCTTCTTAGCTTCTTCAAGTAGTGTTACGTAGTTCTCTAACTCCCTAATCAGCGGGTTACCGGCTTCGAGAACCCGCGGCTCGATAACCCCCTCCCTAACTAGGAGCTCAGTAATCTCCTCGGAGAGGTCCCTCGGCACTACTATGAGTACACCTACAGCTACATCAGGTCTACTTAAGAGTACCTTACTTAAATCACTCAATGCTGATCCCGGCAACTAGTGAGGCTATTCTCTTAGCTACCTTCGTTACGGCCTCCTCTGGTGCTGCTTTAATCTTCCTAGCCTCTTCCTCAGCTGAAGCTACTATCCTACTTACTTCCTCCTCTATCTTCATCTTAAATAGTTTTACTTCCTCCTCTATCTCCTTCTTATAGCTTTCATCGGACAGTATGGCCTCAGCGAGAGCCTTAGCTCTAGAGAGGACCTCCTGAGCCTTCTTACGGGCCCCGTCGAGTATGTGCTCCGCTTCAGCCTCAATAGCCGCTACTACATCGCTCACAGACCTCCCCCAAGGGCGTCGTAGAACTGCTTGAAAGTGGGCTTATAAGCTTACCGAAGTGGCTCATGCCTAAGTGGTTGTTGAGAGCTTTGACCTACCCGTAATCGCTAACCTCTCCCGCCTCGATGGGCAGGCCTATACTTGTAAGTAGAGAGTTCACGACAGGGGTTCAGGGGGAGTTTCTCCGAGCCCTACATAGGAGAGGGCGATCTGAAAAACTGTTGAGAACCTCCGCCTAAGCTCGTATATCTGGGGTTTGTACAGGAAGGCTCTGCCTTCCCTAAAGCTCATATCGAGTATAGAGCTAACTACTTCAGCTGCATAGGGGTCGCTAACTACGCCAACAAACTCCTCCTCACCGGATATCACCTCGATTATTATAGGTAGTAGGAGCTTATCCCACTTCTCCTTAGGTATGTACTTGGATAGCTCGATTAGTTCGCTACGCCTAAATGAATGTAGCGAACCATCGCGACATACTACGTGCGGGTACTCTTCCTCAAGTAGCTCCCCTAGGGACTTCCTAGCAAGAGGGAGGTGCTTATTTGCTACACGTAGCTCCTCCCTAAATAGGACCTCAACTATATCCGGGCGGGAGCTCACACTCCTCAACCGTGTATAAGTACTCTCAGAGTAGTTTAACTTAAATAGAACTTCTTATGGTTGGGGGAAGGCCCTCTAGAGAAGCTCCCTGAGGTTAATACTCGCAGGTAGGGCAGCCCCCGACCTCCCCCTCCCTCAGGACGTAAGCTACTCTAACCCTCTCAGCTCTGACCTCGGGTTTCTCCTCCTTCTTCTGAGCTTCTCTTTTCTCCTCAGCAGCCCTCTCCGATATCTTTACCCCAAAGTATATCACCTGCCTAGACTTCGACTTATCTCTGTAAATCGTGATACCTTTACAGCCCAGCTTCCAAGCCAGTGTGTAAACCTTAATTACGTCTATGGGCGTCGCCTCGTACACCATGTTCACGGTCTTGCTCACTCCGGCATCGACCCAAGCCTGCCAAGCTGCCTGGTGGTATACGTGGTACTCAGGTGATATGTCGTGAGCCGTCCTGAAGAGCTCTCTAATCCTTCTAGGGATGTAGGGGTTATGAGCTACGGAGCCGGATTCTGCTACTAGCTTCACTACATCATTAGTATCGAGGTCGTAAGCTCTAAGAGCCTCGAGGAAGAGCCTGTTAACCTCTATGAACGTACCTACAGTTACAACTCTAGTAAAGGCTAGGGCGAATATAGGCTCTATAGAGCTGGACGTTCCAGCTATTATTGAGAGAGTCCCCGTGGGGGCTATTGAGAGAAGTGAGGCATTTCTCAGACCATACCTTAGCATTAGGCTTTCCACTAAGCTCCAGTCCACCTTAGGTCTACTCCTAACTATCTCCTTAACCCTATCGGAGACCTCGCTTAGGCTTAGACTAGCTATTGCGAAGAGCTCCTCTAACTTAGGTGCAGTCTGCCACATAGGTCTGTAGAGGCTCTGATCCCACGCTGGGAAGGGCCCTCTCTCCTTAGCTAGCTCTATACTAGCTAGGTAAGCGTTGTAGGCTATGAACTCAGCTAGGTGGTAGGCTAGGTAGATAGCATCTGGGGAGTCGTACCTTATACCTAGCTTAATCAGTGTGTGAGCCCACCCCATAACTCCGAGACCAACCTTTCTCGTCCTTCCAACACCTTCGTAGAACTGCTTGAGGGGGTACCTAGCTACGGATATGACGTTGTCGAGGAATCTAACAGCTGTCTTAACGTCCTCAGCTAAAGATCCCCAATCAATAACTACCTTCCCCTCCGGGGTTGTTACAACGTACTTCTCCAGGTTTATGCTGCCGAGGTTACAGGACTCCCACTCTAGGAGGGGTTCCTCACCGCAGGGGTTTGTAGCGTTTATCTTACCTAGGTACCAGGTCGGGTGCCTCCTGTTTATGGTATCTATGAAGAGTAGCCCGGGGTCTCCGGAGTCCCAAGAGGACTTCACTATAGTGTCGAAGAGCTCTCCTGCATCTACCCACCTAACGGTAGCACCTTCAGATTCAGCTATTTGGAGAGCTTCATCCACAGTTACGAGTAGGGACTTCTCGAGAGGTACGGACCAACCCCACTCCTCAAGCTCCTTGAGGATTACCTCTTGAACCCATTCCTCGCTCATGTAGTGTCTAGCTCTAACTATAGCGTAGTACCTAGAGTCGTTGGTCTTCGTTAAGCTGGTTTTCCTCGGGTTTACTAGAGGTACCTTACCTCCCTTTAGTACGGATTCCATGAAGTAGTCGTAGACCCCGACACTTATGTTGAAGTTCTGTAGGTTTATGTCCTTAAGCTTCCCCGACTTACTCTGAATAAACTTCTCAATATCTGGGTGCCAGATGTGTAAAACTCCCATGTTAGCCCCCCTCCTCCTACCGCCCTGCTTTATCACATCAGTATTGATGTCGAAGACCTTCATGAACGAGAGGGGGCCGCTAGCAACACCGGCTGTGGACGCTACTACGTCTCCCTCAGGTCTGAGCTCGCTAAAGTCGAACCCGCAGCCACCTCCTTGCTGGAAGACTAGTGCCTGAGCTCTTAGGGCATCGTATATTCCATCACCAGCTTCTGTAACTATGGAGTCTCTAACGGGTATTACGAAACACGCTGAAAGTATGCCCAGCCTAGTGCCAGCGTTCATGAGTGTAGGTGAATTCGGGAGGAACTTAAGTGAGGAGAGAAGCTCGTAGAACTTCCTAGCCCAGAACTCCGCGTCACTAGGCTTCTCAGCACTTGCTATGTAGCCAGCAACACGCCAGAACATCTGTGAGGGGGTCTCGGAGATCCTCAGTGTCTCGGGGTTCCTTAGTAGGTACCTCGCGGTTAGGGTTTTTAGGGAGGGGTAAGTCAGGGAGAGGTCCTCGCTTCTAAACTCCCTCCACATCCCTTTACTAAATACGTGGTTATACACCCTAGCTAGTAAGTACCTCCTCGCAGCTAGTTCAAACCTCTCATCAACTATGACCCTCTCTATAAGGGCCTTCTCAACCCTGTCAGCTATCTCGGAAGAGCTTATGGTCTGCCTTCTCTCTGAGATCTCGGATAGTACCGCGTTTACTACTTCATCAAGGTACTGCTCTAGGTTAACACTCTCTAGGGCTTTCTTAATGGAGTTTCTAAGCTTCTCAACGCTAAACGGCTCGACCCTGCCGTCATGCTTTATAACCGAGACACCTGAGTGCACAGTACCACGCTGTGGTACTCTTAGCTACATAACCTATAAAAACGAATACTTAGAGAGCCTTATACTTCTCGTACCACATCTCATAAGCTTTGAGCAGATCCCTATTAACGCTGGGCTTTCTGTACTTAAGGACCTCCTCGAAGTCCTCCATTGTAATAGGCCTAGGCTCTCCCTGACCTCCGCCCCTCTCAAAGAGCTCTTTAATAGTCCTCATGTGAGCTGCCATAACTATCTCAACTACATCGCTCGATGAGTACCACTCGAGCATCTCTGCCAGCTTCTCAAGGCTTACACCAGGGTCTAGCCTAAGGCTCTTCGTATACATCCTAAGTAGCTCCAGTCTAGTCTCCTTAGTGGGGAGGGGCACGTATACCCTCTTCTGGAACCTCCTTATGAAGGCCTCATCCAGCCTCCAAGGCTTGTTCGTTGCCGCTAGTATGAATAGGGGTAGCTTTGGGGAGAACTTACTGTCGAGGCCGTCCATTTCCTTAAGGAACTGGTTTCTAACCCTAGCCTCTCCACCTACCTCGTTTGTGTAGGGCGCGAATAAGGAGTCTACCTCATCTATGAATATTATAACCGGCATTCCACTCTTCGCAAGCTCTCTAGCCTTAGAGAACAGCTTGGAGACCCTTTTCTCTGCTTCACCAAGCCACTTAGACATTATGCTAGCAGCATCTACGCTTACAAAGTAGCCGTTGACCTCACCAGCTACGGCAGCCGCTACGTAGGTCTTACCGCATCCCGGGGGTCCGAAGAGTAGTATACCCTTAGGCCACCCTAGTGGGAATAGGTCGGGCCTCTTAGATGGGTATACTATTGATTCCCTTATAGCGTTCTTAACCTCCTCCATGTCTGCTACCTTATTGAAGGCTATCGGGGACTCACTAACTACCTTAAAAAATGTGTCTACGTCGTCAAGGGAGTCCTGCCCCCCTCCCCCAGATAGGGGGACTTTAACCCTTCCGAGCAGTCCCTCTATCTCAGATATCCTTCTCCTGTACTCACCTATCCACTGCCTGTAGATGTTATTCAAGCTGTGGTCTGGGTACATCTGGATTATCTTCTCTAGGACCTCTATAGCCCTCCTGTAGTACGTTATAGCATCAGCATAATTGCCCTCCCTATCACTCATTACAGCCTTTATAGCGTAGTTACGCGCTAGTCCCTCTAGGTATGTTAGAGATGTTGAGCTCACTTAAAGTCACCGTAAGCTAGGGCTTCTGGTATATTACTGAGACCTTACCCTGCTTCTCCAGGTCTATGAGGGTCTCTATTATGTCCTCCCTAGAGACCCCGAGCCTTTCGGCTAGGAGCCCTACTTCTATGAAGCCTCCGTGGGTTCTTGCTGTTTCGAGTATATGCTTAGCAAGCTCCTCCTTAGGTAGCTGAGCCTTCTTCGGCTTAGCCTTAGCTGGTAGAGCTATTGGGGGTTCCACACCCCTCTCCGGTGGTCGAACATTCTCTACCAGGGTACTCAGGGGCTGCTCCCTCCCAACTACTAACTCCGGTGGTATCTCCGGAAGCTGTGAGAGCCTCTCCTCAACGGACTTCTCCACCTTGCTCAGTAGCTCCCTAGCCTCCGGGGATATTACTAGAGCGTCCTCAACCTTTATCTGGAAGGCGTCTGTCGTACCAGCTACTAGCTCCTTGGTCTTACTTATAGTTAGCTCCAGTCCTATAGCTAGGTTTGGAGCTATATCGCTTACGTAGTCCTTAGCTATGTGGAGTAGGGGCGATATACTGGCTAGGGCCTTAGCTATATCGGCAACGTTTTCAAGGGTCTCCAACCTCAGCTTTACCTGTTCAACTATCATTTCGGTGATCATAGCCTTCTTTATGTACTTAGATACTTGCGCAGCTTCATTAGCGTAAACTAGGGCTCTCTCGTTCTTCTTCTCTGACTTAGCTACCAGGGCTTCCCTTACCAGCTCCTTATACCTATTTACAAGCCTATCAGCCACCTCCCTAATGTCCCTAAGTATGGTATCGAGCCTTATTATGAGCTCAGAGAGCTCTATGGACCGTTTTCTTCTATCTCCTGCAAAGGCCTTACCGAGACGGCTAAACAAGCTAAAAACGCTCACCTAGCGGACACCTCGTAGACTACCTAGTGAGGTGTCTCCTCTATGACTACTACTGGTATAGGCGTTGACTGAGGTAACTGAGGCTGTGTTGCTGGAGCGCTCTTCACCTGAGGCTCTACGGGCTCTGCCTCAAGCTTAGATAGTAGCTCTAGATGCTTCTCTACATCCTTCTTCTCATCTACGCACTTACTCTTAGCGTTCCTTAGGAAGTCCATCGAGGCTTTGTATGACTGCTCGCTTATTTCGTTGCTCATGTAGAGTACGTAGACGTTCGCTACAGCCCTTTCGTACCTGATTATCTGGTCCTCTAGCTCGTTGGTCTTGGCCTTAAGGATCTCCTTAACCTTAGCTGAGTCCTCCTTAACCTTCTTGAACTCAACCTCAAGCTTCTTTCTCATCTCGTCGTACGCGTGGGTCGGTATCATGCCCTTCCTATTTAGCTCCTCTAGAGACCTCATCCTTCTCTTAACCCTATCCAATCTGTTCTCAACGTCGATTGAGATTATCTTCCACTCCGGTAGCACTACTAGGGCGTCGGGGGTCCTCACGATCCTCTCAGCTCCTACCTTAACTAGTTCGTAATCGTTAACGGCGATCTCTATAGCCTCAACATTCCCTGAGACGTCTGCAAAGACTGCTACCAGCTTACCTAAGCTCCTCCCGTATTCGTCCCTAACTACCTGACCTAGGAACTTCTCAACCTGGTCTAGGGAGACCATCTCCGGCACCGCAGAACAATTCTCAAAGGTCACGTTACTTAAAAAACTACAGCTACTTTACAGCCGGTAGCCTCCGCGCATTTAAGGTATCGGCAGTATCTAGGGTATTAATTTTAGTCCCGGTCTACACTAAGCATGAGGTGTGTGTATGAGTAGATTCCTCCTGATGATTCCCGGACCATCTCTGACAGATCCTGAAACCATGCTTGAAATGGCTAAACCTACTCTGAGCCACGTCTCAGCGGAGTTTGATAGCATTCATAGAGAGGCCCTCGACATGCTGAAGAAGGTCTTCAGTACATCGGGTGACGTAGTTGTTATCCCCGGGAGCGGTACTGCTGCTATAGAGCTAGCTGTTAGGACGTCTGTGAGACCTGGTGAGAGGGTTGTAGTTCTTAAGGCTGGATACTTTGCTGACTACTTAGTAGATGCTGCTAAGAGGGTTGGTGCTGAGGTAACCGTAGTAGAGGCGCCGGTAGGTAGGGGCTTTACCGAGGATGACGTGGAAAGGGTCCTAAGCCAGGGGGGTTTCAGTGCGGTACTACTACAGCACGTGGAGACCTCAGTAGCTGTAGCGAATCCTGTAGATAGGGTGGCTAGGAAAGCTAAGGAGTTTGGAGCTAAGGTGGTCGTTGATGGGATAGCGTCGATCGGGGGTATGGAGATGAATATGGATAGCTGGGGTGTTGACGTTTGCCTAACCGGCTCTCAGAAAGCTCTTGCAGTACCTCCTGGCTTAGCCATAGTTGCGTATAGAGGTGGCTTCACCCCTCTAGTTGATAACGAAACTCTCTACTTCAACATAACTAAGCTTCTGAAGGAGATGGAGTCCACTAGGAACTACTATATAACGCCGGCAGTTAACCTAGTCTACGCGCTTAACTCGTCCTTGAAGAGAATACTTGCGGAAGGTCTTCAGCAGAGGTATAGGAGACACGAAGCTCTAGCCAAGGCTGTTCAGGGGGGTCTGGAAGCTCTGGGTCTGAGGCTAGTAGCTGAGGAGGGTTTCAGGGCCAACACTGTTACGGCAGCTTACTTGCCCGAAGGGGTTGAGTGGGCTAAGCTCTACAGCGAGATGCGCATTAGAGGGGTTGAGATAGCTGGAGGGCTAGGCCCCCTTAGAGGTAGGATATTCAGGGTAGGGCATATGGGTGAGGTTACAGCTAATGATGTGATAGCCACTCTAGCGGCACTGGAAAGGGCTTTAGCGAAGCTAGGCTTTAGGGTAGAGTTCGGTGCTTCAGTAAGAGCTGCCCAGCAGGTACTAGATTCTTATGGGATCTAGAATGGTCTACGACCTAATAATAAGACACGGCGTAATCGTTGACGGGACGGGGTCTCCCCCCTTTAGAGCTGATATCGGTATTGTAGGGGATAGAATAGAAGCTGTAGGGGACTTAAGCGGGGAGAGGGCTGAGGTAGTTCTGAATGTACCGAACTTAATCGTTGCTCCAGGCTTCATAGACATGCATAACCACAGCGATATATCGATATTCGAAGTACCGACCGCGGACAACTACGTACTTCAGGGGGTTACAACTATAGTTATAGGTAACTGCGGGCACTCGCCGGCACCCCTCTCAGATGTAAACAAGGAGGAGTTCGTAAGGGAGATTAAGAGGGAGCACCCCGACGTAGAGGTCAAGTGGGAGAGCTTTGGGGAGTACCTGAAGGCCTTGGAGGAGCTAAGACCGGCTATAAACATAGCTCCACTAGTAGGGCACGGAACAGTAAGGTCTGCCGTAATTGGATTCTCTTCAGAGCAACCTTCAGAGAGAGACCTTGAAAAGATGAAGGAGTACGTACGGGAAGCTATGGAGGCCGGAGCTTTCGGAATCAGCACAGGTCTCATATACATACCAGGGGTATTCTCCACTACTGAGGAGATCATCGAGCTAACTAAGGTTAGTGCGAGTTACGGGGGTATATACGCAACCCATATGAGAAACGAGGGTGTAAGGCTTCTAGACTCTATCTACGAAACGGTAACCATAGGTGTTAGAGCGGGGGTTTCTGTCGAGATCTCGCACCTAAAGGCTAGTGGAAGGCCTAGCTGGGGGAAGGTATTAGCCGCACTTAAGGTCATAGAGGACTACGCTTCAAGAGGCTTCGATATCTCTGCAGATGCCTACCCCTACACCGCGGCATCGACATCCCTACTTACCCTACTACCGAAAGATATTAGGAGTGGGGGAACCGAGGAGATTCTCAGTAAGCTAAGGAATCCAGAGGTAGTGAAGAGAATTAGGAAGGAGCTAGCTGGCGGTATCTTTGAGGAGAGGTATATCTCGTGGAGCGACATAATGATCTCTTACTCACCTAAGCACGGGGAATTTGAGGGTATGAGGGTCGATAGGATAGCGGAGGCCTTAGGTTTAGATCCTGTTGATACCGTGGTAAGGCTACTTATCGACGATGAGCTAGCAACAAGTATGGTTACGTTTACAATGAGGGAGGAGGACGTTAGGACCGTAATATCGCATCCTTACGTTGCTATAGGTAGCGACGGCTCAGTAGGTAAGTTTAAGGTGGGGAAGCCGCACCCCAGAAGGTACGGTACCTTCCCCAGGGTTATAGCTAGGTATGTTAGGGAGGAGAAAGCACTTACCCTACCCGAGGCTATTAGGAAGATGACATCCTTACCAGCTAGGAAGCTGAAGCTATGGGATAGAGGGATCATAAGGCCCGGGTTTAAGGCCGATATAACGGTGTTCAACTACTACACTATCGAGGATACAGCAACATATGAGAACCCGCACTCCTATCCGAAGGGCATAGCGTACGTTATAGTCAATGGGAGAGTAATCGTAGAGGAGGGTAAGCTCATAGGTAAAGTTAGGGCAGGTAAAGTCCTCAGGAGGACTTAAGGTCTTCAACTTTTACTAACCTCTCTACTACCTCCTAACATCTTAAAGGACACAGGTCTCTGCTAGAGGTTTAATAGGTTTCTTCCGGTCTTAGAGCGGGGCCTCGGTATTGGGGGGTACTACAGCTAGTCAGTACGTAGACCCATCGCAGTTGAGGCTTAGCGACGGTGTTACTCTAGTAAGGCTTGCTAGGAGGGCTGTTGAGGAGTATCTGAGGTCGGGGAAGGTACCCGAGCTTCCGGAGGTTGAAGAGAGGTTGCTGGCTAAGGGGATGACGTTTACAACTATCAGGAAGATATCAGGTGGCGACCTCGTTTTAAGGGGATGTATAGGCTACTTAGTCCCTATAGAGCCTCTAGTGAGGAACGTAGTAACTACAGCTCTTGCAGCAGCTTTTGAAGACCCGCGCTTTGAGCCGGTAAGTCTAGAGGAGCTAAACCACCTAATCTTTGAAGTTAGCGTACTCTCGGTACCGCAGGACATTAAGGCTAGAGGAAGGGAGAGAGCCCGCGAGGTTAGGGTAGGACAGGACGGGCTCGTAGTTGAGTACAGGGTATACAAAGGTGTACTACTACCAGAGGTTCCAGTGGAGTACTGCTGGGATGCGGAGACATTCCTATCGGAGACCTGCATAAAGGCAGGTCTAGACCCGGACTGCTGGTTAAGCGATCGAGTAAGGGTGAAGAAGTTCGTTGCAAGAGTATTCAGAGAGCTGACACCTGGAGGGGAGGTAACTGAGGTGAACTTAGTTGAGGAGTACAGTAGGAGGTGCTTATAGAGCTTCCTTAAGTCCCTTGTGCCAGTACCTTATCGACAATAAAGGGTCTCTCCCCATATCTACAAGGTGAGTTCACAGACTCCGCTAAGCTCGGTACTCGACGTCGCCTCCCACTTACGGTAGCTTAAGTAGACTCTAATCTTATGAATCTCCCTATAAAGTACCTAGAAGAGTGTTATGGGATCCTATGTACGTAGGAGGGGTTGGCTACCTAGAGCTTTTAAGTGTGTCTCCATAAGCTAGTGGGTAAAGGTGGATGGATGAGTGCGTACCTGTGATAAGGTTGAGTAACGGAAAGGAGATAGCAGTAACTAAGGAGCTGATAGCTCTACTAAACAAGTACGTCCGCTCAGAGTATAGCTTAGAGAAGCTCTCGGAGGACCTTGGGTTAGAGGATTGGGGGGAGGCCTACGAGTTCATAAAGAGGACACCGGCTTGGCTTATGTGGATCCAGCCTACGTACTTCGAGAAAGTTATTTTGAGGAAACTCTGCTCTAGCTAGTACTTAGAGATGCGCTGTTTCGGGGAGCAGTATCCTGGGAAGGCTCTTCTCTACACGTATATCGCGACTACACGCTACTCTAAGGAGGAGAGGGCTTCTCTTGAGATAGGTGATGCGATCTACCCGTACGACCCCCGGGTAGAGGTACTTATACCTGATATAAAGGGGGTGGTAGTGGTAAAGTCCTGCTTAGAGCCTCACCTTATAGAGGCTGTACTCGGCGTGCAAACTCTCTCGGCGGTGGAGTACATTAGTTACGTAGCTGGATGTAGCGATGTAGTAAAGCAGAGTAGAGAACTTGCTCAACACCTTGCTAACACCATTAGGGGGTACCTAGAAGCAGAGGGGCTATGCATAGGTCGGGTTAGGGCTCCGCGTACAGGTACTCTAGGTAAGGAGTTCGTAAACTCCCTCCTAAGGGAGCTTAGGAGGTCTCTGGCAACTGACTGTAGCCACATACTGTCACTAGAGGTATTTGGTAGGCTAGTATGCTACGGACCCGTGATCTACTCGTCTAAGCAGGTGGAGTAGAGCTTGTAGTAGCAACATTACTGCTGTAGCTGATTTAAGACAGCTATAAAACCGGTTTAATTTGAATGTAGCATGTAATTGTTAGTATCGGTAGTCTGGACCTAGTTAAGATGCTCCAAAGCTTGAGGGCGGGTGGTTGGGTATGGGTACTGGGAGCTCTAAAGGCCTTAAGCTAAGACTTGAAGGGGCTTTTAGAGCTCTGATAATCTCCTTTCTTCTCTCGCTAGTTGGAACTGCTGTAGACGCTATCATACTTTCTCTGAGTGGGGGCCTTATACTGATGACAGACCTCCTTCACTGGGCTGTAGATACCGTACTAGAGGGGGTTCTACTCTTAGTGCTATACTTAGCTAGTAGATTAAGCAGGAGGTTCCCCTGGTCTCTGGTAATTCTAGAGGGTGTTGCTGTAAGCTTGGGTACCGTTATAGTACTAATAGTCTACGGCTACCTCTTTGTCGACTACTTAGGGGCTATAGCTGAGAGTGGGGCCCCCTCCTACGTAGGCTACTTACCTCTAGTTGCTACCATTACAGGGGCTGCAATAACAGGTGCGGTGTTTTTAATAGAGAGACAGAGCTACCTCAGGTATAGGGTAGAGCTACTAAGCTTTGACTCCACACACGCTCTAGTAGACTTAGCGGCCTCGGCTATGGCTTCTGCTGGGGTAGTAGTAACTGCAACTACGGGTAGCTACGTTGCGGAGCTGCTCTTCACCTTTGTACTCATGATGTTCGTAGCACACAGCCTTCTAGAGGTGTTTAAGGATAACATTAAGGCGATTACAGGCTCCAACAGGGTTCCCGAGATAGAGTCCTACCTAATCAGTAGGTTATCGGAGCTTAACTCTGAGAGAGCTAAGGTTAGGGGTGTAGCTGTAAGGAGGTTCGGCTCCTTAATGCTCGCGGAGGTCTCCATAGACGTTAACCCTAAGGTATCTGTACTAGAGCTACACAGAATCCGAGAGAAGATCGTAAGAGTAGTAAGGGAGTGCTCCGACCTCGTATACCACGTAGACGTCAGGTTCTACCCAAGCCGCGGTAGGAAGCGCGTATCACGGTATACCAGAGCTAAGAAAAACTAAGGTAAAAGAGCTTGAAGAAGCTAGTTTTCAGCCAGCCTTTTAAGGTAGGGAGTGGTTGACGGGAGTTGAAATGGTATCTCTACTTCTTTACGCCTATCCTCTTACGTTTAGGTCTGAGGTTCCTACTCTTACACCTTCTACACTTCTCTGCCTCTGGGGGGTTTAGGGCCCCGCACCTACGGCACACTTTCTTATCCAGTATACGGCTCTCCACTATCTTGAGTATCGCTGGGTCTGTTATCGGCATTCCGGTCCCGAGACTATGTTTAAGTTAGCACTTAAAAGCGTTAGCCTTAATAATTGCTCTAGGAAAAAAGCGCAGAGATGGTAGGAGTTGCGGATCCCGCTGGACCAGCTATGTGTGAAGTCCGGCGTACTATGCCCTAGGTGTGAATCCCTAGTTAAGAGTGGCTCTGTGACGGAGCTCGACATAGAGGTTATGAGAGCTCTCCTAAAGGCTGAGTCCGCACCTGATTTCAGGTTCCTCCGTGATTCCGAGTACATCAGGTCGGTTAAGCTTGGTAGCATCGTGGTGATACAGCTGGACGTTCCAAATGCGGATAGTAGGACTCTACTCAAGCTAGCTAAACACTTAGAGAGCGAGCTAAGTTCGAGGGTACGTATAGTTAACACTAAGAACATCAGTGCTAGGGATTTAGTGCGTAGTGTGATCCAGCCAGCGCGGGTTTTAGGAGTAAACACCCTATGGCTTCCAGATGGTTCTATGGAGTACGTAGTTAGAATACCTAAGTCAGACCTCAGATACCTACCAGCACCTCAGGAGGAGGTGGAGAGCTTACTGAGCATGATGGTAGGTACCAATGTTAGGATAAGGGTGATCTAGGAGGTTGACTAAGTACAGAACGCACCTCTCTTCTGAGTTAAGCCCCAGCTTGGATGGGGCTAATGTAGTAGTTGCTGGCTGGGTTCACGCCAAGAGGGATTTAGGAGGTAAGAAGTTCCTAGTACTTAGGGATAAGGATGGCTTTATTCAGATAGTCATAAGTAAAGACAGCAAGAAGCTTGTGGAGCTGTTCTATAAGCTAACACCGGAGTCTACGGTCTCGGTAGTGGGGGTAGTTAAGGCAGATAGCAGAGCTCCTGGAGGTTTTGAAGTAGTTCCAAGTGAGATAGTGGTGCATAGCATAGCTAGGACCCCGCTGCCCCTAGATGTTAGCGGTAAGGTACCGGCGGACTTCGATACCAGGTTTAAGGAGAGGGTTCTAGACCTAAGAAGAGAGGAGAGTAGAGCTGTATTCAAGATAATGTCCATAGCTCTGAGAGCAATTAGGGAGGAGCTCTACAGCCTAGGCTTCGTAGAGGTTTTCACACCTAAGATAGTTGCTGCAGCAACTGAAGGTGGTGCAGCTCTATTCCCAGTAGCCTACTTCGGGCGTGAGGCTTACCTAGCTCAGAGCCCACAGCTATACAAGGAGCTACTTGCCGGAGCCTTTGAGAGGGTCTTCGAGATAGCACCAGCTTGGAGAGCTGAGGAGTCCGACACCCCCTACCATCTCTCTGAGTTCATATCAGTAGACGTAGAGATGGCGTACGCTAATTACGAGGACGTTATGGAGGTACTAGAGAGAGTGATCTGGAGAGTCGTTACCGATGTTAGGGAGAGAGCGTCTAGGGAGCTTAAGGTACTGAACCACGAGCTCCCAGAGGTAAGGATCCCTCTAAGGAGGTTTAGGTACGAGGACGTAGTTAGAACCCTTAGAGAAAGTGGGGAGAATATCGAAGTGGGGGAGGACTTATCTATAACTCACCTCAGGAAGTTCTCCGGGATAGCTAACGAGGAGGTGTACTTCATAATCGATTGGCCTGATAAAGCTAGACCCTTCTACACCATGCCTAAGGATGATGGGCTCTATAGCGAGTCCTTCGACCTAGTCTGGAGGTACTTAGAGATAGCTTCTGGAAGTACTAGAGTACATAGGAAGGAGCTCCTAGTGAAGAGACTACTTGAGCGTGGGTTAAGCCCAGAGAACTTCGAGTTCTTCCTAAGGTGGTTCGACTATGGTATGCCCCCCCACGCTGGTTGGGGGATGGGGCTAGCGAGGCTGGGGTTGATGCTAACTGGAGCAAAGAACGTTAGGGAGGTTACACCGTTCCCAAGGGATAGGAGGAGGTTACTACCTTAACGCTCCTCCTAAAGAGTAGAGGGATTCAGCTGTAGTTAAGTAAGGTTTTCTTAATTAGCTACTTTAGGGATACCTTGAGGCTACCGATTACTTTGGAGACCACTAGAGCTTTTATGGAGTTACTCATGCTCTCAGATAGCTCTTCAACGCTACCTATGTCTACACTTATAAACACCTTAACTAAGCTCTCCGACAGTGTAATACCTATGAAGCTACTTACCGTAACTCCCCACATCTCCCTATAGGTAGCTCTGCAGTGTACTATGGATTCCGTACCCCAAGATTTATACTCGAAGACCTCCATGTCGAAGAACTCGTTAGTCTCGAAAGCTTTTCTAACGATGTTTACTAGTTCGTCAACGCTCACCCTTTCAGCTACTGGGATGACTAGCTCATGCCTCTCAACTACAGGGGTATACGCTCCGTAGCTAAGGGTTTCCGCTCCTACCTCTCGGACTACTACAGCTAGGGATATCGTACCGGAAAGTAGGCAGACTGTGGCTGAGACTAAGGCTTGCTTAGCTGTAAACAACTTGTATACTAGTGCGGAGGATGTTACGGTTCCTATAGTTATCAGTAGGATAGCGTGCGTAGCTATAGCTACGGATATACCCCAAGGTGGTAGTCCCTGAAGAAGCAGCATGTTGTAGATAGACTTGAACTCGGGGATTAGGGACCTATAGGCTACCGTTACTAGGACTACACACGAGAGTAGAACCAGTGCCGTGGAGACTAAAGCTTCCGTAGTGATTACCCTAGCAGAACCTACTACAACTACAGAGTCTCCGCTGTAGTAGTACAGAGAATCTACCTCTAGGAGCTCAGTAAGCCTCCTTACCTGGTCTAACCCTACCGCACCCCTAATAACTATGTCGGTCACTAAGGCGTCGCTGAGGTTAAGAACCTCAGCCATGGTATGGATATCCGATAAGAGTACCATATCCGGGGCAGGGATTATAGGCTCAGTACCGAGGTAGCCTAGTACTGGTAGCAGGGGCTCTAGAGGGGCTACCCTCAGTCTAAACAGCTCTTCGGCGCTACACCTTACGTACACCTTCAGCGAATCTACCCACACCTCAGTATAGGTCCCCCGACATCCGGTTAGGATAGTTCCGTACGTTACGTTTAGCTCCTTAGCTAAGCTCCCAGAGACTCCTACAGCTACCCACTTAACTCCCGGGATCCCCTCTACAATCAAACCTTTATCGAGTACAGATCGGTAGAGTAAGGTTAGAGAAGCATTTTCAGGCAGTACTTGCGTGAGAGCGTTGATAGCTAGGTTCTCGGTATAGGGTCTAGCTAGCTTAACAATAGCTATGGGTTCGTCTACGTAGCTACTGAGGTACTGCTTTACTTCAGCACTTCTTTCAGTGTACGTAGCTGCCGCTATGACTGCTGAAAGTATAAAGCATAGAAGGACTACAGCCGTCGCAAAGTTCAACGTAGTTATTCTCAGAACCTTACCGAAGACTATGAACCTAGTCGAGCTTAACCTCTGGTACGTCTTAAGAGTAGCTGGTGCGTGGAGTTCTACGCTCCTCCTCTCCTTCAATAGGAGTACCACGGTTAGCAGTAGTATGGTGAAGTAAGTCGTAACGAAGATAAGTACAACGCTCTCCATACCTAAACACCTAGGAGCTCCAGTATTGTGTAGAGTACTACAGCTATAGTGCTCCCAGCTAAGGCTATGGAGGAGTAAGCTATAACGCTCTCATAGACGTCTGGACCTATTCTAAGGGCTAGGTACTTTATGAGGGCTGCTACGATGAAGAGTAAACCTACATCGGGGGTGACGGTTAGACCCACTAGGACAGCGTAGATCGAAAGCCCCCTAAAGCCGGTAAGCTCTATGAGTGCTAGTAGAGCTAGGGCGAGAAGAACCCCAATAGTTACCGGCTCCACGGGTAAGGCTAGGATGTTCCCGCTGTACACGGCCTTCATCCACGTAACCACGGGTAACCACCTAATCAGGGGTAGTTTAGGTGAGCTGGTACCGTAAGCGCTTAGCAAGAGGTTTCCGTAGAGTAGCGTAAGGGGGGCTCCGAGGAGTATTCCTAGTATCATCGCTATCCCAGTAAAGCTAGGTCTTACTCCCGCGTACTTACTAAGCTTAGCTACGTTCATGAAGGAGGCTGCTACGAACTGGGGCATGGGTGTACCGGTGTACGGGTCAAGTAGGACGTACGGGGTAGCTCCCCGTATACCGGTTGCGAACATGAGGCCTGTAACTGCTGGAAGAGTTGACTGCGAGACTACACCAACCTCTCCAACAACTCTACAAGTTAGTATCGTTATAATTATGTAGAGAACGAGTAATACAGGCGCTAGGAGGACTATCCTAACTGGGTCCTTGTAGACTATAGCAGCAGGTACTACAGGGAGGGATACTATAGCTATACCTAAGATGAAGTTCCTCCTATACTCCCTAATCTCCTTGAGGAAGGTGATTGAGCGTACGAAGACCTTCCTATATCTTGTTAAGTAGTATGTAGCTACAAGCACTAGGTACCCTATCAGTACTGAAGCTATTGAGGGGGAAGCCGACGTAGCTATATCGTAAGATGACATGGTGGGTAGAGGTACCAGTAGGCCTAGGTACGTCAGAGCTGGCGTAATTAGGAGGAAGGTTAGCAAGCTCCCTAAACCTACCCCTAGGGACGAGCCCATAGGGAGTAGGAGTGCGAGTAGGAATACCGCAGGGCTTACGGATAAGCTGAGCGCCATGCCTGGTACCAGTAGGTAGAGGGAGGGGGTTAGGTCTACCGAGAGCTCTCTGAAGAAGGTGGCTAACTGCGCGAGAAGCCCTAGAGCTAGTGCGAGGAGTACGTAGCTTTTCCTAAGGTTTCCAGCCGTACTTACAACCCTCCACGAGGCACCGCCTATGGGGAATACGAGCCTCTCCTCCTCTATGAAGTGGTCGCTTAGTGCTAGTGCGATAAGTATACCTCCAGCTGAAACAGAGCAGGTGAATAGATAGAAGGCTACGAGCTCTAGTCTTAGGCTACCGTAGGTCCAGGTAGCTAAGCCTAGGACTACCGGGTCAGCTCTTTCAGCTAGTAGGGTGTAGGTGATCAGCATACCTGAAGTTAGGGTCGTGGTGATGTCGACTCCTACGGCGAAGGCTAGGGAGACTACGAGGTCGTATATACTGTACCTCCTAATAGCGACCTTGTAAAGTAGGTAGGTAAGTACACCAGCAACTATGGGTGTTAGCTCAGATGTCGTGTAGCCGCTGATAGCGTAGCCATAGCTATTGAAGAAACCTAGGAGAGCTCCAACGGAGCCTCCTATGGCTAGAGAGCGCCCGAGGTTAGCCGCTCTTCGGCTCCCCGAAACTTGCACCCAGAGTACGGTTTTATAGGGCATTTATCTACTGTAGCTAACCATAGTAAGGGCTACTTGGGTAAAGCTACACCAGCTGAGAGCACCCTAGAGAAGGTACTTAGAGCACTTAGGTACGGGCATCACGAAGCTATAGTTGTAACTGTAGATAGCTCCGGAAAACCGCACGCAGCCGCTATGGGTGTAAGAGCTCAGGGGAAAGACCTAGTCATTTCCCCCTACGTTAGTACTAGAACATACAGAAACATAATCCGAGGGTCGTTGGTATCCTTAGCGCTTACTCAGGACTCCACAGTTTTCTGCAGGGTCGTCGTAGAACCGCGGGAGCTTAAGTTTAAGGAGGGTAGGAGTAGGGGTATATACCTACTTGATGACAACGTAGACCTACACGTAGAGGCTGTACCGAAGCTGCTTTCAGAGGGTAGTACGAGAGCTTTCGTCCTACTTAAGGTACTCGACGCGTACGAGGGACGCGGTAGCCTTATCGCGTTTAGCAGAGCCAATGCTCTGCTAGTAGAGTCCCTAGTGTACCTCACCAAGATACGGGCTCTTCTACAGAGTTCACCTAGTGGAGATTTCTGTGAGCTGGGTAAGTGGCTGGAGGTACTAAGGTACAGCATCTCGCTAGTTAAAAGGTTAGGGTCTGAGGAGCTTATTCGGTGTGCCGATGCGGTAGTAGATGAAGTGCGAAAGCTAGGTGTACAGCTATGAATCTCCGCGACCCCCTTTTCTGGGAGAATCTCTACGGGACTATCCTCACTAGCTTAGGGTTAAGTAGGGAGGAGGATTTTACCTCGTGCCACCTCCTCGACATGGTTCTCTCTACGAGGGTAGATCTCGTAGGGAACTCCTTAAGGAGGCTCTCCGAGCTACTAAGCGGAAGGGAAGTTCTTGTTATCGGGGACTTCCTAAGAGGGCAGTGCCTGAGGTTACCCAATACTACACTAGTAGCTGCTGATAGCGCTTTCGTGAAGTGCGTGGAGAGCGGGGTAGTGCCGGATGTCTTAGTAACGGATCTCGATGGGGTTACCTCTAAGTACCTTAAGTTTAGGGACGTGGTCTACGTAGTACACGCACACGGGGATAACTACGAGCGTGTAGTGAAGCTAGTGCCGGAGGTAGAGGGTTACCTAGTTGGCACGGCTCAGTGTAAGTGCTCAAATCGCGTACAAGTATTCGGGGGGTTTACCGATGGCGATAGAGCTGCCTACTTAGCTTACTACATGGGTGCTGAGAGGGTAATTCTATACGGCTTTAACTTTAAGCAGGTTGCAGAGCTCGTGAAGCCTTCCGGGGTCTCGGTTAATCCGGGGAGTAAGCTAGCTAAGCTTTCATGGGCAAGATATTTGCTCCTACTACTTAGGGAGAGCGGGTACAGCGTTGAGTGCTTCAGAGACGCGTGTGAGGGCTGGCTATAGGATTCACCTAGGCTTCTACAGATACGTAGATGAGGGTATAGCTTACGGATCCATCGGTCTAGCTTTAGAGGAACCTTACCTCGAGGTTAGAGCTGCGAGGGGGTCTGAGCTAAGCGAGGTCTCGGTTAGTGCTCCTACAGAGGAGGCTTCGGAGGCTATTAGGAGGATTTCTAAGTACCTTGCAGTAGCACCGCTAAACGTAACGCTTTCAGGGTACGTAAAGCACCACGTAGGGCTGGGTTCGATAACTAGGATATACCTTGCAACAGCTATAGCTCTCTCAGCACTCTATAGAAGGGTGGACCTGGACCTCGAGGACTTAATGGTTAAGCTAGGTCGCTGTAAGTACAGCTGTGTAGGCTACTACACCTTCCTCTACGGGGGGCTAGCTGTAGATACTGGAGTTCCTTTAGGTCAGGCGGGTACCGTACCTAGGCTACTAGCCCTAGCTAAGTTCCCTAAAACCTGGTACGTGGTCATAACTGTACCTGAGGGTAAGGGCCTGAGGGAAGACGAGGAGGAGGTGTTCCTAAGGAGCCCTGCCCCGGTTGATGAGCAGAAAACCCTCTACAGGGCTTTGGTAGAGGTCCTCTCGGGGGTTAAACTAGAGAGGCTAGACCTCTTCACTAAAGGGGTTGAAACCCTCCAGAAGGTAGCCGGCAACTACTTCAGCAAAGCTCAGGGAGGGTTCTTCAGTAGCGAGTACGGAGAGGAGATAGCTAGGGTCATGCTCGAGAGCGGCCTTAGGGGTATTGGGCAGAGTAGCTGGGGACCAGCGATCTACGGGTTTACGGATAGCTATAGTTATGCAGAGGCAGCTAGAAGAGGTATACTGAGGGCTTTAGGTAAGCTAGGAGTGAACTGCGACGTCTGGGTAAGTAGGGGTGCTGAACTAGGCTACTCCACGCAAGTTCTACACCTACGCTAGCATAAGTTAAGCTCAGGTTCTTCAAAGGGTTCTGCAAGAGTCAATGTAGTCTCAACTAGGTGCAGGTACGGGCACTCCCTAGGTAGGTCCTACCCCTAATGTGGGCTACCCCGTAGTTAAGTACCGAAGGTGAGGCTTTGAGAGCTTTAGTACTTAGGTCTCCTAAGCGATGGAGATTCTACTCTAAGCTTGGTGGGCTCGTCGTAGATATGGGCTACGTACTGACGAGCTCGGCATCGATTCCGAACCTTAGAGGTTTTAGGTCCTTTAGCTAGCAGTAGGTGAAAGCGGTGTGGTGGGGGAGTGCCTAGGATGGGTGGGGAGGTTAGATTGTCGAAAGTGTTACAAGTGTGTAGTAGAGTGCTAGTGCTACTATACTAACTGCTACCTGGACTACGAGGTAGTTCTTAATGAGCTCCTTCTCTGTGAGTCCTCTACTGAGTACTAGGAGCCTCACGAGGGATAGCGGTGCCCTTGGGTTGCAGTTAGGTAGTATAACTCCTTGATCAACGCGTGTAGGTCTTTCAAGGGATTCTTTACCTCTTACACCTACTGAGGAGATTATTAGGAATCCGTTGAGTATCTGAGGCATGAGTAGCATCATTGATAGGTACTCCATACGTGATGCTATGACGAGGGAAGCTACTAGAGCACCGATAAGGTGCGATCCGGCATTGCCGTTCAGCATTTTCGCGGGGTAGATGTTTAGCGGGGCGTAGCCTAGCACTACAGCTACGGCAAGTGCTAGTAGGGGGTAGAAGCCTTTAAGCGGTTCGGGTCCTGGGAAGGCTACTGCTACGAGTAACGATGTGCAGTATATCAGGAAGACCGTTGGTACTACCCCGTTGTGCGTATCGCTCATGTTGAAGGCATTGGCTAGGACGTCGTAGGCTATCACTACTAGGAGGGGGTAGACTATCGTAAGCCTTAGGTGCCCTACTGGGGGTACGTAGGGGCGGGGGTAGTACGTGTCATAGACTAGGATAGGTAGGGACGGTAAAGCGAAGAGGACTAACTTAAGCCTCACACCTAAGTGCGCTATGTCGTCAACTAAGCCTATAGCACCGGCTATTAGTGCGGCTACTACATACGTGATGGTAGAGCTCTCTAAGACTCCAAGAAGCTTCCCTAGAGCTGCTCCTAGAGCTAGGGAGATTATAAGGGCGACCCCTCCGGATTTTGCAACTACAGTTCTGGAGGGCTTATGTATGTCTACTGCAGTAAACCCTAGCCTCATCTCTATGTATAGAACAGCCCGACTGATAGCATAGCTTAGTACAGCACTAGCTACAGCCAGCACTATCAGAGCTAGGTCTATCGTCATAGCCAGAGCTTACTCTATCAGCCAGTTATAAGCTGAAGCTCCTAAGCAGTTATGGGATAGCCTACGGACCTCAACAGCCTCTGGGAGCTGATTAGGAGAGCTAACGAAGCTATGGAGGGGTTTGTACATAGAACCCCCCTAGTCAGCTCCTTATCGATCTCAAGGCTATCGGGTAACAGCGTGTACTTAAAGCTGGAGAACCTTCAGAAGACCGGTGCCTTCAAGGTTAGGGGAGCTTTCTTTAAGATATACTCTGAGCTAGACCGTTGCAGAAAGTACGGTGTTGTAGCTGCTTCATCAGGTAACCACGCGCAGGGAGTTGCTTACTCAGCATCGGAGCTTGGGGTTAGGGCTACTATAGTAATGCCTGAGACCACCCCTCCCTATAAGGTAAATGCTACTAGGTCGTATGGAGCTGAGGTAGTGCTCCACGGTAGTATATACGACGAGGCATACGAGAAGGCTATAGACATAGCTAACTCTACGGGCGCTGTCTTCGTACACCCGTTTGACGACCCCTACGTAATAGCTGGTCAGGGGACTATAGGGGTTGAGATAGCATTGAGTATTAGGGACGCTGACTTAGTTCTAGTTCCAGTTGGTGGGGGAGGGCTCATCTCGGGGATAGGTGTAGCCGTTAAGAGGATTTTGGGTAGTAGGGTTAAGGTAGTTGCCGTTGAGCCGAGGAACTCCCCGAAGCTCTACGAGGCCTTTAGGTACGGTAAGCCGGTGCAGGTACAGGTAAAGCCTAGCATAGCTGATGGTGTTGTAACTAAATCTGTTGGAGAGCTAACCTACAAGTTAATGAGCAAGGTGGTGGATGAAGTTGTGCTAGTAGGTGAGGACTCGATAGCTAGGGCGATGTTCCTACTCATGGAGAGAGCTAAACTAGTTGTAGAGGGGGCTGGAGCGCTTCCAGTGGCAGCCCTTCTCGAGGGGTATGCGGCAGGAGCCGGTAAGAACATCGTTGCAGTAATAAGTGGGGGTAATGCAGACCTAACTACGATATACAGAGTGATACTTAAGGGTCTCAGCGTAGATGGGAGAGTAACTAAGCTAACTCTAATCCTAGACGACGTGCCGGGAGCTCTCTATAGAGTACTTGAAGTACTTGCTAAGTACAGGTGTAACGTCCTAGACATAAGGCACGATAGGGTTGGGATAGAGGTACCAGCCAGTAAGGCTATAGTAGAGATAGTATTCGAGGTCCCAGAGAAGAACCTACTAAGTACGGTAGAGAAAGAGCTATCCCAGAGAGCTACCTTAATCACACCTAGCTCTCAGTATCCTTAATCTACTTAGACCTCCTCCCTTCCTGAAGGCAGAGTCTTCAGCTGTAATACCTACATCAACGTAGCACGTAAGGTTGTCCCTGCATTTACGTAGTGCTAAGCACCGAGGACTCCCTACCGCAAAGTACCCTCGAAAGCTTTTAAGCCAGCTAATAGTATTAAGTCCCGGTGCCGCGGTAGTATAGCCCGGCCAAGTATGCGGGCCTCTCGTGCTTCAGTTGCGGGGTAAGCCCGTGACCCGGGTTCAAATCCCGGCCGCGGCACCAAGACATCCTCCGAAGCTTAAGAGCCGAAGGCTCTATCTCCAGCGTCTCCAAGACCTGGGACTATGTAGCCCTTCTCATTCACATCGGGGTCTATAGCTACCGTGTACACGGTAAGGTCTATCCCCAGTTCATCAACCTCCTTCCTTATCTTGCTGAGAGCTATTGGGGTAGTTATTACTGATGCTAGGAAGTATCTTCTAGCTCTACCACGCTGGACTAGCTCTCTTAGCGCTACGCGGACTGTAGACCCAGTAGCTACCATAACGTCCGTTAGTATGACGGTGGTATCCTGGAATACCTCAGGTACCTTAACGTAGGCTACCTCTATATCGAACTCGTAGTTCCTCATCCCCCTCTCCTCGACCCTCCTAGCTACTATAACTCCCTGCTTAGCGTTGTAGAATATCTTAACAAGACCCTCCGTGAGAGGCCACGCAGCTCTTAGAACGGTTACTATAACAACCTTATCTAGGTCCTTGATCCTAACCCCCCTAGTCCTTACACCAAGAGGTGTCTCAACTTCACACTCCTCTACGTCGAATTCCTTAACCATTTCTAACCCTAAAACCCTCCCAAGCCGGACTAACCCCTTTCTAAACTCTATCTGGCTTACTCTCCTATCCCTTAGGCTCGTCAGTATAGCCTGGGCGTACGGGTGATCAACTACCTTAACCCTAAACATAGTACCCTAAGGTAGTACAGAGCCTGACTTAAATATTGTCCTCAAAGGAAGAAAGTTGCGGCTGAGAGCAGCATTCTTTAAGGTAATGAGGGGTTACTTAAAGTGGAGTAGGCTCCGATACCTCCTTAAGCTGAGCTAAGACGTAATCTCTTATCTGGGTGGGCCCTGGGTACTCCCTAGTTAGCCTACCACCTTCTAACCACTTAACTAGTATATCTTCACGGCATCTACACGGCTCCCTGTCCCATAGAACCACCTCATAGTCTAGCGTTCCGCACCTGTACACTCTCTTAGCTCCCGGCATCTTACCGCGCTTAGCTATCGGAACCCACTTACCTTCTTTTAGTACATCCACTACATCCATACTAATATCCACCGGTGGGGGGCTTGCTATGGACGTCCCGACCCCAAACACGTCCACAATCTCTCTAAGCTCTACTATAGACTTCTCGTTAACACCTCCGCTTACAACTATCTTAATATCTGGGTACCCGAGAGCTTTCAGGGTCCACCTAATCTCCTCAACAATCTCCCTCATACTACCCCGCCTGCTTCTCGGGGTATCCAGCCTAACTCCATAAAGTTTACTACCAAGAGCCTCTACGGCCTGCAATGTCTCTACCCTTTCATCGTTAAACGTATCGACGAGCATTATCCTAGGTACATCCGGCTCCATCACCTCATCGAAGGCTTTCCAAGCAGCAACGTTGCTACCGAATGCTACTATTAGGGCGTGCGGCATGGTTCCTACAGGGGTTATACCTAGGTAGTCCTTACTAAAGGCACCCGAAACCGCGTCTACGCCACCTATGTACGCAGCTCTATCGACTGAGGGAGCTATAGCTGGGTGAAGAGCTCTGAGACCGAAGAATATCACTTTCCTATCTCCAGCTAGCTTCTTAATTCTCGCAGCCTTAGTGGCTATAGACGAAGCCTGCCTCAGGATCCCAAGAACAGCTGTTTCATAAAGGCACATATCCGCGTAGCTGCCCTCGATCATCATGACCGGTGTATTAGCCCTAACTAGAGTACCTTCGGGAATAGAGTACACGTCTAGGGGGATCCCCTCGAGGATGCTGAGTACCTCCTCAAGCCCGGCGAAAACAGCCCAATCGTAACCTTTGGGGAGGTCTGAGACGTGAACCTCCATCCTCACGCGGAGGTCTCTAAGCCCTTTAGCTTCAAGGATCCTCTTAGTTCTAACAAAGTATATGTCGGTTATCCTACCACCAGCTATGTCCTCCTTACTAGCTACGTAAAGCCTAGGTCTCCCCACGCTTCCACTCCAAGAGAGGTTACTATAGGCTTAATAACTTAACACAGCTGAGGACCTACTAATCCCCCAAGAATACTCCTACCTTGAGAGTAGGGAGATCCGCGGAAAACTGTGGGGTTTAAAGGTGGGGTAGAGGTAAAAGTACTTAAGCTCCTCCTACTTGAAGCCTGGCGGGCGTACTTTAATTACCTCCTCGTTTACTAAGTTGGGGGGTACCCTCCCCTCGTAGAAGGCTATTAGATTTTCAAGAACTACCTCAGCCATTCTATGCCTCCCCTCGTACGTAGCGCTCCCTAT
>CAYTXX010000003.1:5628-34221 GCA_964442165.1 uncultured Desulfurococcaceae archaeon | reverse complement strand
GGTGTAGCTCTAAACTGGTAGAGGGTTAGCTGAGACTTAAGGTCCTTTGGTATAACTGTAGCTATTTTTAAAGGTGCTCCTTTGGAAACTCTATAAGTAGCTCTTTCTAGAAGTAAGAGGTAGGGTAGTAGCGTAGTGAAGGAAGGGGGCGTGCGGAGAGCCCCAAGGGAACTTATCTACTTCGAAACCTATGGCTGCACTCTTAATAGAGCTGACACAGCGTTGATGAAGAGCATAGCCCTAGATAGGGGCTACGGGATAGCGGAGACCCCGGAGGAGGCGGAGGTTATAGTCATAAACACGTGCACCGTCCGCTTAGATACCGAGATTAAAATGCTGAAGAGGCTTCGAGAGCTCTACGAGCTCTTTGGTAGGTCTAAACGTATTGTAGTAGCTGGTTGCATGGTTGCAGCACAGCCCTACACTATTAAGAGGGTAGCTCCTAAGGCAGTTCTGGTTTCACCTCAGAATATCGTAAGGTTTTTAGAAGCTGTGGAGAGCTGGCAGGACTTAATCCTGGGGGAGAGAGATGTTACCTACCTAAAGCCCTACGTAGAGGGGGTCGTAGCGGCTGTTCCGATTGCCGAGGGGTGTATAGGGCAGTGCTCCTTCTGCATTACGAAGATAGCTAGGAGGAGGCTGCGCTCCTACAGGGCTGAAACTGTGGTGAAGGCTGTTGAAGAGGCTGTTAGGAGAGGTGCTGTCGAGATTGAGCTAGCGGCTCAAGACTCTGGGTGCTACGGGCTTGATATAGGGTTGAGACTGCCTGACCTCATCAGAGAGGTTCTGGACAGAGTTAAGGGTAATTACATGCTTAGGATAGGTATGGCTAACCCCGATACGGTACTTGGCATAGTTGATGAGCTTATAGAGGTACTAAGGGAGCCTAAGGTCTACAAGTACCTTCACATACCGATGCAGTCGGCCGACGATAGAGTACTCAAGCTTATGAAGAGGAAGTACACGTACGATGAGTTCAAGTACCTAATCCTAGAGCTTAGGAGGAAAGTTGTCGGCGTATCCATAGCTACAGACGTAATAGTAGGGCACCCGGGTGAGGATGACGAGGCATTTGAGAGAACGGTAAGAGCTGTGGAGGAGCTTCAGTTCGATAAAGTCCATGTAGCTCAGTACACCATTAGGCCGAGGACTGAGTCGGCGGCTATGAAGCAGGTTCCTGAGGAGGTTAAGAAGCTTAGGTCGAGTACTCTAGCTAAGGTAGTCGAACGTATAGGGCTAGGTATAAACCAGGAGTACGTAGGGTCCTTAGCCAAGGTGCTCGTAACCCATAGGAGTATACGTGGTAGCGCTATCGGTAGGACGTATAACTACAAGCCTGTAGTACTACTCGGCGGTGAGACCTCTTATAAACTTGGAGGGGAGTGTACGGTGTTCATAAGTAGTGCCACATTCTTCGACCTCCGCGGGTACGTCTCTAGCTAAGCAGTACATTATTTTAGGCAGGTACTAGTAAACTGAACTTTAGCAATTAACTACAGAACAGCCCATAACCTCGACTACTACAGTCCTCCTCCGCGGTCCATCGAACTCCAATAGCAGTACCTCTTGCCAGGTACCTCTAACTGGAAGCCCTTCTGAGACTGGTAAGACCCTAGACTGCCCTATGAAGGCTGATGCTATATGTGCGTGCGCGTTGCTATCTATTTCATCGTGTCTCCAACCACCCCCCGGAGGTATAACCCTTTTAATCCAGGTGATATAGTCCTCCACAATCCTAGGTTCGTACTCGTTTAAAATTAGTGCAGCAGTAGCGTGAGGTACGAACACTAGTGCGAAGCCTTCGCGAATACCTGACTCGTGAACTATCTCCTCCACGTTTTCCGTTATCTTAACAACTTCAAATCTACTTTTCGTCTGGACGTGGAAGGATCTCCTAAACACGGTACAGCCTTCTCCCACAGCAGAGCCCCGTGGGCTACTCTCCAGTCAAGCTTTAAGCTATAGCTATAAGGGGTCCCGAGAGCTATCCTTAAGGTCTAGGTACCTCCGGCCTTGAGAACGTACGAGACGTAGCACTGCAGTTTAACGGCCTTTGCAAAGCTTAAAAACTTCTCTGCGCAATTGAAGAAGGCGGCGGGTCCCGACCATAGCGGTCGGGCAACACCCGGACTCGTCAGATCCCGGAAGTTAAGCCGACCGCGTTGAGGGGGCAGTGAGGTCCGCGAGGCCTCGCAGCCTCCTCAAGTTGGGATCCGCCGCCAGTCCGATCTCGATGCTCACCAGGTAATCAGCAAACGAATTGCTGACTCACATCCCCTATTTGTTTTAAGCTGTAGTCAGTAGTTTGGGGGAGAGTATGGAGGTGGAGATACCGAGGTCCCACCCAAGGTACGAGTCCCTACTAATTAGGGAGAGGTTAGTTAGGGGGTTTAAGGAGGGGTATGTAGTGCCTCAGGGATTGATTGCCCACGGAAGAGGTGAGTGCTTTGACTACATAATAGGTGAGAGGACTATTGAGCCTGCGTTGAAGGCTGTAGAGGCTGCCGCAGCCGCGTTACTCCTGGCAAAGTATCCTGTAATATCTGTAAACGGTAATGTAGCGGCTCTAGTTGCGGGGGAGGTGGTAAAGCTAGCTAAGAAGGTAAACGCTAAGATTGAGGTAAACTTGTTCTATAGAACTGAGGAGCGTGTTAGGAAGATTGCGGAGGTTCTTAGGGAGAGCGGTGCCGACGAGGTCCTAGGGGTAGATGACGCGGTAGCAACTATTCCAGAGCTCTTTAGTGAGAGGAGAAGGGTTAGCCCGAGGGGTATATACATAGCTGACGTAGTCCTAGTAGCTTTAGAGGATGGCGATAGAACGGAGGCCCTTAGGAAGATGGGTAAGACCGTGATAGCCATAGACCTAAACCCCCTGTCGAGAACCTCCCTAGCGGCATCTATAACTATAGTTGATAACGTTGTTAGAGCTATACCGAGGATTAGCGAAGCTGTAGACAAGTTGAAGACTAAGACTGGAGATGAGCTAGAAGCTATACTGAGGAACTACAGCAACCCCAGGGTACTGGCCGAGGTACTACTCCACATTGAGAGGAGGCTTAGAGAGCTAGCTGAAGGAGTAGACAGGTTGGTGTGGTCGGCTGGGGGACCCTGAATCATTCTGCCGCCTCCGCGGCCGTCCTCAGGGCCTGACCATGGAGGCTAAGCCTAAGGGGTTTATAAGCGTGGTCTCAAGTGAGGGAAGGTTACGTTAAGGTTATAGGCCTAGACTTAGCTAGGCTAAACCTAGAGGATGTAGAGCACTTCGCGGAGAGCTTAGAAAGGTTCCTATACGAGGAGCTGGAGAGGAGGGGCCTCGTAAAGCTTGATATCCACATAGGGATAGACGTTAGGATTCAGGAAGTACTCCTAGTAACTGTGGATCTAACTATAAACAGTCCGGTACCCATAGGACCTGAAGTACTAGCCCAATTCGATGAAGCTGTGGATAAAGCCTTAGCTAGGTTTGAAGAGTACCTATCTAGCAGTTACTCAAGTAGGGAGTGTGAGCCCGGAACTTCCTAGAGCACCCTTTCAATTGGTTCTAGAGCTCTCTAGCCATTAGGTAAGCGTCCTCTCCGTCTAGGTAGTACCTCTTTAAAATCCTAACCTTCTTAAAGCCAAGCTTCTCGTACAACCTTATAGCTGGTTCGTTGCTTACCCTCACCTCCAGGTAGGCTTCAGCAGCTCCGTACCTGCTCTTCATGGAATCCATAGCGCTTACCATGAGGGCTGTAGCTATACCTCTCCTTCGGTACTCAGGTAACACGGCTATACTAACTATGTGCCCTTGTTTTACTATACCCCTCTTAATGTGTCCGATACCTACCTCTATTCTACACATATTGTAGCCCACTATCCTTCCCTCAACTACAGCTACTAGGAATATATCCCTCCAAAGCTCGTAGTGCTCGTACCAGAAGAAGTACGGGTAATGCTCGGGGAGGGTTACCTCGTTTATAGCTATGACCTTCTTCAGCTCCTCCTCCGATGTTATGGGCCTCACCTCAAAGCCCCCCACGGAGGACCCCCCGTACGGTTAGACGTAGTTTTTACCCATGGACCTCTCCTCCTAGTTAAATTAAGTAAGCGTGCTCTATTACGTAGTAGCCTACGTACATCATCGGGTAGATCACCTTCCTTGCCTTACTTACCGCTACGGACGTACCTCTAAAAAGAGGGGACCTTATCACGAAGGTCTCGAACTCCCCACCTTCACCTACTGGGCTCACACCGCACTCCCTGTAAGCCTTAAGTAAGCTCTTGAGAACTTCCCCGGTATGCGGGTTCCCTAGAACTCCGTAATCGAGGCAGTAGGCCTGTACAGCGGTTACTATGAAGCCCAGCTCCTCGGATTCCCTACGTAGTAGGGCTACCTCGTCAGCGCCCCAGAGTGGTGCCACCAGCCTTAAGCCCAGCTCCTCCGCTAGCTCCTTAAACCTCTCGAGCTGATACCTAGACCTAACAGCACCGGTTACCAGATAGTCCACACCCGGGTACAGGTTAAGTATGCTCGATAGCCCCATCTTAAGCTCCTCAAGCTCCTCATCCCTCCTCCCGCTCACCTCGATGAAATGCAGGGGGATGTCCATAGCCTCTCCGTGAAGCCTGGACCACAGTACGTTAACTTCGTGGAACAGCCAGGAGCCCTCTCTCCGCGGTACTGCTGTTACTAGCACATGCGGTATTATACCGGCTCTATAGGAGAGTACCAGAGAGTAGTGTGAGTCTTTACCACCACTGTAGAGAGCTACCGCCCCTGCCAACCCTACCCAGACCTCGGTACGTGTCTAAGGTGTTTAAAACTAAGAAAAGGGAAGTTATGGGTGAGCACCGATTTTAGTCTCATTAGAGGCTCTTCACCAGTATTCGCCACGTCATAAAGGATAGTATGAAGGTGTAAAGTGGTATTACTAGTAGTGGTGTGTGTATAAATGCGTGATATGCGCGTATCGAGTACTTCTCCGGGTGTCTCACATAGTGAACTACAGCAAGCTGCATGTTCAGTAATCCTATTATTATCCCAACGAAACCTATTACTCTAAGAGATAGTATATTTACGCTAAGATACACTAAGCTTAGTATCGATAGGTATAGAGGTGCCATTAAGCAGAACGCTAGTGGGGGCGTCCGGCGTCAATAGATGTACTGGGTTAAATTCCCAAGGTCTAGGTGGAGCCCAGAAGGCGAGCACTGCTAGCGGTACAACCCAGAGCCTCCACTACTCCAGCCTAAACGTGTAGTCCGTAACCGAGCATCTAATACCCGCAGTACACCTACGAAAGTCATTTGTATAACGTTTGAGGTTACTATGCCGAAGCCGTAACTCTTCGTTATAGCGATACCGAAGAAACGCAATAGCAATGAAGCGAATACCCAGAGGAAACTAAAGACCCTCCCAAACCTGTTACCCAAGAACCCTAAGAGTAGTATAGACGAGACTACAATAACGCGTAGAGCTGGCATATATTGTCCGTAGGGCCTCAAGGACTCTCTAAAGTTTTACTATAGCTCAGGTAGTATTTAGGTCTAGCTTCAGAAGATGCTTTGGGTTGCAACTGTGGAGGAGTTGCTGGTAGGGCTGTGTGAGGCTATGAGGTACGCTTACATCAGGGGCTTTATATCGACCTTAACCGGTAACGCCAGCGTACGTTTAGGCCCAGACCTAATCGCAATAACTCCCACCGGCAAGCCCAAGTTCCTGCTAAGACCAGACGACATCTCAATCGTCAAGTTAAGCGGGGAGGTTGTCAGGGGGCCCAGACCCTCGTCGGAGGTAGCTATGCACTTAGAGATCTACAGGGTGTGTAGTGATTGTAGTGCAGTGGTGCACGTCCACGGTACAGTAGCACCTGTGCTAGCAGGCGTGGTTGAGCCCTACATAGACTTGGAGCTCAAGGTGTACAGCGTGACTCCGTGTTACGTTAGTGAAGTATCCCCCGGCTCTAGGGAGCTCGCCGAGGCAGTTAGAGCAGCTGTAGCGAGGGGGTGCAGGGCCGTGGTACTAAAGAACCACGGGGTAGTTGGTGTTGGGAGAAATCTCTGGGAGGCTCTCGAACTTACCGAAGCTGTGGAGAACTCGTTTAGAAGGAGACTAGCTCTCTGCTTAGCCCAAGCCTGTAGGGGGCTCGGGGCCGGCTTTCTGAGCCCCCTTAGTGAAGGCTAAAGCTAGGTAGAACTCCCACTTAGCTATCGTAAATTCGCGGTGCTTTAAAGAACCGGTCTAGCTACTTCTATGGTGAGCCTAGGTGGTTAAAGCTAAGAGGAGGAAGTTCCCCGGTATTTACATAGTATTAGCCTTAATAGCTGCATCAGTAGCTCTAGGGTTCTACGGTAATAAGATAGCTGCACAGCCTAGTGAGAGTACAGCAACACCGCAAACCCCCTCTACCCTAACCCCCACCGAGACCGTGCCTCCGGAGACCACACTAGTGCCCCCTACAAATGAAACCACATCAACAGCTCCCACCGAGACCACTCCTACGGTAGGCTAAGTGGACAGCTAGTACATTAGCCTCGCGGAGATTTTAATACGGTCTTACGAGCACTAACTGGTGGCGTAATTGAGGATCCTATGGGCACCTTGGAGGATGGAGTACATCTCGAAGTGGTCTAGCGGGAGGGATAGGCAAGGCTGTATCTTCTGCACCGTAGTGGCTTCCGAAAGAGATGAGGATAGCCTGGTAGTAGCTAGAAGAGAATACAGCATAGCTATGCTAAACGCCTTCCCATACAATACAGCACACGTGATGGTAGCACCTAAAAGGCATGTGGCTAGGTTAGAATTACTTGAAGAACCCGAAGTAGTGGACATCTTTAAGCTGGTTAAAGCCGTTATAAGAGCTATAGACGAGGAGTACAAACCGGAAGGCTACAACATAGGGCTAAATATAGGTAGAGTTGCAGGAGCAGGTATAGAGTCCCACCTACATATTCACATAGTACCTAGGTGGTCTGGCGATACGAACTTCATGCCGGTTATAGCTGGAACTAAAGTCATACCCGAAGACCTAAAGGTCACTTTTAAAAGACTTAAGAAGAGGCTCGTAACATAAGACCTCACCCTTTAGTATTGGAAGAGGTTAGCGTGGTGTACGAGCTTATTATTAGGTTCTGAAAGCGCTTTTCAGGGGGTGGTAGAGTAGTTAGGGTCTCGGTATTCGTGGTTGACCCCAGGCTCTCATTAAGCATAATTAGCGTTCTGAGGGAGTTAGGTATACCTTTTAGAGTTCCCAGGTCCTTAGAGGAACTCTGCCACGAGGGGGAGGTAGTACTGCTGGACGCTGAGGGGTTGAAGTACCTTGAGAAGGTTACTAGTAGTGTTCAGCTACCTAGTTGTAAGTTAATTCAAGTCGGAGGTAGTAACCTCGGTAAGATCCTTAAGGAGCTTATTGGAGACTTGAAGGTTGTGTCGCTAGGGGTGGACCTAGGTAAGAGAGCTACGTACGCGGTTCTCATTGGAGGAAGGCTTGTCAAGTACGGCTACGCAGATAGAGTTAGCGATATACGTAAGGTAATCGAGGAAATAGCTTCACTTAGCCCCAGCGTGTTACTCCTTGGTATAGGTATGGAGTTTTCCAAGTACATCTCGGATGAGGTAGTGGAGCTCCTAGAGAGTAGGGAAGTTACGAGGGCTTACATAGTGGAGGAGATACGGAGTAATAATAAAAGCGATGCGGAAGTCAGACTATCCACATCAGACCTCTCTAAGCTACCTGAAGACGTTCGTGCAGCAGCAGTAATCGCAAGCAGAGTTTACGAGAAGTACCTAGGTCTTAGTACAGCATAGCTAGGTGTGGAGGTAAAGTTTCCGTTTGTCCTAGATGCTCTCTTCCACTACTTTAAGTTCTCTCACCTCATCTAGGGACCTCTAACCCACCCACACCTCACGGGTATCAGTGTAGAGTCGTGAACGGTCGTCGAACTCAGTAGCTAGGCTTGGGGCATAGCCCCATCGCCTAGGTAAGTCCAAGATACCGAGACACCGGAGCCAATAGACCTAAACTCCAGCAATCAGCTACAGAACAGCCCGTTGACGGCTCTCACCATTCTGTTAGCGGGTTAAGACTCGGTACAAGTTCGGCAACGCCACCTATATGCGCAGGTCCCGGTTAAAGTCCAACGCCCCTAACCCTCACCTGGACTTATAGTGTCCGCACGAGCGGATCATCTGTTAAAGTTAGATCGTAGAGAAAAGTTAAAGTTGTATGATTACAGGTATCTGTTATTTAAATTTATAGTCAGAGCTGCTACGGCCTCCGCTCACGTTCCGAGTTCCACGAGAGTTTATAGGACCGCAGAAGATAGAGCTTTGTGATGCTTTAAGGGCTCCGGAGTTCTTAGGATACAGAGTCCTCGAATGCCTCCGAATGTATTCTGATTTGAGAAGCTATGAGGGAGTACGAGAATGGACGTAACCACAAACCGCTATGGAGCCTTATGAGAGCCGATCTCCTCTTTAAACTACAGCTACTCTACAGCTCTCCCTAGTCTTTTTGATGTAGTACGTAAGTAGACCTATGGAGAGAGCTAGTGAGAGAAGAAAGGTGAGTAGTACTATGTGAAGCTTTCCAGAGGGTAGTGTAGCTGCGGAGACTACGAGGGATACTATAAGGGAGCTTAGAAGCTTAAGACCGTTAAAGTGATGCGGTAGTGCACCGCTTATGAGCATAGAGTAAAAGAGCTGTGCATAGGCGTACCTACCGTACTCGATCACAGTTAGTCCTGCTAGAGATGCAAGATACGGCACTAGCTCAGCAGCAGCTGTAGAGCGAATCGCGAATGAGAGAAGTGATATCGGAATAGATACTAGGGGTAGAAGCACGTGTGCAGAGGTGCCTCTGAGCATTCGAATTACTATATAAAACATCTCCCTCAGCTCAAAGTATCCCATAGCTAGCCCTCTTCACGCAGTATAGCGCTCAATATAAGGTCGGTATAAAGACAGGGAAGTCCTTAACTCACTTAAACCCATGCTAGGAGTTCAGCTCTCATATAGGTTTATATGGTTTGATATGATTCATCGCTTCATCCTTGTTCCCCTTCATTGCTTCTTGGGTTTGCATCTGCATCGGGGTGTTCAGGGAGACCTCGGGCTCCCCACATCTTGAGTACTTGTATGTGAACTTCTTGTGTAGTTTAATTACGGGGTTCGGACTTCATAGAGCTTTATATGATTTTATATAAGCTCTCTGCCTTCGGCTTCACCGCCCTCAGCATCCCTCTTCATAGGGATGCACGTTACGGGGCTCTGCCCATTCGGGGCAACCCCTACCCACAGCTCGCTCTTCATCCACGTGTTTGGGTCGTAGCTGTGGGGGAACTCCCACATCTTGACGTACTTGAGGTATATGCTTATCGATGCGAGCTTCTGTATGTCCAGCTCAAAACCGCACCTCGACTTCGTTTTTGATTAGCAGTTTAACTATTTCAAGAAATCTTCGGCAAATGTTATTTCCTGTCAATTCTATTTCATAAGCTGGCTTCTTTGCGCCTTTGCGCTTCCTTATATTAACGTTAAATCCGACCATTCGAAGAATATCTCTTATCAACTCCATATACTCATAGTTGGTGTTAGTAATGCGGATATGGAGCTGTTTTATTCTCTTGTTGTAGCTTAGAGACCCCTCTGCTTCATAAAAACCACGAAGAAAATCTATCTCGCGACCCTTTATCATTTTCCTAATTTTGGTTATGGTTAATGATTCAACGAACTCAATAAATTTCCTTGAGAAGACTCTGACAGCATATAAGTCATTCCACCTCTTATTATACTTTGATTTCCTATCGAGATAGATACTAGGGTTAAGTCCTAGTTTTCTCAAAGTTTCTGTGATTTTAACTATATGTTTTTGGTCTTTACTCCATATAACTAATACTTTATCCTTCTTTTTGATGAATGCTTTTTAACTGTGCCATCACCGAGGAAAAGCCCCAATATATACGCTAACTCCTCTGAGGGTGTTAGTTTGACTTTATATACTCTTGTATCAGGTCTACGCCTTTCATACACCCAATGTTCTACAGTACTTTCACTAATCCCTAAAGTCTCGGCTATCACTCTTATGGAAATTCCCCTCATTCTGAGTTTTAGCGTTTGATGATACAACTTCATCCCCTCCTTTAATGATAACTTCCTCACGTACTTCATAGACTCATACCTCTAATCATATGATATCGTGGGCAGGTGCGGGAGGCGTTCTTTGGAGATACTTTGACTACAGCTGTTTTCTTAGAGAGCTTTCTCTGTATGAGCTTCCGCGGTGTCCTAGCGTTTCTCTTCCTCCTACTTTTCGGTGCTTTGTTTTCGCTTATCAAGTCCTCCTTCTCTAAGTCTTCAAAGACGTGCACGCTATTTGAGAATAGTGCAACTAATCCCTTGGCGAGCTTGTTGATGAAGTCTCTTTCCCTATCGCGTTCCCTCTTAACATACTTCTCGTACATCTCCCTCTTGTTTCTGCTTTGAGCAATCGCTTTCTTCTTCTCGTAGACAATCTCCATGCTCCAACTTCAGGTCTACCTTAATGAATCCTAGTTATGGGGAGAACCCGTCTAGAGATAACTCGTTGGAGTCCCACGCAACAACACTTTTCACTTCTACAATCTTAGTTGTTTGAATGGTATGAGCACTCTGTTATCCTTTAGTATAACCTCCCCCACTCTTCAATCCTCAACTCCCTTAGTAAACCACTTGCCAGCTCACGAGACCTCCAAGTACTCTCCTGGCTTTAGTGTAATTCTAATGGTCTTCCCCTCATAGTCCACCCTCATCAAGGTTATCTTGCACCTAGCAAATCTCCTCTTAATCCTCAGCTTAACCTTCCTCCCCCTGCCGAAACTCCTGACTTTGAAAGAAGAGTTGTAGTTACTCATTCCCCCTTCCTCGCGTTCCATAAGGTCTTAGAGTAGTAGGTTAGGGCTCTCCTCATATACTCCGATGGTATTTGACCTAAAGGCGTCGGCGTTTCAAAGAACCTCTTAGGTGTTGCCATCTCCTCGGGCTTAAAACCTTCGCTCAGCTTTGTTAAGTGCTTCTCAAAGTATATACTTCTCCCTAGCTCAACTAGGTCCTCCTGGTTCAAGCTGTAACCAAGGGATTTAAGGGCTTTCTCTACAGTTACCTTTCCATAGACTTCCCTAGCGAAGAGGCATATCACTAGGGAGTTTAGCACCTGCCTCCACATCTCCTCTTCTTGAATAATTCTCACGGCCTCTTCAGGTTCCGGTAGGTTACCCCCAGTAGCAATTAGGCGTTGATCTAGCGAGTATGATCCGGCATCTAGGTGGGAGTGACGTAGACCTATAGCGAGTGAGATATGGTAGAGAGGTCCTGTATGGTAGCCTGCCGGCTCTACATGGTTGTAAGCTAGAGCGAACTCGGCTCCTCCGAACTTCTTAGCTGCTTCCTCCACCCCTAGGGCTAAGGTCTGGTAAAAATCGTTTGGCTGTAGAACTATGTACGATACTGCTTTAACGTAGTTCCTCCAGTCTCCCCACCTTAAAGGTACTATGGTCTTACTTATGTTTATTATGCCCCTCTCTAGGGCCTCAGTAGCCCAAGCTAAGACTACTCCCGTAGATATCGCGTCTAAACCTTCGTCCTCCACAGCCTTTATTAGCTTTAGGAGACCGTACCTATCGCTTACACCTAGGTTACTACCTAAGGCGTAGATAGGCTCGTAGTCGTAAGGTACGAACTCCGTCTTGTAGAAGTACTTCTCATCCTCATACTCCTCCCTTATCGCTGCTAAGTGTATACAAGCTACCGGGCAAGCTGAGCAAGCGACTCTCCTAGCTAAGTTCTCTTCAGCGAGCTTCTCTCCGCTTATCTCCCTAGAGCCCTCAAAGCGACCGCTGGAGAAGTTCCTGGTGGGTAAAGCTCCAAGTCTATCTAAGGGAAGGACGTTAGCAGCAGTCCCTAGGTCGTGGTATTTCTTGGTTGCCGGACCTATTGACGAGTTGAATATCTCTTTGTAAATCTCCCTGTAGGCCATAACATTAGGTAGCTTAAAGCTCTTCCTACCTATAACTATCAGGGCCTTAAGCTTCTTGGAGCCGAAGACAGCTCCTAACCCCATCCTACCGAAGTGTCTATACGTCTCTACAGTAACATTAGCATACCTAACTAACCTCTCACCAGCCCTACCTATTCTCATGATAGTCCTATAGCCAGCTCCGGGAAGGGCCTCTCTGAGAACTTTTCCAACGGTCTCTGAGCTTCTCATACTCCAAAGAGCTCCGGCATCCCTAAACCTAACCTTCTCTCCATCAACTACCAGGTATATAGGTCTATCGCTGACACCCTTAATAACTATTGCTCCGTAGCCAGCGAATCTAATAGCTGTAGCAGCTCTACCTCCCGCGTGGGACTCAGCTATATACCCGTTGAGAGGTGATTTAAATACAGCTATAACCTTTGAAGCCATCGGGAAGATCCCGGTTAGAGGGCCTACCGCGAATATAGCCGCGTTCTCTGGTCCTAGGGGATCTGCTCCCTTAGGTACCTCCTCCTTGTACAGCTGCGTAGCAACACCTATACCTCCCAACCACTTTTCGAAGAGGTCCGACCTATCCTCAATCCAGAAGATTTTTCGTGTTAGGTCTATGTACAGAACCTTAGAGAGAGTTTTAACCCAGTTAATCACCTACACCACCTCCTCTAGAGCTATAACCCCATGTGGACAGAAACTCACGCAGTAACCGCAGTGAGTACATATCGTAGGCTTCTCGAACTCAGGGTCCCACATAACTGCACCGATATCGCAAGCTTCAACGCAGTTTCCGCAGCCTATGCACTTATTTGGGTTAAGAATGACACCACCTCCACTTCTAAGTGCTAAGGCTCCAACAGGGCACGACCTAGCACAGGGAGGGTCCCTACAAGCTCTGCAGACAATAACTACAAAGCCCCTCTCAACACCGCCGGCTGACCTAACAAATATAGCTGACCTACTTAAGCCTGCATAGCCGAACCTATTAGTGCAGGCGTAGACGCATAGCTGGCAGCCAACGCATCTATTTGCATCTACTACAACAAGCCTTCTAGCCACGTATGCTCCCTGCTAAGCTTAAGAGCAGTTTAATAAATGTATACCGATTACGTATCAACCAAGAGATCGTTTAAGTGAGATAGCCCTCTCCCTAGATAGGGCAGTGAAGCGCTGAGGTCCAAGAAGGTCTCTGGTACAGATTTTAAGAGGGCTACCTGCTCGGACTTGATGCCACCTTAGGTGAGCTAATGTCCTTTAACGTTCCTTCGAAGAGGTTCATAGACCTATCGACGTACTCTAGGAGCCTTGCATCGTGGGTCACTATGATCACTGTTGTACCGAAGTCCTTCCTTATGCTTAAGAAGAGCTCTGCTACCTTAATAGCGTTCGACCAGTCTAGGTTGGCTGTAGGCTCATCGGCTAGGAGGACTGATGGTGTTGTAACGAGAGCTCTTGCTATAGCTACTCTCTGCCTCTCCCCTCCGGAGAGCTTAGCGACTTTCTGCCCGGCTTTACCCTTAAGCCCTACGTACTCCAGTACCTCCAGCACCTTCTTAACCCTAGTCTCAGAGCTTACACCGGCTAGTATTAGAGGTATCTCAACGTTCTCGAGAACTGTTAGGGAGTCTATTACGGCGAAGTCCTGCGGTATGTAGCTGCAGACGGTGTTCCTATACATAGCTAAGCCGTAGTCGTCCAGCATGTTTAGGTTATATCCATCGACTATGACCTCCCCTCTATCAGGTCTTTCAAGCCCCGCTATCACTCTAAGTAGCGTAGTCTTGCCAGATCCACTTGGACCGTGGATCCCTACGAGCTCTCCGCGGTAGGCCATCATGTTAACTCCCCTTAGCACCGGTAGTACTCCCTCTGAGGTAGCGTAGGTCTTCCAAACATCCTTTAGTAGTACTATTACCTCAACCACAGACCCCTCCCCAAGTGAGGAAGTTGAGAACGCTTTTAACCCTCAGTATACGCTTTTCGCAGGTCACTTCTACAGGTATTAATATAACGCTGGCGCGACCTTACCTGTGGTGCTTAGATGGGGTATGTCTTTGGAGGTACTGAAGCCCGGAGGTTCCCTATAGCTACCTTTAGCATAGTGCTAGCTAACGTAGCTATCTATCTCCTCACCTCATTTGAGAACTCTTTACTAAGTACTGCCACTAGATACATATATAGGTACGGCTTCATACCGGCTCTTCTCCTCTCACCTGAGGGCTTAGCCAGGGTATTCACCTCCACGTTCATACACGCAGACCTCTTCCACATAATGTTCAACATGTACTTCCTCTACGTCTTCGGTCGTGGAGTTGAGGGCCTACTAGGCTCAGCGCGCTTTCTAGCTCTCTACCTCCTATCAGGTGTCGGGGCAACGCTCTTCCATACCGCATCTACCCCAGTAGTAGGTCTGGAGTCCGTAGCCATTCCGGCTGTCGGGGCGTCTGGCGCCATCAGCGGAGTTCTCGGAGCGTACATGATGTTCTTCCCCGGTACCTCACTAATCGCGTGCTTCCCTATATTCTTCTTCCCAGCGTGCTTTACTCTAAGGGCCTCTGCCTATCTAGCCTTCTGGTTTGTTACGCAGATAGTATACGGGTACATGAGGATAGGGGGTATAGCTTTCTTTGCACATGCTGGCGGGTTTATAGCTGGAGTTACCTTAGCTTGGGCCTTAGGGTTAAGCAGGGTACGCGAACTAAAGTTCGCTAGGAGCTTCCTAGGGTTCTTCAAGTACATAGTGCTTAAGGTTCACGGTGAGGGCTTAGGGACCTTCACTAAAGCGGTGCTGGTAGTTCTAATAGTATTCACAGCTGTAACCCTAGGTTACTACGCTAGTAACCTCGGAGAACACACCATAGGGATATACCAGGGCTATCTAAGGGTTAACGGCGTTAGCGATATTGTACTGCTGAAGGTCCTAGCCAACGGTTCGTACGACCTAAGCGAGTCTCAGTATACTGACGTAAATATAGTCCTAACTAGGCTCTCGAAGATAGGCTTCCTAGTGAACCGAAGCTACTCCGGGAGAGTCATTGATACCTCTCAAAACCCTCTAGGGGGCGTCGTTACCTTAAGGATAGCGCTAGCTGGTTATCTAGAAATCGAGGAAGCAGTGCCTGTAGCTGTATACGCTAAGGCTATGTACGACGACGCAGGGGTCCTAGTACGTGGTGAGGGAAGTATCGTAACCCAGGTAGTGGTCGTTAGGGCTTACAGGGTAGAGAAAATTCCAATGACGTACTCCTTTAGCTACAGTGCTACCGGACCATACGAAACCGAGCCTGTCCAGATAGCGGCCATACCCTCAGTAGCCCTATCCCTAGCCTCAGCTTACGTTATCGCTAGGAAGGACCAGGAGCTCAGCGTTGGATAGGGTTAGGTAAGAGATTTACCTTTCTTAAGCACGTCGGCGGCGAACTTTAGCATCACTATGGTGTAGAACAGTATGAGAGCTGCACCTATTAGGTTAGTGTACGTCTCCAAGCTCTTTGCGTATTTGTAGTATTTCTCTCCAAGCTCTATAAGTCCTTGAAGGGTTTCATTGAGGGGGGTGTCGAGGGACTTATAGAGTATGTGTCTAGCCGGTAGAAGCTCTCCGGTTTCTTCTATCACCACCACGTCGTTCACTAGCGCTGGTACTAGCATGTAGAGCCCTCCCCAGAGGGTCGCTAGTGCGGCTCCTAGGTTGTAGGTAATAAGGGTCTTCCTCGAGGAGTTCTTCTTGCTAAATGCTATGTGAACAACTAGGGGGTACGCCCACAGCAGGTAATTCGGGTTAACTACCTTGTTGAGGACTAGGACTACCACAAGTATTAGTAGGGTTAGCCTTATAGAGTCTTTCAGGGAGCCTACCTGGAGGTACCTAGCCTTCACTGGTATAACTAGTGAAGCTAAGACTGCTGCGAGCATAACTGGAAGCCAGATAGTGTTGACTATGCTTACCACCTGACTACTTCTCCCTGAGAGTAGGACAGGTAGATTCCAGAGAGATACGTACTGGGGAGGTCTACTACTGTGGAATAGTAGTACGTTGCTTATGAAGGCGTTAGGGTTCGGGATGAGGAACAGCGTAACTACAGCTGTACCTATGGAGAGAGATACAGCTACGTACTTAGCAACCCCCCTTAGGCCGTACCTTCTGTAAATGTGGAGTAGTAGCGGAAGGAGAGGTAAAGTTACTAGGGGTTTTGTGAGTACAGCTAGAGACGCTGCTAAAGCACTTACATAGAGACCCCACCTAGGGCTATCTATAAACACTACTGCTGCATAGAGGAAGAAGGCTACTAGCGGGTCGAACTGGTAGTTAGCTAGGGTAACTAGCGTAGGTATCCCTATCAGCATCCAGTAAATAGCCTCTGAACCGAATCTCCTCCATAGAACTACTCCTAGGGCTAACGTGAAGACGAGTAGGGGAAGTTTAAGGACTACCCTAACTAGGTGGTCTGCTACAGCCAGTAGAACGCGCCCTACCTCAGGTGCGGTACTTACAACAAAGTTAATTCCGGAAACCACCGCTTCAGCTAGTACGTGCGTTACTATGTAGACTATAGGTGGTATTGGAGGGTAAACCACTCTGTAGCTCGTATTACCTAGTACTAGGGAGACTTCGTATATCCTATAGAGTCCGACCTCCTTGTACGCCCTGACCCAGTTTTCGAATATTGACACGTCGTACCAGTTCCACATAGAAGCTGTTAGAACTATCAGCACAGCAACTGAGACCGTTAGCCTTAATGCATCCTTAGTCTGCATCTGAGATCCCATTTCATACTACTATAGTAGAGTTATAATCGTAAGTTATAATTAGAGCTTAACCTTGTAGTCGTAGCGTAATGGAGTTTGATCGCTGAACGTACCTGGCGAAGTACGCATCGTCTAAATCTTAGGCGCCGGGGGCGGGATTCGAACCCGCGTGGGGGACGGACCCCAGTGGGTCTCACGTATTGCTGGAACTCGAGCCCACCGCCTTAGACCGCTCGGCCACCCCGGCCATAGTTAATATGGTCTGTGGGATTAATAAGAACCGCCTAAGCCTCTTCCTAACCGAAGCCAGCTCTAGAGGAGAGTGCGGGACTTATTAGCTGTGGGACCTAAACCTCTAGGTAGTGGGAGGGGTTTGACGAAGAGGAGGTCTTTGGTACGTGAAGACCGTAAGAAGGATATAGCGAAAGATATAGCTCTAGAAAGGTGTGCGATACTCTACAGGCTAGCCACTAAGGAAGTTAAGGAGGGGCATCCAGATCGAGCTAGGAAGTACGTTGAGCTCGGTATACGACTTCTACAGAAGTACAGATTAAGAAAACCGGTATACTACCGGAGATGGGTATGTAAGAGGTGTCACATACCACTTATACCGGGAGTGACTGCCTCAGTAAGGGTAAGGAGTACTAGGACCCACGTAATCGTTGTTAAGAAATGCTCTGCGTGTGGGTGGATTAGCAGAACCCCTCTAAGGAAGCAGCGGTAGACTGTAAAACCATCAAGTTCGTAGGGGCTTGCCGTTCACGACCAGCTGGACTCCATCACGGTACAGCCTCAGGAACTCCAGCAGACGATCACAGCTACCCTCGGGGAGGGCCGTCATAATAAGGAGCATCCTAGGTCTGGAGGCCACGCTTTGGGATGTAGTATAGTTTAGTACCGTGAACACCGCGAGAAGCAGGTGTCAAGCTCCTCAAAGCACTACGGGGTACGAAAGCGATAGCCTGTCCACGGTGAGTCTCAGTTGTTCAAGTAAGGGGAGAGCACTAACAGCGGGAATCGTAGCGAGACAGCCTTGGACTTTAGAGTAAGAGCTACTAGTTCTAGGGAACAGCTTCTATGTGGAACTGGTACAACGGTTCCTGTACTAAGAAACTTCTCGTGGTCTTCTCTTTCCTAAGGGGCCATAAGGTTAAGCGCTAACCTACGTAGAAGCCTTTAAAAGCTCTTCGTAGAGTCTTCTCAGCCTGCTCTTACCTTCCGCTAGAGCTTCATTAGCTACCTTAACTACCTCCGCTAGGTGCTCACACACGCAGCTCCCACCTCTTAGCATTATTGTAAGCCTTACACCAGTCTTTAGCTCTAGGTATATACCACGTCTAGTTATAGAGAGTATCCCGCTGTGCTTCATACCGGCCCCTCTAGCTACTTTAAGTAGTGTAGAGGCTTCGCGTAGGGTTAGTGCAGATACGTGGAGTATCGGACCTGTTACTACTAGCCATAGTCTGCTTACTGGGGGCTGCCTCACTAGGGGTTCTATCTCTAGCTCTTCTACAGCTACATGTTTCTTGAAAACTACTGTTGACCCTCTCCTATGCCAGGGCATAGGAGCGTCAACTAAGGTTATCCTTCCGCTACACGAGCTTACGGGAAACGATTCCTGCCTGTTAAAGAGCAGTAGCAGGAGGTCGTAGATATCTGGATCGAGGTACCCCACCTCAACATCCTCCAGCATCCTCCTAAACATCAGCTGCTTACGCTCACCCCACAGCCTTCTATCCACTATACCCAAGTGGAAGCCCGAGTAGAGCTCTCCAGGAGGATATTTCCTTTCACTTCCCTCAGATGGACCTAGCTACTCAGTGTAGGAAGCTTTTAAGGTCTAGAGACTCAGTTGGTTTAGGTGTCAGGGATGGGGGTACTAGATAGCATAGTACCGCAGAGCGGGGGTCAGAAACGCCTAGTAGAGTCTCTTAGAAATGAAGCCTACTCTATAGTCGGGATCTTCGGACCTACTGGAAGCGGAAAGTCCCTCTTCTCACTAGCGTACGGTATAGACTCTGTAACCAGCGGTAAGTTCAAGAGGTTCCTAGTGATAAAGCCGGTAGTAGACGTTGTTACCGGTGAGGAGCTTACTCTAGCTAAAGCCGGGGAGGAGTACTTGAGGCTCGTACGGGAGTACATAATTGACGTCATAGGCTCCTTCATGGATTTCCAGAAGGTGAACGAACTGATATCTTCAGAGAAGCTACTACTCGCTGATGGCCACTACCTAAAGGGAAGGACCTTTGATGATACCCTAATATTCGTAGACGACGCTCAGCACGTTAAGCTTGAAACCCTCCTTGAGGTAATAGTTAGGCTGGGTAGCAGGAGCAGGCTAGTAATAGCTGCGGACCCCATATTTCAAACTCTTAGAGGAGTACAGCAGGACCACGTAACAACTCTGAGGGAGATCCTCCTCAGCGAAGCTAATGCTGTAGTTGTAGACCTAGGTATAGAGGATGTAGTTAGAGCAGGAGCTAGGACTGGTATAAGGTTCCTCCTAGAGTACATACTAAGGGTTAGAAAACTCACCGACTCAGAGAGTAAGGCCTACCAGACCATTAAGATGCACTCTCCGGACGCCGATGTGATCACGGTACTTGATGTAGAGGAAATAGCTAAGAGATACGGGATATCCGCAGAGCACATACCTAAGTACCTAGTTGTAGTAAAGGCCGGCCACCTAGGTAGGCTTGTTGGTAAAGGTGGTGAGAGAGTAGAGGCTATAGAAAAGGAGCTCGGCGGGAGGGTGAGGGGTTTAGAGCTAGATCTGGATCTAACGAACTACATTAGAGCTATCCACCCGGTATCGTGGATATGGAAGAGGGTTAAGGTCGACTTAATGGGCTCTTACCTAGCTGTAAGAGTGGAGAGGGAGAATCTAGGACCTCTAATGGGTCAGAGGGGCTCTTACATAAGGTTCCTAGATGAGGTAACCAACAAGCTTATGGGTTTAAGTGTACGCGTGATCCCGATTGTGAGCGAAGCAGAAGCGGAGGCTAGGAGGAGGTCTGAGAGAACTTCTCGACGTAGAGATCGAGGACGACCTGGTAGTAGCGGGGGCCAACAGACCTAACAATTCTCGAAAGCTTTACTGAAGCGGTAACTCCGAGCTGGTTGCACCTCCTAAGGTACTTACTCCGAGCCTCCTTTAGGGCCTCCTCTTTTTTCTCAGCGGTTATGAAGTCGTATACGTGGATGAATCCAGAGCTTTTTAACGTGTAAACAGCGTACTCGAAGTATTCGTAAGCTAGCTCTGGGAGAGGCATTAGTACCCTATCGAACCTCCCTGGATGCTCCCTAGCCACATCCTTGGCATCGCCTAGAACCGGGATAACTACTCCCTCAACCCTGTTTAGCCTTACGTTCTCAACCATGAGCTCGTAGGCGTGTGGGTTTATGTCTACGGAGACGACGAGCCGAGGTCTGGAGTGCTTAGCTATTATTATGGAGAAAAGACCTGCTCCAGCAAACATGTTAAGTACTTCCTCACCATCCCTTATACTCTTAGCTATCCTTATGTGCTCGTAATTTAGAGTTGGCGATACGTATACCTTAGCTATGTCCACTTTAAAGACGCAGCCATGCTCTTTATACAGGGTTATAGTTCTTTTCTCCCCAGCTAGGTGTACGTACTCCCTAGTCCTATGAGAACCCCTTACTGGAGTTACAGCTAGCCACACAGACCTTATGTTTGGGTACCTCTTAATCAGCTCAGCACCTATTAACCTAAATACCTCTAAGTCCAAGTCTACTCCAATGGGCTTTCTAAGTATGGCTATGTCACCGATGATCTCAACCCTTCTCCATAGTACTTCAGCAACCTCCTTTCCCAGCAGGGCTTTCACAAGATCCCTCAGCAATCTCTCTCAAAAGTACTTAATAGCTCCCTAACTTAAATTTTTATTGAGGTGCCTAGATATGCCTAGGCTGAGCTCAGGGTTAGTCATAGCTGGAGCCTTCGCTGATAAAATCAGGAGAACTATCTACGCACAGCTTAGGGATATGATTAAGGAGGGAGCTATAAGGAGTAGCGATGTAGCTTACAGCGTTGCGCAGCTTAACAAGCTACTTTACAGTGTCCTAGTGGAGAACCTCAAGGTCGAGAAGGGAGATGTAGTGAGGATAATACTAGACTACGAGGTCTCTGAAGGGAGGTTGGAGTGGAAGCTAGAGTCCCTAAAGATAGAGCTATTTAGAAGGGTTCCCACTGAGGAGGTGCAGAAAGCCTTAGACTTAGTACTACCCAGGGCTAAGGCTATTATGGAGGGGATAGTAGAGTACTCGGTAGAGAGACTAGGTGAAACTGAGGATGGAGACGTAATTCTCTCGATTAAGCTAGGGGATAGCGAGGTAGGTGCTCTAGTAGCTACTCCAATAAATGGAGAGTTCCTATACATAAAGAAGGCCGCTATGGTAGCTCCATCCCCATCCATAGTTGAGAGGCAGAGAGTACCGCTGAATGGTAAGACAGTCGAGGAAGCCATTAAAAGTAGCATAGCCATACTCACGACATCAGCAAGGTATGTTACAGATGAAGAAGCTAGAAGACTATATGAGGTAATAAAAAAGAGAGTAATACCGTTAGCTACGGTCGAGAGGATTAAAGAGGAGGAAGAGTAAAGGAGTATACCTCCTCTACCTTTCTAATAGCTTTTTTAAAGACTTCGTACCCTACTGTCAGAAGGCCCTCCTTGTCGAGTACTATATCGTCACCAACTATTACGGTCTCTATACGGAGGTTTCCCTCAACAATCGCCCTAGCTGCTGAGTCCAGGGAGTTCGGTGGAGGCCATCCCGGAGGCTCAGACATGTTGAATACAACTATGCTACTCCTCGCACCCTCCTTAATTAGGGATGAATCTCCGTAAGCTACGAGTTCTGAGGTAGTCTTAGTTCCAGCTATGAGAGCCTCTAGGGGGTTCACCTTCCTCATCCAGATAAGCTCCTTCAATACCTCCCTCATACTGTATGAAGCTCTAACCCCAATACCAAGCCCTCCATATGCTTGCCAATCACGTAGCATACTACCGTAGTAGATAGCCCTCCCACGCAAGGCTGTACGAGGGTTTATTAAGACGATCTCAGGAGCTTCCGGTATCTCCTCGATCTCCTTCTCTAAGTCAATAGCGTATATAGGTATGCTAGACTCTTTAGCTAAGTTCACGTACCGCTCCTTTAGCTCATTGCATACAGCTATAGCTACTCTAACACCCTCCACCTGCCCTCGCCACCTGCTTAGTAGTAGTCTAAGCTCCTGAAGTTGCTGTTCGTCGTTAAGATCGCAGTTAAGAGGAGGTGCAAGCGTTACGTTTATCCCCACATCTCTAGCAGCTCTAGCCACTTCATCTAGGTAAACGTCTACTACTAGAGCTTCAGTAACTCCACTACTAACTAGCTCTGCTAGGGATAGTGTTGCTATGTAGTACATATCACTCCTCCGCATGGACTTTAGCAGCTCCCTAACTAGGAACCAATCTACGAAGTCCACCTTGTACCTGAGCGGGTAAAGGGTGAGTACCGTGAAGCCTGATGCGAAACCCTTTGAGAGGAGTCTTCCGCTACCAGATAGTAAGAGCTCTGGGTACTGATACTCCTCCGGTGCTTCTCCAGCTCCGAAAGCCTTTATAACTCCATTCTCTATGTAGACATAACCGCGCTTTACGAACTCAGCTCTCTCCCTAAGTAGTACCATTGAGGCTCCATCTATTAGTATCTTAACCAACTTCAGTCCCTGTACACTTACTTAAGTAGAGCTGACCTTAGAGCATTAAACGATAGGTACCTCTTTCCACTAGCTTTCAGTAACTCATCCCACTCACTGAGTATCTTAACGGCTTCATTGGCTACCTTAATAGCTTCAGCTACCCCTGCGTTAGGGTCGAACTCATTGGTAACTCTATTCGCTATAGCTGCGCAAACTGCCCCAGCTCTAGCCCTGTAGATGTTAGCTAAGGTAAATATGGTGGAAGCCTCCATTTCGAAGTTAAGGACGTTCAGCTCCCTAAGCCTTAACTCAATACCTCTCCACCCATCCGGTAGGTAGCCTCTAAATCCTGGACGTCCCTGACCTACGTAGAAGCTATCGCTACTTGCAGTTAGCCCTACATGGTACCTAACTCCCAGAGCTTCAGCTGCCTCTATTAGTGCTAGTAGAACGTCGTAGCTAGCTACTGCTGGGTACTCGGGGTCTACGTAAATCCTGCTTACCCCATCGAAGCGTACTGCAGCTGTTGAGATCACTACATCCCCCAGCCTTATGTACTCTTGAAGAGCTCCCGTAGTGCCTACTCTGATAAAAGTATCCGCGCCGACCCTTAGAAGCTCCTCTATAGCTATAGCTGTAGATGGACCCCCTATACCTGTAGACATAGCCGCGAGTTCCACGCTGCGGTACTTTCCTACGTAGCACACGTAACATCTATGCTCGGATACCTTCCTACCCTCATCCCAGTAGCTTGCAATGAGAGGTACCCTCCCTGGGTCTCCAGGCAGTAGGATGTACCTAGGTACATCACCGGGCTTTAGGTGTATGTGGTACTGTAAACCCTCGGCAGTCTCGGGCGTTAAGGCAGACTTGAACGCGTTCACCTAGTACACCCTCCTGAAAGTACTTAGCTAAGCTATATCTTCACGTGCTCCGTAGCTAAAGCCTTCGCTCTAAGGTACTAAGGTGGAAGCTTAGATTGTATGTATGTATCTAGCTTCCTTAACGTATTTAGGCCAGCTTCTATCGGAAAGGTCAAGGTCGAGGAAGGCCGCTTTCGGGTTGAAGTACGGGGGCCCCCTCCTACTGAAGAGTGTGAGTACTCTATATCCGTGGTTAAACTTGTACCCGGCAACGCACGGTTCGTGCCCCCTCACGATTAGCTTTACGTTAAAGGTTTTCGTTACCCACTCTGTAACAGGACGTCCGAAGAGATTACCGGCTCCCCTAGGAGATGGACGTCCCTCCTCATTGCTCTCTATAGGGTCGTTCCAGAGTACTTCGATCAAAGTGTCCATAACTACCCGGTCCTCAGCTCCTAAGAGGTACTCTCTAAGGCTTTGGGCCTTACGGTAGCTCGATACCGGGAGGCCTCCGTGTAGCGCTAGGAATGAGTCCTTCAGGTATGCCGCTATGTGCAGGTTGCTGAATATCTCCTCAACTATGCGTCGGTACAGGTCTAGGCCATCCCTTAGAAGGTACCTCGCTATGAGCTCGTCCGGAAAGTCATGGGGGGAAGGCTCGATTATGCTGACCCCTTCGTGATTCCCCAGTAGTAGAAACACGGAGTCGGGGTAGTCTACCTTAAGCTCCATGAGGGTGAGTAGCACTTCAAGCTGGCGCTCACCTCGGTCTATGTAGTCCCCGAGGAAGAGTAGGGTTGTATCCCCCCTCTCTAAGTGCTCCCTAGAGTACCTCTCTAGTATCTCCTTTAGGTCGTTAAGGTTACCGTGCACGTCCCCGACGATCACGTACCTTCCGTAGTTCTTGAGGTTAGCTACCTCCCCATATCTTCTCACGGAGTTTCGGAGAGTGCTGCTGTAGACCTCGAGAGCTTTGCGAACAGCCTGGATATCGCTGGAGATCTCCTCTGCCCTACTAACGTAGCTAGCTAGGCTCATACTCCTGTAGCCTCCTCAGAATTATCTCGTTCGTTAATTTAGGATCGGCTCTCCCCTTAGTCTTTTTCATTACCTGGCCCACTAGGAAGTTTATTGCCTTGGGGTCCCTCCTAGCATCTTCAACGGCCTTCGGATACTCCCTGAAGACCTCCTCCACTACCCTCTCAAGATCTTCAACAGAAGTTAGGGTGGTCATACCGCTCTCTACAATTCTCTCAGGGTCCACGTCCTCCGAAATCACGCGCCTAACGTACTCTTTAAGGAGCTTTACGCTTATTAGCCCCCTCTCGACGTAGTCAACGATCCTGCATAGTCTCTCCGAGTTTAAACGTGCTAGCCCCTCACTTAAGTCTAGGTCTAACTCGTCGACCCACCTCAAGAACTCGTTAACAAGTATTGACGAAACGATCTTGGGCTTTCCACATAGCTTAACGGTCTTCTCGAAGTGGTCGCAGAGCTTCTTACTAAGCACCAGTACGGACGCCATGTAGTCTCCTATTTCATACTCCTTAGCCAACCTTCTAGCTCTAAGATCCGGTAGCTCGGGGAGCTTTCTCCTAACGGACTCTACGAGTTCTGACGGTATGCTTACCGGGGGTAGGTCCGGGTCGGGGAAGTACCTGTAGTCGCCTTCGAGCTCCTTAGCTCTGGAGGGTACCGTTATACCCCTCTCCTTTATCCAGTGCCTCGTCTCCCTCTCTAGGGTACCTCCAGACCTCAGTATATTAAGTTGCCTTGTTATCTCATAGCTAAGAGCTTTTTCAAGCTCTTTAGGAGAGCCTATGTTCTTTATCTCAACTCTTGGACCGCCTGCGATGGATACGTTGGCATCGGCACGTAGAGACCCCTCGAGAGAGGTATCGGTTATATCTAGGTGTTCAAGTATGGAGCCTAGCTTCTCTAGGAACACCCTAGCCTCTCTAGGGCTGGAGAAGTCCGGCTCTGTGACTATCTCGAGGAGAGCTATACCGGCTCTATTGTAGTCTACTAGTGAGTAGGTACTCCCGAGTGGGCTACTCCCTGGGTACACTATCCTGCCCGTATCCTCCTCTATATTAATCCTCCTGATCCTGACGACCTTGCTGTAGCTACCCATGTTTATGGTTATAGAGCCGTTCATAGCTATTGGGATCAGGCCGTACCTATCGTACTGAGATATCTGATAGTTCTTCGGTAAGTCTGGGTAGAAGTAGTGCTTTCTAACGAAGAAGAGCTTCTCAGAGATCTTACAGCCCAGAGCTAGGGCTAATGCTATAGCCTTCTCCAGCGCTACCCGATTAAGCACAGGCAGGGATCCAGGGAGCCCCAGGCAAGTTGGGCAGACATCGGTATTCGGCTTCTTACCTCTGTAATCGCTTGAGCAGCTACAGAAGAGCTTCGTTCTAAGAGAGGTCATCTGTGCGTGTACCTCTAAGCCTATGATGGTGCCGTCACTCACAGCTTACTATCACCTCTATTATCCGTGCTACATTAAGTAGAACTCCCTCGGAGAGGGGAGGTCCGAACAGCTGTATCCCAACTGGGAGACCTCCAGCTACTCCTCCTGGAACGCTTATAGCGGGTAGACCGGCTAGGTTTATCGGTACGGTGTTTATATCGAGGCTGTAGAGTTTAAGAGGATCCGTTACTACCTCACCAAGCTTAGGTGGGGGTGCTGGAGCTGTCGGCGAGAGGGCTAAGTCGAACTCTGAAAATAGCTTTCTGAAGCTGTCGTAGATCATTCTCCTAACCTTAGCAGCCTTCATGTAGTACCCCTCGTAAAGCCCCTCGCTTAGGACGTAAGTTCCTAGGAGTATCCTCCGCTTAACCTCGTCACCGAAACCTACCTTCCTAACCTGGGTATAGGCTTTAGTCCACAGTAGCCCCTCCGTACCTAGGTATATTCCATACCTAAGGCCGTCGTATCTAGCTAGGTTAGAGCTAGCTTCAGCCATAGCTATGATGTAGTACGCTGGTAGGGAGTACTCTAGTACCGGCATACTCCTAAACTCAACCTCGATATCGTAGCCCTCCAGCTTGTTGACCACTTGCTCTAGTACCTTAACGACCCCCCTATCAACTCCCTCTCCAACCATCTCCTCTACGACGACCGTACGGTACTTCCTAAGGGGTTCATCTTTAACGAACAGACTGTAGTCAGGGACCTCTACCTTAAGGCTCGTGGAGTCTCGAGAGTCGTAGCCGGCTATAACCGATAGTACCCTAGCAACGTCACCTACGCGTCTACCTATGGGGCCTATCTGGTCTAAGCTACTTGCGTAAGCTACCAACCCGTACCTGCTTACCAACCCGTAGGTTGGCTTAAGGCCTACAGTACCCGTGTAAGCTGCTGGTAGCCTTATGGAGCCGCCAGTATCCGATCCGAGGGCTACGGTAGCTTCACATGCTGCTACAGCTGCAGCACTACCTCCCGAGGATCCCCCAGGTACACGCTCAGGATCCCAGGGGTTCCTAGTGGGGAAGAAAGAGCTGTTCTCGGTGGTAGAGCCCATCGCAAACTCATCCATGTTGGTCTTACCGATTATGATGCCTCCGGCCGCCTCGATTCTCTCAACTACGGTTGCACTGTATGGCGGTACGTAGTTCTCCAGCATTCTGGAGCCGCAGGTAGTCCTAATACCTTTAGTGCTAATGTTATCCTTTACAGCTACTAAAGCTCCTCCAAGTGGCCCCGGGGATCCCCTCTTCAGAATGCCTTCAGCTTCCTTGATTACATCCTCCATAGGTCTGAGGGTTATGTAGGCTCTAATAGTTTCCTCACATCTCTCTATAATCTTGTAGACCTCCTCTATGTACTTAAACAGGAAGTCAGGATCCTCTTCAACGCGAGCTCTAAGGGTTTCGATACTTATGGTAGCTAAGTCCGTACACTGAGGCGAGCGCATGGTCTCACAAAGTCCTAGGAGCCTTTACGTAGCCCTCCTCCAGCTTCCTGTCGAGTAGTTCCTGCACTTCCGACTCCTTCACTCTTTCTACAGAGTCGTCCCGAAGATTTCCTCCACCGAAGTAGGTGGTGTAGAGGGGCTCTAAGTCCTCTGGTAGGTTCAGGTCCCGTATCTTATTAAACATCTCTACGATCCTCTCTATGTCCCTGCGTATAAGCTCTAGCTTAGCTTCTTCAACCTCTACTAAGGCCAGGGTAGCTAGTTTCTTCAGTAGCTCTACCTGCTCCAAAGTACCTATCCTCTCTAGTAAGCTTCGGCGCGCTATTAAGCTTCGCGTAAAAGGCTAACCGCATTCTCAGCTCTCCAAGCATCGAAAGCTGAGGTTCTAGCTGCTAGGCTACCCCCACTACTCGACCTCATCTAAGCAGCGGTGGCTGTACTTGAAAAGGAGGGACCTCATAGCAACAGTCTCCAGGTAGTTCCTAGGTAGTACGGGTTTTCCACTCTCGTAGGGGAAGGCGTAGGGTAGTTCGACTACAGCTTCGTAGCTTCCGAGTTTAATAGTGAACTTAAGCCCGAAGCGTATGTCTAAGTGCTTAAGTTCCATCCCTCCTGCTATCATACGTAAAACATACGCTACTCCAGCTATGGTTAGCTGATACTTACCTAGGTTCCTGGCTGTAGCATTACGAGGTAGCTTTGATGTAACCTCTCTGAAGGTTCTACCCCTTGGTGGGTGCTCCCCCATTATTCCTCCTATGATTACAGCGTCTGAGCTGTAGGTATCGGTAGGTCTAAGCTCTTCAGCCGCCCTAGGGTCGAGGATCAAGGGATTTGCGATAATTCCATTCCTTACGAGCTCTACTACGCTTCTCTCCTCAACCTCTGCACCGAGGTTCCTCAGCAACTCCCTAGCTTTCTTAGACCTTACGTTAGTGAAGAGGGTGTTCCTTCCGAAAACCTCCACTACGTAGCTGTACTCACTAAGTAGCCACGGGGATATACACGGCTCTAGGTGTTCTACTACAACCAGCATGCTGGGTCGCTTATAACTAAAAGCCTCACCTTTTAAGGCAGGTGTAGGGGCTTACAGCCTAGAGCTTAAGGACGTAATCATTTACAGCATCCTCAGGTCTAGGTGTGGAACCGACGACCTCTGACTACGAGGATAGAATGGAGAGATCGGAAGTACCGTTAATCAAGCCGTGGACAGCAGGTGTAAGGAACTCAATGTGAAGCAGGGCTCTTCAGGTGGTACCTCCATTACTTAGGGTGGGTCAGTTCAAACTACATATGCAGTTATTCACGATATTCAGGTATTAGCTAGTCCTAGACCTAGCTACGGCACTTGCGAAGTAGCTACC
>CAYTXX010000003.1:0-5528 GCA_964442165.1 uncultured Desulfurococcaceae archaeon | reverse complement strand
CTCTGAAGGTAGTCGTGTCACTAGCGAAGAAGTATGTGGGGAAAGCCCTTAGGTGCTACGAGCTAACGTAGAGGGTCTTGGGACGAACAGTTGTTGTCAGGCTATAATTTCTTCTTAAGCTGAGTAGTGTGGGTAGGGTTACGAGAGCTTTAGTAGCTTTACTACTGATGCTCTTAGCGCTTAGTTCTGTAGCTAGCTCTGTAGCTAGAGGGTCCTTTAGCCTATGCCAGGCGCTGGGGGGTCCAAGCCATTGCAGGGAGGTGAGGTTGCTTACAGCTGGAGTAGCTTCCGATGGGGCGAGCTTAAGAGGCTTTCCTATGGACTTGTACGTTGCCGTAGCTAGCGGTAATGGGCTTGTACTTACCCGGGCAGAGCTCTCTACAGACGAGTACTTCACAGCCTTTAGCTACGTAGCAGTACTTGCTGCTGCAACCGCTGTTGGAGTAGACTTCAGCCGCTACAGCTACTACGTGTACCTAGATGCACCGATCGCTAAAGTTGCTGGCCCTTCCTCTAGCGCCGCTGTAGGTTTAGGAGCTGCGCTAGCTCTACTTAACCTCACCCTGTCGGAGCCTGTGGCTGTGGTAGGTATTCTGCTACCCGATGGTGGTTTCGGGTACGTGGGTTACGCTGATGAGAAGCTTCTCTCACTAGTAGATAGGGTAAGGCTAGTTCTAGTACCCTACTCTCAGAGTCTGAGCTGGGATACCTTAAAGCTCTACAAGGACCGGGAGGTGAGGATTGTAGAGGTAGCTGATCTCTATGAAGCCTTGCAGGTTCTCGGGGGGCTTGCGGTAGGTAGTGTAGGAGGTAGTAGGGGCTACCTAAGGCAGCTACTTGAGGAGTGGGTTAGGTTAGTTAACGAGAGCTTGGGGAGGTCTTTGGAGAAATTCAAGGACCTCTGCAGGGACCTGGAGTACTCTGAGGGGTCAGCTCTAGTAAGACCTCACGGGGTTGTAGTACTTCTTCACCTACTTAGCGTAGTTAAATCTGCTTGGACCTGCGGGGTGGAGTCGGGGGCTCTTAGACTCAGCGATGTAGTAGCTGATGTTAGGGGGAGGCTTACTAGACTTTATGAGGAGTACCAGGAGTGGTCGCGCTCTCTACCTACAGCTGTAGGTACTCTCGTAGTGCTCTCCGAGGTCTACGCAGCTCTTGTAAAGGCTGAGGAGCTGTTCGATAGGGCGGTCGGCTACTCTGAAACTGTTGTAGAAGCTATTGAGGAGCTCGCAGCAAGCTATACCCTTGCAGAGGCTGCTCTAGCTGCACTTAAAGCTCTTAGAGGTGCTGTAGACCTACTGAGATTAGAGGGCGAGGTTAGCTTAGACCGGCTATCAGTTCTCTACCGGTATGCTAGCTATCTCTACGCGCTCCTACGTAGTTCCAGCATACCGGTGGATCGAGTTGAAGAGCTCGATTCTGCTGGGAGACTACTACTGAAGGCCGAGAACCTCTCAGCTAAGGACCCTGCGGCTGCACTAGCTCTCTACGTAAGCTCCTTAAGTAGGTTAGCTAAGCTTCTCTACTTAGACCAGTATCAAGGTTCGCAGAGGGCTCTTGAAGCTCTTAGGCGTAGAGCTCTTAGGCTTTCCAATCTCTCTGCAGCCCCCATACCCGAGCTGTACGTAGAGCTAGGGGATGCCTACGCGTCCTTAGGTGCAGGCTTTGAGGAAGTTCTAGAGGTCTACTTAGATGCTTCCATACGGGGCTTCGCTTACGCAGCCCTATTTAGCAGCCTCACGGAGGTAGTCCACGTACCTCCTACCCTTACCTTTACGTGGTACCTACTTTTAGCAGTCTCTCCAGCTCTGGGGGTCTCTCTAGCTCTACTTCTTCGAAGAGCTCGAGGATCTTCTGCGCGGCGAACCTTACGTAGCTATCTACAGTCACTACCTCTACCCCGCAGCTAGGGATACCGTATACAACGCACCATCCATCCGGTACCTCCACTAGTGCTGTTAGTGCTAGTAGGTCCTCCTCACCCCTAACGAGGAGCAGGGTCCTAGAGCCCGTGGTGGAGGCGAGTATAGCTTCTCTAAGTGCTTCCACGGCGTTTAAGCATATGTGGGACCTGGGGTTAACGCATTCATAGACGTAGTTAAAGCGGTTACCTACTAAAGGCTGTACTAAGGCCCTCCTAGTAACCCCATCAACTACGCAGACAGCCGGTACGTACCCTAGCTCCACAAAGCTCCTGCAGACGTAGTCTCCAACAGCGACTACAGCTACACAGTCCCGGGCTAGCTCTACCGCGCGGTTCGTTACTGAGGACTCCTCACCGCAGACGCGTACACCTAGGAACCCTCGCCCTAGGGCTTCCCTAAGAGGCTCTGGCATCCTAAGACACCGCAACCCGTGCCCCAAACCCCAGCTCCCCAAAGGTTAAATACCTGTACAGCACCACCACGACCTCGAGGTCCGCACTCCTTAAGGAGATGGGAGGCGTGGAGAGTAGTAGAAGAGCATCAAAAGCATCTAGCCGCTCCGTAATTGATTATAGGAGGTAGTGTTTGTAGGTTCCGTCTTCGTTCTACCTGCCGGAGCCGCCTAGACTATGAAGTGCAGCTTCAAGTCTAGGAGGGCTAAGCGTAGGTGGGAGCTACTACGTTCAGCTTAACGGTAGCCCACTACCCTATATCAGTAGCCCGTAGGGTGCGAGCGAGGTAGGAGCCTCTAAGTACAAGGAGTAGATGTAAAGTAATGGGAGAGAGTCTAGAGGCAAGCGGTACCCCAAGACCTAGGTTACTTGATACAAACACCTAGAACAACATAATACAAAAAACCTCTCGAGGTCCGTAAGGTCACGCAGTATATAGCTTATAAGCTCGCTAATCATAGATACCTACGGCGCCGCAACCCCCTGGCGGCGGCTGGACCGGACTAGGGGCAGAGCCCCGTGGATGAGGGGTCGCCTCCGGTTGCGGCAACAAAGAGTTGCACTAATCATGTGGGGGCCTGAATAACCCGGGGCGCTAACCCCGGAGGATTCAGGTCCGACGGGGGCTACCCAGACCACGTAGTAGGCTGGACCACACACCCCGCGGCCTGCGGCCGCGACTCCGGTTGATCCTGCCGGACCCGACCGCTATCGGGGTGAGGCTAAGCCATGGGAGTCGTACGCCCCGGTTACCGGGGCGTGGCGGACGGCTGAGTAATACGTGGCTAACCTACCCTCGGGACGGGGATAGCCTCGGGAAACTGAGGCTAATCCCCGATAGGTAGGGACTCCTGGAAGGGGCCCTACCGAAAGGGTTGCGCGGGGATGTCCGCGCAGCCGCCCGAGGATGGGGCCACGGCCCATCAGGTAGTTGGCGGGGTAACGGCCCGCCAAGCCTATAACGGGTAGGGGCCGTGAGAGCGGGAGCCCCCAGATGGGCCCTGAGACAAGGGCCCAGGCCCTACGGGGCGCACCAGGCGCGAAACCTCCGCAAATAGAGGGGTCCAGCGGGCTAATTTATGGGGGCTTCTATGTTATTTGATCTATCACAGGTTAGGTTTTCCAGACATGGATACTGAGGGATCAACTAAGAAATTGTCAAGAACTATTTCCATCGTAGTTAAAATGAGAAATAAGAAGATAATTGAAGTGCTTAATTCAATAATAAAAGAGTTTGGAATAAAAGCTAAGATGTATACATGGGTAGAAAGAGGTAAACCAATATATGCTGTTTTGATTACTGGTAAAACGGAGGTTAAGGACTTTTTATCTCTCATCAAGCCACGCAATAAATTCTTTCATCTTTAAAACTACACGCTTATTAAATCCTTAAGTATCCCCGCTGGACCCTCTAGCGGAGTGCGGGAAACCGTGACGGGGTCACCCCGAGTGCCCCGAAGAGGGGCTTTTCCCCGCTGTAAAAAGGCGGGGGAATAAGCGGGGGGCAAGTCTGGTGTCAGCCGCCGCGGTAATACCAGCCCCGCGAGTGGTCGGGACGGTTATTGGGCCTAAAGCGCCCGTAGCCGGCCCGGTAAGTCCCTCCTTAAAGCCCCGGGCTCAACCCGGGGACGGGGGGGATACTGCCGGGCTAGGGGGCGGGAGAGGCCGGCGGTACTCCCGGGGTAGGGGCGAAATCCGTTAATCCCGGGAGGACCACCAGTGGCGAAGGCGGCCGGCTGGAACGCGCCCGACGGTGAGGGGCGAAAGCCGGGGGAGCGAACCGGATTAGATACCCGGGTAGTCCCGGCTGTAAACGATGCGGGCTAGTCGTTGGGCGGGCTCAGAGCCCGCCCAGTGACGCAGGGAAGCCGTTAAGCCCGCCGCCTGGGGAGTACGGCCGCAATCCCGAGAGGGGACCAACCCCCTCGGGGCGGAGGGCTGAAAGGCGGTGGGCACGCGGGAAATGAACTGGCGCTTATGGTGTACCGGTTTACCCCACAGCGTTCTAGATGATGATGTCGATACCAGTGAGCCTCGGGGGCGCTCCCTAGCGATACCTAATACGCACGCCGGACTAAAACGATGCCCCCGAGGCTGTAATAACGTATACAACATCCATAACCCCTAGCTCCTCGAAGAGAGGGGTAGGGGTAATGGGCCGGAGACCCGGCCCGGGGCTAAACCCCCGGCACGGGGGAATGTAGCCCCGAACCCTCGCCCTTCAGGGCGGGGAGGAGGTCAGCTAAGTCCCCCAACCTAATCCCGCGTGCCGCCGCCCAGCACACTTAAAGGAATTGGCGGGGGAGCACCACAAGGGGTGGAGCCTGCGGCTCAATTGGAGTCAACGCCAGGAATCTTACCGGGGGAGACAGCAGGATGACGGCCAGGCTGACGACCTTGCCCGACGCGCTGAGAGGAGGTGCATGGCCGTCGCCAGACACGCTCATGGCTCCCGCAACGTTTAAGCTTATCTTAGACAGCACGTTTTGGTGGGGAGAGAGGCGGTCAATAAACTAGTGTATATTGCTGGTATAGTGGCGTCAGATGGCTATATTAGGGGTAGGGAAGTGAGGATTGCGTCAGCTAGTAGAAGTTACGCCGAGAAATTATGCGAGATATTGCGGAATTTAGGCTATAAACCTAGGGTGGATGACGGAAAAAGAGTATACTTAGTAAGGGAAATCCTCCCCTACTTCACCCAGATAAAATAGCGGGAGCCATGACGTGGGCGAGCTCGTGTCGTGAGATGTCCGGTTAACCTGCGTGTGGGGTCGGTATGAACATAATTGAGTACTTTACTGGGTACTTGTTAGGGGATGGTTACCTCTATTACTATAAAAGGAAGGAAAGTACTTAGTTAGTGTTGCTAAATACTTGTTAAGCGTGGGGGTGGAGGTTAGCATAAGATCATACGGCAGGACTAAGAAGGGAGAAAACAACGGTATCGAATAATCGTTTATGGAAGAGAAAAGGTAAAATATGCTCTTAGCCTTCTCCCCCTACTTCACCCTAAATTTTTCAGACCTCTTTGACCCCACCGCAGGGCCGAGAGTCCGGCAACGAGCGAGACCCCTGCCCCCAGTTGCTACCCGGTCTTCCGGGGCCGGGGCACTCTGGGGGGACTGCCGCCGTAAGGCGGAGGAAGGAGGGG
>CAYTXX010000002.1:31371-35780 GCA_964442165.1 uncultured Desulfurococcaceae archaeon | reverse complement strand
ACAGCACCAAAAGGCTCCTCGGTTGGTCTTTCCTCGCTACCTGCAGAGGTCTTAGGTTCTTGGAGGCCAGACCCTGTCGAAGTATATGTTCTTACTGGTCGCGCTTAGGGGTACACCTAGGATTACGTCTGCGTCTAGAAGCCCTAGCTTCTTAGCTGCTATACCTACCGTGTACATCACCCTGTTATCTACGTTATGTATTGAGGCTGTCTTCACGGCTGAGCCTACAGCTATACCTAAGTTGACCAAGCTCATGGCTAGGTTTAGGTCTATCTCCAGCTCCCTCGGTTGCTTAAGCTTGAAGTCCGCGATCTTACACCCTATGAGGACTACAGCGTCGGACCTCCTAACGTTTGAAGCGTCCCTAGCGAAGACATCGCCATACTCACTGGATAGCTCCTCCATGGTCTTAGCTAGGAGCTCTAGCTCCTCCATACTATCCAAGATCCTAGCTGAGACGTTGTCTACCCCACGCCCCTTAGGGGCCGTGATAGCGCTTAGAACCATGAGCTTAGCTACTTGGAGCACCCCCTCCTTAACCGCATCCGACCTCTCTATCACCTAGACCACCTCCTAGCTACCTCAACTGAATGGGTAAATAGGTAGAGCGCTACTAGAGCTAAGGCGCTACTTATACCTCCAGCCCACCATGGGTGGTTGGTCACGCAGTATGAGGGTCGTTGTTACTGGTGGTGCAGGCTTCATAGGTAGCCACCTAGTTGAGAGGTTAGTCGGAGTAGGATACGACGTTGTTGTAGTGGATAACCTAAGTAGCGGTAGGCTTGAGAACCTAGCGAAGGTTAGGGATAGGGTTGAGGTAATCGTTGGGGATGTTAAGGACTTCGAGGTCTGCCTCAAGGCTTTAAGAGGCGCTGATGCAGTCTACCACTTCGCAGCTAACCCCGAGGTAAGGGTAAGCGTTACAGATCCGGAGGTGCACTTCAGGGAGAACGTCCTAGCTACGTTTAACATTGCTGAGGCTTCGCGGAGGGTCGGCTCTGTGAGGAGTGTGGTCTTCGCTAGCTCGTCAACGGTTTACGGAGACCCCTCTAAGCTACCTACACCTGAGGAGAGCGAGCTAAGGCCTATAAGCGTCTACGGTGCGTCTAAAGCTGCTGCTGAGCTCATACTCCATAGCTACTCCCACCTCTACGAGATTAGAGCAGTTGTACTAAGGTACGCTAACATCGTTGGACCTAGGCTACGCCACGGGGTTATCTACGACTTCCTGGTGAAGCTCTCTAAGAACCCGGAGGTGCTCGAGGTACTCGGGGACGGTACTCAGAGGAAGAGCTACCTGTACGTATCCGACGCCGTTGAGGCCACCCTACTAGCAGCTGAGAGGGCTAGCAAGTACTTCGAGGCCTTCAACATAGGTAACGAGGACTGGATTAGCGTACTTGAGATAGCTAGCATAGTATCCGAGGTGCTAGGTCTTAGGCCTAGAGTAGTACTTAAGGGCGGTACCCCGGACGGTAGGGGGTGGCCGGGGGACGTTAAGCTCATGCTACTGAGTATTGAGAGGCTGAAGTCCCTGGGATGGAGGCCTAGGTACAGTAGCTCCGAGGCTGTCAAGCTCGCAGCTACAGCTATAGCTGAGGAGCTTAACCTACTGAAACCAGGTACAGCTACTCAGGGACTAGCTTAACCACTACGCCGCACTCTCGGAGTGTTCTGTACACCAGTGAAGCTACTTCAACCAAGGACTCGCAGTCACGACTCTCTACCAGCGCTCTAAGAACCCCTACCTGCGGGATCTCCTGGATGTAGTGAGGTTTAATAGCCTGTGGAGCTAGCTTAACTAAGCTCCCCTTAAAGCTACAGAGAAATATAGTGTGGGTACCTACACACCTACCCCCAGAGCTTAGGGTACTCCAGAGCTTACCTACGCACTCGATCTCCTCTGGAAGCCCCCTCAGCATGAGCTCGTAAACTACTCTAAACACCTGCGCAACCCAGAGGAAACTCCCCTCTAAGGTAATAACCTTTATTACGTCCTGGAAGCTCCTCGAACTACCTCGAGGAGCTCCCTAGGGAGTTTAATCGAGATCAGAGCTGCACCTACCAGAACCACGTCGTCACCTAAGGGTGTTAGCGATATGGATGGCTTCCTGTTTATCAGGTAGTTACCGACCCTAGCTGCAGATATCTCCACGAAGTCCGGGTTCCTTAAGGCTATGGAACCCCCTACCGTTAGAACTTCGGGGTCGTATACGTTGATTACGGAAGCTATGCCAGCAGCGTTTACCTCCGCAAGGAAGTCTACTGCGAACTCGGCGAACCTATCGCCAACCCTCCACAACCTAAAGAGCTCCTCCGGGTTTAGGTTACCTCCCAAAGCCCTTGTATAGGCTTCAGTAGCCTCACCTCTCCACTCCCTAGCTAGTACCTCCAAGGTCCTAGGTATGTTAGCCCCCGAAGCTATCGCCTCCCAGTGTCCAAGACCTCCGCAACCGCACCTAAACCTACCGCTGAGGTCTAGAACTATGTGCCCAATCTCGTGGGCGTTACCATCCTTACCTAGTAGCAGGTGGCCGTCGACTACCGCTCCACCTCCTATCCCCGTACTTATGGTTACGTAAACTACGTTCCTAAACCCCCTACCAGCACCAACTAGGTACTCAGCCCAAGCAGCTGCTACGCAGTCGTTAACTACGTAGACGTCCACTCCGAAGAGCCTCTCAAGGGGCTCCCTAATCTTAAACCTCCCAATAGGGACGTTAGGGGCTCCAACTACATCACCCGAGGTAATATCCAGCGGACCTACAGTTCCAACACCTATGGATGATAGGGACCCGCCCCACCTAGAGAGAAGCTCCTCGATAGCCCTAGCTATAGCCAAGGCCACCGCTAGCTCTCCACCAACCCTAGGAGTTCCGAAGCTGACCTTCTCCACCAGCGTACCCTCAGGTGAGAAGAGCCCTACCCTAGTGTAGGTCGCCCCTACGTCCACCCCCACGATGTACTGTACCACGCCGGTACCCCCAGAACTCTAAGCCGTGTAGTTAGATGCTTACCCGCTGCAGATTTAAGTTTAGTTGGTATAACCTCCACGGCCATGGCTAGGACTAGGGTACTGAGGGTAGACCCCCTAAGCCCCGACGTAGATGCTATAGAGGAGGCTGTGAAAGTGCTTAGGGGTGGTGGTCTCGTAGCCTTCCCAACTGAGACTGTCTACGGACTCGGCGCGGATGCCTTCAACGTGAAGGCGGTCCTCAGGGTCTTCGAGGTTAAGATGAGGCCTCCTGACAACCCCTTAATAGTCCACGTTTCGGGTATCCACATGCTCGATGAGGTAGCTGAGGAGGTAGCTGAGGAGGTACTGCGGGTCTTGGAGATCGCGTGGCCTGGTCCTCTAACTGTAGTACTTAGGAGGAGCAGTAAGCTACCTAGCGTAGTTAGCGGAGGGCTGGATACCGTAGCTGTTAGAGCTCCAGCACACCCCGTAGCTCTAAAGCTTATAGAGTCATTCGGGAGGCCTGTAGTAGCTCCATCAGCGAACCTATCCGGTAAGCCCTCACCTACGACAGCTGAGCACGTACTAGAGGACCTAGGTGGGAGAGTAGACCTAGCGCTCGACTCTGGGGAGACGTTCTTCGGTGTGGAGTCCACTGTAGTAGACGTACTGAGGGACCCCCCTAGGGTCCTAAGGCCCGGCCCTATAGGCCCGGAGGAGCTTGAGAGGCTCTTCGGGAGGCCTGTCGAGGTACCTGATTACGCCCGCGGTCTAGAGCTCTACTCCGGAGCACCTCCATCGCCCGGCCTTAAGTACAGGCACTACGCACCGGAGAAGAAGCTGGTACTAGTCGAGAGAGGCTCCTGTAGCGATAGGGAGTACCTAGACTGCCTTAAGGAGCTGGTTACGCGGTTAGCAAGTGCTGGCGTAGCCCTAGTAGCCTCATCCGAGACCGCCGAGGAGCTCGGTAGGATCCCAGGTGTTGAGATGATAGTCCTCGGCTCTAGGAGAAACCTATACGAGGTAGCTAAGAACCTATACACATCCCTAAGAGAGCTCGACAGGCTTACCGAAGCCTCCCTAGGTGTAGCTGAGAGCTTCGAGGAAAGGGGTATTGGACTAGCCATAATGAATAGGCTCAGGAAAGCCTCGTCTAGAAGGGTGGTCTGCGGCTCTCTACCTCCGACAGCACTTATTTAACTTATTCCTAAAAGTCAATCGGTGCGGTCGCTGTGCAGCTTATTAGAGAGCCCAGGTACATTATGGCCACAGACGTAGGTAGCACTACGACTAAGGCTAGATTCTTCGGTAAGGTTAACGGAGAGTGGAAGTTCCTAGCTAGCGGTGAGGCCCCTACAACTGTCGAGAAGCCCGTTGAGGACGTGACTAAGGGTATCAGGAACGCTGTTAGAGAGGTTGAGGAGCTTACAGGGCATAGGATAATTGACTATAG
>CAYTXX010000002.1:0-31271 GCA_964442165.1 uncultured Desulfurococcaceae archaeon | reverse complement strand
ACGTAATCGAGATGGCTGAGATAATAGCCGTAGCTAAGCCTAGGCCTAGGTTTGGGATTACCTTCAGGCTACCGGTAGTCTACGCAGGTAACAAGGACGCGAGAGAGGATGTAAAGAGAATACTTAACCCCGATTTCTTCGACATTAGGATAGTGGACAACATCAGACCCCAGATAGAGGTTGAGAGGGTAGAGCCTGCTAGGAACGCTATTCTCGAGCTATTCATGGAGCACGTCATGGCCCACGCACCTGGTTACGAGAAGTTAAGGAAGCTGGTCTCCACGGAGATAATGCCGACACCCGCAGCTGAGGGGCTTATGATCAGAACCTTCGCTGAAATGAGGGGGGTTAACGTCATAGGGGTTGGGATGGGGGGTGCTACAACAAACGTATACTCAGTCTTCGATGGGAGGTTCCTGAGGACCGTAAGCGCTAACCTAGGGATGAGCTACAGCATCGGGAACGTACTTAAGGAGGCCGGGCTAGAGAACATTATGAGGTGGATCCCCCTCGACCTAACGGAGGACGAGGTTATGGGTATAATCTACAACAAGATGATAAGGCCTACGACAATACCGATGACTCTGGAGGACCTCATAGTGGAGCACGCTGTAGCTAGGGAAAGCATCCGTATGGCCTTCAACCACCATAAGTACCTCGCCAGGGAGCTTAAGGGTGTTAAGAGGGAGAGGACTATCTCAGACATATTCGAAGAGGTTAAAGCCGAGGAGACCTACATAGATATGAAGAGAGTAGACTACATAATCGGCACCGGTGGGCTCCTCTCGAGAGCGCCTAGGAGAGCTCAGTCGATGATGATCCTGATAGACGCCTTCCAGCCGATAGGCTTCACCTACATAATGCAGGACAGCGTATTCATGATACCCCACCTGGGAGTTCTATCGAAGGTATACAAAGAGATAGCCCTAGAGATATTTGAGAAGGAATGCTTAGTGCCCTTAGGTACGGTAGTTGCAGCTGCAGGCGTTGGGACTGCTGGCGAAAAAGTTGCCGACGTAGTCGTAGAGTACTCCCCAAGCGAGAAAGAATCCTACGAGCTAAGCTTCGGAAGCATCATAAGGATACCCCTATCACAGCATAAGGAAGCTACAATAACTGTAAACCCGACGAGGAAGTTCGACTTCGGCGCTGGATACGGTAAGAAGATGAGCAGGAGGGTTCGCGGCGGAGTAGTTGGGGTAGTCCTAGATGGAAGAGGGAGATCTCTCTACATACCTCGAAATAGAGAGGAGCGGAGAAAGCTCCTACTCCAGTGGTTTAGGTCTATGGACCTATACCCCGAGAGGGTCCTTAGCTAGGTAGGTGAAACCCATGAGCGAGGAGAGCTTCGCATATACTCCGGGTCTCGCAGTAACGTCCCTCACATACATAAGGAGAGAGAGAAACCTCCCCATTAAAGGTGAGATACTCGTTAGCGAAGGTCAGGAGGTGGAGTTCGATACTATTGTCGGGAGGTGCTACCTAGAGGGTCAGCCCTTCATAATAAAGGTTGCAGAGCTCTTAGGAGTAGAACCAGAGGAAGTACATAGGTACCTCAAGGTTAAAATCGGGGACAGGGTCTCCAGGGGAAGTGTTCTAGCCTCATATACGGCCTTCCTAGGACTTATAAAGAGAAGTGTTGAGTCTCCTGTAGATGGAGTTGTAGAAACATTTAATGAGCTCACAGGGCACTTAACTATAAGAAGCCCTCCAAGACCTATAGAGCTAAGAGCGTACATTAGGGGGATCGTTGAGAAGGTCATTCCTGGAGAATCCGTAGTTATAGGAACTCCAGCAGCCTTCGTCCAGGGGATAATAGGCTTTGGTGATGAGAGGCACGGTAAGATAGAGATGGCCGTCTCCAGTAACCGCGATGCACTCGAAGCTAAGGACATAGGAGAATACCATGCGGGTAAGATAGTTATCGGAGGCTCCTTAGCTACCTACGAGGCCCTGGAGAAAGCTAGGAGTGTGGGTGTGGCAGGTCTAGTTGTTGGAGGAGTTAAGATAACCGATTTGGAGAGGTTCTTGGGGTATAGGATAGGTGTGGCTATAACGGGTAGAGAGAACATAGGGTTCACCTTAATACTAACGGAGGGCTTCGGTAAGCTACCAATGTCGGAAAAAGCCTTCAGAGTATTTGAGGAGCACCAGAACTTCGAGGCAGCTATAAATGGAGCTACACAGGTGAGAGCGGGGGTCATAAGACCCGAGGTAATAATACCTAAGAAGGAGAAGGTGGTACCAGAGTCTTTAGGACCTCTAGGAGAGGGTAGGATGAAGATCGGTAGCATCGTCAGGATTATCAGGTACCCGTACTTCGGGGAGATAGGGACCGTTGTAGAGCTACCGGTAGAATTGCAGAAGATAGAGACGGAGTCCCCAGTTAGAGTAGTTAAGGTACGTCTACAGGACGGTAGGGTAGTAACAGTACCGAGAGCTAATGTAGAGATAATTAGCGAGTAGCGTCTTTAAGTTCTTTCAAAACCTTCCTAAAGCTATCCTTACTCCTTACGGTAACCTCGAACAACTTACCGTCAGCCATCTCGAGGACTAAGGTCTCCTCCTTCGTTAGGAAGCACACAGCTAGCATCAGTAGTGTAAGTAGGCTGTACGTGAACTCTTGGGTAAGTAGTGACAGCACCGCCATGACCATTACGAGAACTACAAGTACCCTGTTAAACCTCTTGATCGAGCCCACCCTGCGTACGGAGCTTAAGGGCACCTCTACCTCACTCTCGTTCCTCCTAAGCCTTAGTACCCCACCGCTTAGCTCAGCAGTGCTGACCTTCAGTCTCTCTACTTTCATACGACCCTCACACCGCTCTCTTCACTATATTACCTCCCTTCATTACGAAGACCACTTTCTTGAGCACCTCTATATCAGTAATGGGGTCTCCTAAAACCCCTACGATGTCAGCTACCTTACCTCTCTCGAGCACCCCAACATTACTTAGACCAAGACATTCAGCAGCATTCTTCGTTACAGCAATTAAAGCGTCCTCAGGCTTCATACCGTACTTAACCATAGCTATCGGTTCGTCAGCGTGGTTCCCGAAAGCTCTTAATGGTGGACCGTAGTAGTCCGTACCTGCAGCTATCTTTACGCCTGCTCTGTACGCTAGTAGGAAGCTACGAGGCATCGCATCTATACACGTCTCCTGCTTCCTAAGCCTCCACTCCGGGATACCCGGTGGCGGGTTCTCCAGGGTCTTTTTGTAGAACTCTACTAGGCATAACGTCGGTACGTAGTATACCCCCTGCTGAAGCATGTGCTCTACGACCTCCTCGTCTAGGAAGTAGCCGTGCTCTACGGAGTCCGCCCCACCTAGGATAGCTATCTTAACTCCCTCAGCTCCCTGAGCGTGGGAAGCGACCTTCTTACCAACTCTATGGGCCTCCTCGGCAACGGCCCTCACTTCCTCAACGCTCATCTGAGGGTGCCTAGGGTCATCTTTCTCCGAGCCGACGCCGCCTGAGGTCATGACCTTTATAAAGTCAGCCCCTTCTCTGAGGGCCACCCTAGCGGCCTTCCTACACTCCCAGGGGCTATCACAGAGGAGGGCTAGTCCAAGCCTTCTTACCTCCTCGACCGGGAGGTAGTGGATATCGCAGTGTCCACCGGTCTGGCAGATGGGCTTTCCCGCAGCTACAATTGTGGGACCTACGATAGTACCCTCGCTAACAGCTCTCCTCAGGTGTAGAGCTATGGTGCTACCGCAATCCCTAACCGTAGTAAACCCGGACATAAGAGCCCTCTCGGCATCGCGAGCCGCTCTAAGAGCCCGTAGCTCCGGTGGAGTTGTTAGAGCTTCAGCCGGATTGTACGTCCTTAGCCCGCTGAAGTGTACGTGTACGTCTATAAGACCTGGCAGTAACGTAACCCCCTTAAGTTCTACCAGCTCGTAGTCTCCTGAAACCTCTACAGAACCTCTAGTGCCTACGTCGACTATACTGCTACCTTCAATCACTACCACGGAGTTTACTAGAATTCCGCCCCTACCATCGAAAAGCCTATCACCCACGAGTACAAGCCTCTTGGGGCGCTTCACGCTAAGCCCGGGACTAAAGTGCCTTATAGGGAAAATAAGTTAGCTACTTAGCTCCTCTATTTTACTGATGAGCTTCTCTACCTTCTGAGGGTCTTGAAGAATGCTTAGGAAGATCTCGCCGTAATTACCTAGGAGTATGAGTAGGGGTTGGAGGTAGAGTCTAGCTAGCTGAGACCATACCCTGCCCATAGGTCCGAAGGAACTAAGTAAAAAGATAGCTATAGTATCCAGCTTTAGGTCTACTATCCTCCTCGCGAGCTCCTCTATTATCACGTCCTCGCTGTAAACCCTAGCCATAGCTACCTCTTCCTTAGTGCTCCTAGGATTATAGCTATAGCTGCGAGTACTGCAGCTACTATTGAAGCCCACACCTGCGGCTGTAGGTATATTAGGTATATAGATATCAGGAACCCTACCCTAGTCATTATGGTGTTAGCGAAGAGGGCTCCGAAGCCTACCATCATCCCGTAGATCCCTATGTAGTACAGAGCTCTGTAGACCCAGTAGGTAGGCGATGGCGGTACCCCCTCAACTCTCCTCGGGAATATCGTGAACATGAAGTACGTTAGCCCTCCGAGGGTTACTAACGCCATTATCCAGTTGTTCAGAGTTTTAACGGGATCGGAACCCCATAGGGGCAGTATTGTGGCTGTGATCTGCCTTACTATATTGGCTATGGGTACGGTCCTTAGGGCTAGCCCTGTTCCTACAGCTATGTTCACGGCTACCGCGTACCTAGCTAGCCAGTAGTACTTCCTCGAGTACTTAGCGAACATTAGTAACCCGAGCACTGCCGGTATGATGTAATGCCAAGAGGTGGCCCAGAACGTCTGGGGAGTGGTGATGGCTGGGCGTATTAAGACCCTGTTCAGGCTGTCCAGTGCTAGAGCTATTGAGTAGCCTGCTGCAGTACCTAGGAATATGTGCTCGGCTAGCTTGTACAGAACGTTATCCCTGTAAGCGAAGCTGTAGATCCACACGACTAGGGCCGCGCAAAGCCAAGCCCCGAAAACCTCCCAGTTGATCATCTCGGCCCACCTCTCTTGGACGAAAGCCTCTTAGCCCAGTAGACCACGTTGCCTATGACTATGAATGCTAGTATCAGCGTGTGCGACGTGCTCTGAGCGTCCATCGAAGCTATCCCTAATCCCAGCCTACCTACGAGGACCTCGTACTCAGCTCCAGCTCTCTGCCCTACGAGCATCCCTATAGCCTGCTTAGCGCCTACGAAGGGCTCTATCGACGGCGCTATAACGCTTAGAGCTACGAACAGTAGCGGGACTCCGTAGGGTGTGTACCACTGCCTTACGTAGTAGGCGAATATGTCGGTACCTGACGAGACTATTATTACTAGGTCGAAGTCTGTGGCCTTATCGACCTCCTTCATTAGTGGGAGGTCCTCAATCCTATTACCGTAGTTGTCTACGCTTATAGTCCCCTTAATGCTCTTCGCTAGAGATGCTGATGCTGCTTCTCCCCCAGCTATATACCCGAGGTATACATAGTCTCCGCCGTATTCCTTGTTGGCGAAGAGGTCGGCCGCGCTAGCCCTAAATAGGGAGAATGCCACTACCCCGAAAGCGCCGAGAGAGCTGTAAACGATCTTGCAGCCCTTGTCGAAGAGGTGCTTAGTGAGTGCTATTAGGTTGGGCTCGAGCTCACCTCTAGCCGCAACCTCATAGTACACCTCTACGAAGACACGGCAACCTGGCCTCAGGTTCTGCTCCATGTAGTTGTAGACGTCCCGCGTACGTGCCGATATCTCTATGGGGATTCCTATGGGGTGTAGTATCGGTAGTATTACCGATAGCAAGAGTAGAGTGTAGAGTAGCTCCCTAGATTCTAGGACCTTCCCTAAGGAGATCCGGCCACTCATACTACTCACGCCTCCCCATCCAGCTTATCTCCCTCCAGGTCAACAGCCTTAGCCCTAGTATTATGGTCCCCAGGCCGGCGCCGATAGTTATGGGTCTGAAAGCCGCGGTATTCGGGACCGTCATGATCCAATCCCTCAGCGAGAGGAAGCCGGGCCATATGAGCCCGCCTATGGTTGTGTTCCCGAGCATTACGATCACTGCCGTGATTAACAGTAGCAGAGCCATCGGGTTCCTAACTCTGAAGGCTCTATAGGATGCCGATGCTATGTAGAACACTAGGATAGAGTACATGGCTGCATCGGCTGGTGCGTATACGTTTGTATAAAGCCATCGAAACTGAGGCTGGGTAGTTATGGTGATCCCGAGCTCGGGAGCTGCATAGCTGTAGTACCAACCTACTACGCCGAAGACTACCATAGTGATGAGTAGGGCTATGGTAACAGCGCTGAAGGGAGCCTGTACCAAGCCCTCCTTTCTTATCCTTAAGATGTGGAACCTCAGTATGTCTACTCCTCCAACAATAAGGGCGAAGCTGGTGATTATTACGGCCCAGTCGCTTAGGGCCTTATCGGCTCTACCGAACGCGTCTGCCACCTCCTTACTCACGTAGAGGTAGTAGAAGGCTACGGTAACAACTATTATTGCGGAGACGATTATCTGGGGGATGTACTTCCTGACTACTAGGCTCATGCTATCACCCGAACTTCCAGACCCAGTTTAGGCTATCGACCAGCTTAAACCCTCCCAGTAGCATTATGATCCCCAGTACCACTAAGGCTATGCTGATGAGCTTACCTAGGTCCTGGCCCCTTATAGAGGCTAGGGTCTCCTTATCTCCTGAGGCTAGGGCCCCGGCGGCGAATATCTCCTCACCTATGAAGGAGTAGTCAGCTACTAATACGAAGAACGGTATTTGGGTCTCCCTAGCGGTTCCAGCTATCTGGAACGCATTGACCATGTTCCCAGCCTCCATGAATATCAGGGACTCTGCGTAAAACGGGCCGACAACTATATTAGCACCCACGTTCTCCCTAACGACGGTCGCCTGGACAGCTGAGGCGTAGGCGAACTGCTGGTCAGTTAAGTACCTGACGTTGTAAGCCGGGTTGAAGAGCTCGGGGCGCCCGGCGGAATAGTAGCCCTCCCTAACTATTTCCTCCGTAGTGGCTATAACTTCGGGGACCCCCAGCGTAGCTATGAGCTTAGCCCCGTACTTACCGCATAGCCTAGCTACGTGGGCTAGAACCCCGAGACCGGCTACGTACTGGGGGGCCATGGATGAAGATATGGTGCCGAAGCCGAAGGTCATATGTACCGGTCTGCCCATCTCAACAGACCTAGCTATAGCCTCTTCGATAGCGTCAAAGGCAGGTATCTTCCTAACGGGGAAGCTCTTACCTAGCTTAGCCTCCTCCATGAACACGTAACCAGCTACTAGGAGGACGATTAGTATTAGGAACGCAGAGAACGGGGCCCTCGTGGTGTACAGCTGTATCCTGAGAGACCACGCGATTGCTGAGATGACCAATATTAGAATTAGTAAGGCTATGGATACTACAGTACTCCTAGGGGTCTTCACATTATACCCCTCAAGTTTAGAGTAAAAACCTGGCTTAATAAATTTTAATTTTATTACCGCACTACAACAGAACATGTTAGGCGATTAGTAGCAAGCAATCGAATAAGCTGTTACCACTTTCACCGAGCCTAAGTTCTGCGATGGTTTGAAGACCTTCCTAGAGTACTACGAGCTCCCCCGTCCTCTTGTCAAGTCTGTAGCCCGGGTACTTCTCGATGAGCTTCTTAAAGCTGTCTGAGCGCAGGTACTCTATTAGTAGCTCTACCTCCCTCTTTCTTAGGGACCGTGGGTTGACTACTATATCGAACCTCTCGTAGGCTAGCGGTATGAAGTCCAGTCCGTACTTTACGGCTACGTACCTTAAGGCTACCCCTACGTCTGCCCTACCGCTTAGTATGCTTAGAGCTACACCGCTATGGGTTCTAGCTTCTGTGTAGTATCCCCTTATCCTACTGGTAAGCTCCTCGAAGGTCGTTCCCAGCTCTCGAGCTAGCTTCTCCAGGTAGGTATCTACGAGTACTCTTATACCGCTGTAGCGGACCCTGTTAACGAAGACTATGTCTTCCCTAAGTAGGTCCCTTATGTTACTAATACCCTTGGGGTTCCCCCTAGCGACCACTAGCCCAACCTCGCGGGTGTACCCTATGATGAGGGCTACCCTGCCTCCGTACCCTAGCCTCCTCAGCACTGGTATGTTGTACTCACCGCTCTCTACGTCAAGTACGTGCACCCCACCTACGTCTGCTACACCCTTAGCTACAGCTTCCAGCCCAGCTAGGGACCCTACCGGTACGTACTTGACCGTGAAGCTCCTGCTAAGCTCCCTAAAGACCTCGCTGAGGAGGTAGTCGTGGCTACCCATGGCCACTAGGTCGGCTAGCCTCTTAGTGTGAAGCCTGTAGACCTCAACCTCCGTACCCTCCTCTAGGAAGGGCGCGGAGTCCTTAACCATCACAAACCCGTCAGCTATCTGGAGGACACTCGTAGAGCCAGACCTGTAGCTAAGTGGGTAGGCTACATAGCTCCCGGAATCCCCCCTAAGTACTACCGGAACGAGCCTCGTGACCCCTAGGTACCCTAGGACCTTCTCGGCTAGGGTAGCTCTTACTGTAGCGCGAGGCTCCCCGTATCCCAAGAGCTTAGCTAGGATAGGCTTTACAAGTACGTTGAATATCATCATCTGCGAGAGGGGAAAGCCTGGAAGCCCTATGACGAGCTTACCTCCAGCGACTGCTGCGAAGGTAGGCTTACCAGGCCTAACCCTAAGCCCGTGGAAGAGGAGGGTCCCACCGGCGAGCCTCTCAACTACTCTGTAAGTTATATCGCCAACACCCGCAGAGGTCCCACCGCTAGTTATAACGATGTCGCACTCCTCTAGAGCCTTCCTCAGGACCCTCTCCAGGCTCGCCTCATCGTCCCCCACGATACCGTAGAGTACCGGCTCCGCGCCGAGCTCCCTTATGGACGAGTAGAGGTAGTAGGAGTTGACGTCGAATACCTTACCGAGCTCGAGCTCCCTTCCAGGCTCTACTAGCTCATCCCCGATCGATACTAAGCCTACCCTAACCCTCCTGTGGACCCTTACCCTAGGTATACCTGAGGAGGCTAGTAGGGCTAGCTCAACTGGGCCGAGCACGGTACCTTTAGCTAGGAGTACATCGCCGGCTAGTACGTCCGATCCTGCCTGAGCTACGTTATCTCCGGGAGCTACCGGCTTATAAACGTAAACTATATCTCCCACACGCTTAGTGTGCTCAACAGGTACTATAGCGTCAGCCCCTCTTGGTACCATAGACCCCGTAGATACCTCAGCACACTCCCCGCTACCTACCGAGACCTTCGGTACCTCGCCGATACCTACCGAGCTTACGACCTTAAGAGCTACAGGCCTCTCCTCATCTGCCTCAGCTACATCGCTTGAGAGGACCGCATAACCATCTACCTCAGACCTGTCGAATGGTGGGTAGTCGTACAAGGCTACCACATCATCAGCTAGAACTCTCCCGGAGGCACTTACCAGATCTACCTCCTCCACCTCTATAGGTCTAAGCTTAACGTACTCGCTGAGGATCTCATAAGCCTCCCCTAGAGATACTAGCCTGTGGAACACCTTAGCCGTAAGTAGCCACCGCAAAGAGGTCTCTGCAGAGAGTTAAAAGCGGATGTATTTGAGAACCTGCTCCCCACTCCAAAATACCCCAGTTTAAAGCTTAATAGCCTACCGCAGACCAGCTCTCGGGGGGCTAGCTTAGAAGGTATAGCATCGAGGGTAGCCTGCGAGGTGTGCAGGTACCTGAGGAGTCTACACGTAGTTAAGGACCTAGCTACGTGGTTAAAAGCTACTACCAATAGCTCCTCCCAGTACCGTAATGAGGTTGAGAGCCTAAGTTGAGACCCGTATACTTCGGGCTAGTGATTAACGTTGTGCTAGTCCTACTAAAGTACTTTGCGAGCACTAGCTCTATGTCAGCCTCTATAAACGCTTCACTCCTCCACTCCCTAGCTGACCTCACGGTCTCAGGGCTCATAGCTCTAGGTGTTGCTACACAGAGGCTTAAGCCGTCTCTGAGGTACCCCTTCGGTTACGGTAGGGCTGTGTACGTAACAGGGTTTGCAGCTGTAGTCATAGTTGTAGCATACCTCTTCCTAGAGGCAGTTAATGAAGGTGTTAGCAGACTAGCGAACCCCGTAGTTGAGGTTACCGAAACCTCTAGACGGCTGATGTACATATCCCTGACTCTTAACGCGGCAGTCCTAGTAGACGCCATTAGAGAGAGTAGGAGAGCGGGTAAGCACCCGGCGCTCGTAGCAGCTGTAGCTGAGAACCTCGCGGATACTTTAGGAGACCTCGCAACTATAGTCGCCATATTCTCGGGGAACCCGATTATCGATGGCTACGGGGCCTTCGCTGTAGCTACTGTAATAGCTGTATCCTCAGCTAGCTTAGGCTACAGGTACGTAGCTACCCTCATAGGGATCTCCGCCCCTAGGGACATTGTAGGTAGGGTGGTTAAGGTAGCCCTCTCCGATCCCAGAGTGCTGGATGTAAACAGCGTGAAGTCCCTAGTTCTAGAGCCGGGTAAGTACCTCGTACTACTTCAGCTCGAGGTAGACCCATTGACAAAGCTCAGCGAGCTCGAGGAGATAAGGTCCTACATAGCTGAGTCCGTAAAGCGCTCAGCTCCTGGTGTGAGAGAGCTCGTCATAGAGTTCACCACCCCGAAGGAACCTAAGCGGAGCTTCCTAGAGCTACTAAGGGAGTCAGTAAAGCTACCTAAGGAGGTCTAGCACCAGCTTTCCTTAGCGCGCTTGGTACCGCATAAATAGCTACAGCTAGAAGTAAGTACGCTAAAGCTCTAACCACAAACCCCGCAGGCCTACTTAAGTAGAGTATCAGTAAGGAGGTGGCAGCGGAAGCAGCTAGAGCTAGGAACCTCCTAGCTAAGCTTATGGAGCGCACGTTGTGGATAAAGTGCTCGGTTCTTGGGGTAAGTAGGAGGAGCCCTAAAGAGAGGCCTAGGACTGAGGAAGATGTACGGAGGTCGTAACCTAGGCAGCTACTGATGGATGATATAGCTACAGCTAAGGCATATACTGCTGGTAGGGACCTCTTACCTAAGCGCCTACCTACGTAGACAGAGATCCCAGCTACGGCTACTCCTACTACGTAGCCGCCCACTACATCGGCAACACTGTGAACTCCTAGAGCTACCCTCGAGGTAGCTACAGCTATGGGGATCGCTAAAGCTAGGAGAGCTGGACATCGGTGGAGAGTTAACGCAGCTAGGCTGTTCCAGAAGCTTGCGGATACCTGAGTGTGACCGCTCGGAAACCCCGGACCCTCTGCGGGGGTACGCCAGTACTCAGGAGGGGGTCTAGGGATGTTTAGTGAGTACTTCAAGGCTATGTTTACGGACCCGGAGAGTAGCACTACCCCTAGGGTTAGTAGTCCTATCAGAGGGTCTACTAAGTACACTACAGCTAAGGCTAACCCTACGTACGCTACCTCTTCACCTAAGCTCGTTAAAGCTACCCACAGCTCTGTGGAGTCCAGTAGAGACGCCAGGATCAGCACCGCGGTAACAGATGCTAGGACCGTGTAACAGGTTAAGCTAAGCACTTCCTTAAGCCGGAGCCTGCAGCCCATCCTCTACACTACGAGATGTATTGGGGGTTAGGCTTAAAGCTGAACCCGCTCTTTAGGTAGCTTTAAGGGGCTTACGTGTGGTTAGTTCCGGCAATAGCCTACCTAGCTCTACTATCCGCCACCGACCTCTACCTGTACCTGTACATAGCTTTACAGCTTAGAGCAGACCCGATGGTTTTAGGTCTTGTCAACGGCTTATGGAGCTCCACCTTCATAGTTGTAAGCCTAACCCTAGGTAAGCTAGTCGAGAGGGGGGCCAGTAGGCTAGGTGCTGTAGTCTCAGCTATCCTACTAGTACTCTCCCTCCTAACTCCGGTCCTCAACTCAAGCCTACTCTACGTGGCCGTAGCCTACTGCCTCCTCCACGCAGCAGCCCTATCTCTAGGTAGGGTCTCAGCTAGCGCTACGCTGCTGGAGTACACCGAAAGCTCCCGTTGGGGCTTTTACAGCAACCTAGTGAACTCCGCGTCTCTAGCTATTAGAGGGGTTCTCCTGGTGTTACTCTCTTACGGCTACCTCTCCGCGAAGTCCCTTCTCATCTTAGCTCTCACGGTCTCCACTCTCTTCGCTTGGTCCCTTCCACCGCTGGTACTACCCATAGAGAGGACCTTATTTAGAGTAGCTAAGAGGCTCGACTCCCTCTACAGGTATGCTAAGCTAGTATCAGTATTCCCCGAGGCCTTCGAGGGGGATCTAGGTCCTTCCGAAGTTCTGCGCTCGCTTTGGAGCGAGGGTAGGGAGATACCTAGTCATCGACCGCTCCTCGGTGCGCTCTTAGTCGTAGCCTCCTCAGAAGCTCTGGCAGTAGTCCTACCACTTGTAATATCCAGCTACTTAGGACCTGCAACTACCGTACTCATCTACGGGCTTTCCTCTCTAGCCTCCTCCTTCACTATACTAGCTGTATCTAAGGTCTCTGTAGCTGGAGCCGCAGCTCCAGCTACAGCTCTAGCTCGGGGGGTAGCTATCCCCCTACTCCTTACCGTAGGTAGAGCTGAGATAGCTCTACTCTACTTAGTAGTCATATCGGCTCTCCTCAATCTATTTAACTCAGCTAACTACGTTAACTACGTAAACTCCTCAGGAGGTCTTAACACGTTCCTCTACGGGGTACTCAGCGAGTTGGGAAGCGTGGTTGGGTCAGTTGTAGGCGGGGTACTAGCCTCGTACCTAGGCTACGAGTACGTAATCCTAGCCTCCGTTGTTGGGCACCTAGCCGCGTCCCTCCTTACCTTACGCTGAACCCGTAACTCAATCGGAGAGCACGAGCCTAAGGTACTGGTAGTTGCTAAGGTTATCGACCCCCAGCACTCTAGCTAAGCCCTCGTCAAGCTCAGTTAGGAGCACCTCACCCCTCCTTAGGAGTTCCCCACGTATTCCAGAGGGTAGTAAGTCTACATTGATGTCGCCCCTGTACTCACACTTTGAGATCGGGGCTAGTACATGCCTGTACGTAGACATCTCCGGGCTCTCCACCGAGCACGTGTAGACCTTAACCCCCCGGTGCAGGTAGCTCCACCTCCCTAACCTTCTGCTCGGCTAGCCCTAGTAGAACCAGCATACCGTAAATTATCGCCTCAGGCCTCACTGGGCAGCCGGGTACGTAGACAACCCTATCTACCTCCACACCATGCTCTTTGAGTATCTCCTCAAGCTTACTGAAGCCGCCGGTAGTTGCGTAGGTATCCCACCATATCCCCCCTCCAACACCGCAGGAGCCTAGGACTAGGAGTAGCCTAGGCCTCGGCATAGCCTTAAGGGCTCTTACAACCTTGGGGAGGGATTCCCTTGTTACCGGCCCTGTAAATATTATCACATCGGCGTGCCTCGGAGACCCGACGAGCTTTACCCCGAACCTCTCGACGTCGAAGTAGGGGGTTAGCGCGTCAAGTACCTCTATATCGCAAGCGTTGCAGGATCCGCTGTTTAGGTGGTATACCCAGATACTCCTCCTAATAGCTCTGAGTGCTTTAGCTAGACCCGCCACCGGAAGCACCCATCCTTAGACCTACGGACCTAGAGAACCTCTCCTTTCTACACTTTGGGCATAGGATGGCGTACTCCTCAGATATAGGTGAGGCCTTCACTACAGCTCTTACCTCGGCCTCGGCTGCGATAGGTGCTCCGCATACACTACAGCGTAGGACTTCGTGAACTACCCTAGATCTTAGGTCCCTGAGGTTAGTGGAGGCCAGCTCGAACTTCTTAGTAACGGTTATAGCCTTAGCTGGACATACCTCAGCACACATCCCGCAGAATACGCACCTACCGACGAAGTACTCCAGGACTAAGCCCTTACCTGAGGGTGTTAGGGTCAGGGCGTTCGGAGGGCAGACCTTAACGCAGGCACCGCAGCCCCAGCACTTCGCAGGGTCTACCTCTATGGAGCCCCTGAACTCAGGTGTTAGTAGAGGCTCCTCTGCCGGGTACCTACGGGTTACACGCCCTGTTTTAAGAGCTATTTCAAGTATCTTCACAAGGGACATGGGGGTACACCTCCTGAGATCCTTAGGACTCTCCTACTACCGGCTCTCATATCGTAAACAACTACCCTATCGGTGCATGAGAAGCAGGGGTCTATACTTGCTATTGTTAGAGGTGCATCTGCTAGTGGAGCTCCTCTCAGCATAGCCCTCAGGGCTGGTATGTTCTGGTAGGTAGGAGCTCTAACCCTCCACCTATAGGGCTTACCGACCCCGGTTATTAGGAAGTGTACGTCTTCCCCTCTAGGTGCTTCGATTGCTGCTACGGTTCTTCTGTAGGGTGGTACATCCCACGACTCTACAGCTATGGGTCCTCCCGGTAGCCTGTCTATCAGTTGCCTGATTATCTCTATACTCTCTAGTATCTCCTCAACTCTAACTAGGAGTCTAGCTAGGTTATCTCCTTCAGTGTACAGGGGGACCTTAAAGGATGCCTCCCTGTAGGCGAAGTACGGGTAGTCCTTCCTAACGTCCCTATAGAGCCCCGAGGCCCTAGCGACGGGGCCTACTACGCTTAGAGCCCTAGCCTCGGACCTCGATAGGATCCCCGTACCGGATGCTCTAAACCTAATCTGGGGGACCGATAGCATGACCTCAGCTAGCTTTACGAACCCCTCACGTACTATCGCTAAGGTCTTCAGAGTCTTATCCAGCTTATCTACGTTTAGGTCCTTCCTAACGCCCCCTATGATGTTTATTCCATATGTTTTCCTAGAGCCGGTTAGGTACTCTGCTAGAACCATGGTATGCTCTCTAATTCTCCAGGCGTGCATGAACCCGACATCGTAGCCTAGTAGGTGGGCTGCTACACCTAACCATAGTAGGTGGCTGTGGAGCCTCTCAACCTCGAGGACTATCGACCTTATGAACTCAGCCCTCTCCGGTACCTCTATTCTAGCAGCTTTCTCCACAGCCATAACGTAGCAGCTGGAGTGTACGAAGCCGCAGATACCGCATATCCTCTCAGCTAAGAAGGGAACCTGCTTGTAGGTAAACCTAGGGGACTCAGCTAGCTTCTCTATACCTCTATGAACGTGGAAGCCTCTGTAGGCTACATCAACAACCTTCTCACCGTCTACGTACAGCTCGAAGTACTCGGGCTCGTGGAGAGCCGGGTGATAGGGGCCTAGCGGTACTCCAACCTCCTCAGCTACCTCGGACCTGAACTCCCTCGGAGGTCTAGTAGAGTAGTCGAAGTCCTTCCTAAGTGGGTGGACCTCCTCGGGCCAGTCCTCCGGTAGGACAAGCCTCTTAACGGGCCTGCCCGTGATCTCGATCCCGACCATGTCCCTAGCTTCAAGCTCGCACCAGTCTGCAGCTGGTACCTCAGGTACTATAGTAGGGACCCAAGCATCCTCCTCAGCTACTGGTACCCTAAGAACTACATCGACCCCCAGCTCATCCAGCCCGAATATGTGGTAGATCGAGAAGACCCCCTGGACCTGCCTCTCATCAATACCTGCACAGGTCTTTAGGTAAGCTCCAGCACTATAGAGGGCTTTAGCTAGGCTCTTTAGCTTATCTCTACCTACCGCTAAGTAAACCTCCCTATCCTTAATCTCCTCTACTACACCTCCCAGACCCTTCAGCTCCTCGACTACCTTAAATACGGGGTCGGTCATGGCCCTAACCCGTAGATAGTTATTGTAACTACACATAGGGGGAACAAGGTTAGGAGTAGGGTTTTAGGAGCTATGTCAACCCGCGTCCTACCGAGGAGTATACTTACTAGTGCGTGTACTACCCAGACTGCTGGGGTTAGAGCTAGGGCCAAGGCTAGGGCTTGGTAGCCCTCGAATCCCGCTACCAACGCCAAGGCCATAGCTGTAAGCTCAGCTGCTAGGAGCCTCTTGAGAACTGTGGACATTGTGGCTATCCCTAGTAGAGGTCCAGCCAACTCTATGTTAACCCCAGCAGAGAGCTCCGGCTCTGCTTCGGCGATATCGTAGGGTATTCTACCACTTACTACGTACGCAGATATGGCTAGGATAAGTAGGGACGAGAGCTTTAGAACGAACCTCTCTCCGCCGGTCGCTATAGCTAGGTACGAGAAGATCAGGAACGGCTCTGAGGAAAGAGCTAGAGTGAACTCCCTAAACCCCCCTACAACTGAGTAGACGTTATTCTGAGATACCGCTCTCGCTATAGTAAGTGCGGTAGCTACCGTAAGTAGGACTATGAAGGCTACTACCTCAGCTCCTACCGTACCTGATGAAACCGTTAGTGGGACGTAGCTGAGTAGGGCTACAGAGGCTACTAATGCTACAAGCTCTAGGACTACCGATAGAACACACCAAGAACCGCCCTCGGGGACTATGAGCTCTTTGGAGAAGAGCTTCACCAAGTCGTACCAGGTCTGAAGTACTGGTGGTCCTATACGGGTGTGTACAGCTGCTCTCAGCTTACGCTCCAGACCGTCGTAGATCGGTGCTAGGAAAACCCCAGCTAGGAGCACCGCTAGGGCTAGTAAGCTATGGAGCACCTCTAACCACCACTATTACTAGTAGAGCGACGGTTGTTAAGGTACCAGCTAAAAGAGATGAAAGTGCTACTGATGCCTCTAGAGAGTCTCTAAAGGCCTCGAGAACCCTCGTAACCCCGGATGCGGCCTTCCTCAATCTAAACTCCACTACTGAGAAGTACTGGGGGGCGTTTACTACAGTGTAGAGAAACCTCGTAAGGAACCTACCTAGCTCTGATCCCCTAGACTCTGAGGTAGGTCCGCTTAGCTCAGCTACGCGGTCGAAGACTACTGAGCTATCTACGAACATAAGCTTCTTAACGTACTCCTCGATCTTACGTACAACACCCGACCTTACGTGGCTCAAGGCCTAGCACCCCCCAGCCAGACCTCGTCCTTCCTACCGCGCTTCAGCATCGAGTAGGTAGCCCAGCTAGCGACTCCGAAGAGAGCCGTCAGTATTAGGAGTAGGTATACCACCTGTACCGGTAGCCCAAGTGCGGGTACGGCTTCGATTGCGGCTATTACGTAGTAGGATAGGCCTATTGACGTCGCGGAGAGGGTTAGTACGTACGGTGTTAGCTTGAGGGCTCCTGGATCTACTTCCTCATACCTATAGGAGGGGTTACCTACGTGTGCTAGTAGGTATCTAACGCTATAGCCCACCGATAGCACTACCTCGAAGGCTACTAGTACCGTAACAGCTAGGTAGACCCAGGACTGGGGTATGTGGCTAGCTAGCGACATGAAGACCGCGAGCTTAGTTAGAAAGCCGAGAGTTGGTGGGACCCCAATTAGGGAGAGTATCGATATCATGGCCGATAGGGTCTCCCCCGGAGCGAACCTTGAGACGTAGCCTAGCCTCTCTATAGACCTCGTATGGGTTAGTACTTCGACCACCCCGGAGTCCATGAATAGGGACGCCTTGTATATAGCGTGAGCAGCGGCGTAGATCAGTGTAGCTGTTAGGAACTGACTACTACCGGAGAGTAAGTAGAGCCCTAGTAGTAAGGTCATAGTGCTAGTGTGGGATATGGTGCTGTAGGCTAGTACACGCTTTATATCGGACTGAACTATAGCCTGAAGCCCACCATATATAGACGTTAGAGAGCCGAAGATTATGCAGATAAGCGTTGCAGTTCCCCTATCAATAGATGGCATTAGAGCTAGCCTAGCAACACCGTACACCCCCATCTTCACCATAATCCCTGAGAGTATCGCCGACCCTGGTGATGGGGCTATGGAGTGCGCGTCGGGTAGCCAGAAGTGGAGGGGGGCTACAGCCGCTTTAGCAAAGAACCCTACCATAGCTAGGACTGTTAGGGCTGGTGTATTTAGGTCGGGGCTTAGCTCTGTAAGTGGTACACTCAGGGAGCCTCCTAATCCTACTAGGGCTAGGAGGAGTAAGAGGGAGAGGTCAGCTGGAACCATGGATACCACTAGGTACCTAAGCCCAGCTGACCACGCCTTAGGGTTAGTACCTAGCATAGCGTCGTAGACTACAACGAAGAAACCCAGTACCTCGGCTACTAGCCAGAAGGCTATGAACTCGAGGAGGTACTTAGAGGCGAAGACTAAGGATACCGAGAGGGTGAAGAAATCCACTAGTACCTGGAGTATTTCAGTACCGTACTTCCTACTCGAGTAGCCGGGGGTGTAGAGGGTTACAAGAGAGCCTGTAAGAGCCGATACCATTAGCAGGATCGATGGGATTAGGTCTAGGTACCAGTAGGGTAGGAGGAGTAGGAGTACTAAAAACCCGGCAGCTCTAATAGAGGCTCCGAGAGCCTTAGCTCGGAGGGGCCCGGTATTACCCACTAAAATGAGTAAGGTCGAGGTGGAGAGGATGGCGTACCTAAGTAGGTCCTCCACTAGCTCTCACCTAGGCGGACTACCCTTAGGAGGGCCCTCCTCTTCATCTCATCCCCTATAGCCCTCGGCTCACCAATAATAATAGCTCTAGTTGGGCACATAGCGACGCATGCCGGTGTAAGCCCCTCTCTTCTTAGGTCGCTACATAGGTCACACTTAGTGGAGGTCTTAGTAGTTGGGTTGTAGTCCGGGATGCCGAAGGGGCACGCGTAGAGGCACGCCATACACCCTATACACCTGGAGAACTCTACGTAAACCGAACCCTGGCTATCACGCCTCATAGCACCCGTAGGGCAGGCCTCTATACAGGGAGCTTTACTGCAGTGGAAGCACGATATAGGTCTCCTAACCCCGCCCCAGATCTCGTAGAGCTTTATGAAGGGCCCTAGCTCGTGTATGAATCCGCAGACTACTTCACAGGTCTCACAACCCATGCACTTCGAGTAGTCTATAGCCCTTAGTAGAACCCCTACCCCACTCACTTCCCTCACCTCAGATCACCTCGCAACAGCTAGTAGCTTAGCTGACAAAAACCTATCCACCTCCCTAGCTGCCTCTAAGCCCTGCTTCGTAGCTTGACCTATCTTAGAGGGTCCGGTAACCACGTCTCCCGCTGCGAAGATGTTGGTTCCGGGTACCCTGTAGACCCTATCAACTAGGATCCTACCATCCTTCCCTACGTACTTAGCTAGGTCCCCGCAGTTAGATGCTAGTGGAGGTGTCGGTATCTCACCTATAGCAGCTATGACCAGATCCGCATCCAGTGTGAACTCGCTACCGGGTATCGGGACGGGCCTCGGCCTACCGGTCTCGTCGGGCTCACCTAACTTCATTCGCTGGAACTCTATGGATTTCGCCCTACCGTTCTCCACTACTATGGTCTTCGGTGATGCTAGCTCGATCCACCTAACCCCCAACCTGATGAGCCTATTAACCTCGTACTCGCCAGCTGGAGCCTCCTTAGCAGTCCTCCTGTAGACTAGGTATACCTCCTGGGCTCCGCTTAGTAAGCTCTCCTCTGCTGCATCTATAGCGCTTAGCCCCCCACCTATGACGATAACTCTCCTAAAGCTCTCCAGCTTCTCCTCTAGAAAGCCTAGCCTACTTAGGTTTAGCTTAAGTAGGAACCCGAGAGCTGACATCACATTCTCAGCATCGTCTCCCGATATCCCCAACCTCCTAGAGCGCCACGTCCCGGTAGCTACGAGGACTGCACTGTAATCCTCCTTAAGCTTCAGAAGGTCCACGCTATTCCTAGCCAGTTCATCACCTTCGTCATGCCTCTCACCGCACATTACCTTAGTTGATAGGTGGAACTTGACACCAAAGTTCTTCTGAAGATCCTCAACCCCCTCCATGATTACGTCTAGGGGTATCCTATACTTAGGTATAGCGAAAGCCATCATACCACCCGGTAGGGGGAGCTTATCGTACATATCTACCTCATGCCCTCTACATACTAGGTAGCCGGTAGCTGCTAGCCCAGCTGGACCAGCACCAACTACAGCTACCCTTGCTCCAGAACTCCTGGTCCTCTCCTTGCAGAGGAATGCGAACTTCATCCCTCCTCAACAGTATTTTCTGCTTTAGCTTATTTAAACCTCTGTAAACGGTGTTTGTATATGATTATACTACTTAAATGCACCACCTAGGACGACCTCGATGTACTTACTGTAGTCTAGAACCTCAGCACCTACTACCTCTAGAAGGGTCCTGAATTCCGGTAGGTAGATGAATAAAACTCCTAGGATTACCAGAGCTAGGAGAACTACGGATATAACTACGTAGGGTACGGTTAGGTTCCTCAGCCTCTCATCCTCCCTTACGACCTCCCTAGACCTAGCTACGTACCTTATAAGCCTTACGTACCCTATCCCGGAGATCCCCGTAGATGCTATGAGCACTAGTACGCTCGCGATGTACCCGACCTCAACCATAGCTATGAATATCAGTACCTTACTCCAGAACCCTATGAATAGGGGGACCACTCCAAAGAGGTTAAGTAGCCCTACTACAAATGCTGCTGAGGCAAGTCTATACCTCCTAAGGGCTCCAAGCCCTTCTATAGCTCTCCCTGAAGCTACTATAGCTATCCCTGCAGAGTAGAAGAGTAGGGCTTCGCTAAGAGAGTTCGATACTAGCTGGACTACAGCAGCTGTAACACCGCGCTCAGTACCTAGGGAGAGGGCCATGAAGGCTAGGCCCATATGGCTTATAGTACTGTAGGCTATGAACTTCTTTACGTCAGTCTGTACCACTAGAAGTAGGGCTCCTACGAGCGCTGAGAGGGCCCCGAGCACGTGTAGTACTAGCATGATATCCGACCTCAGCGGCTCTACTATGCTCCCTGCACCGAAGATCGTGTAAAGGAACCTAATAGCTCCATAGGCTCCTATAAGGTCTATAACAGCTACGAAGAGAGCTGATATAGGCGTAGGTGCCTCCGGGTTCGCGTCTGGGAGCCAAAAGTGGTTCGGGAATATAGCTGCCTTGAAGGTGAAGGTCCACATAGATAAAGCTAAGGCTAGAGCTGAAGAGAGGACCACGTTACCGAATACACCACCGCTGTAATGTACGAAAACTGAGGGGGACCTAGCTTTAAGGGCTACGTCAGCCATATTTAGAGTGCCGAAGGAGCCGTATATTACGAAGGCGGAGAGTAGGTAGAGCGATGTAGCTACCATACCGACTATTGCGTACCGTATGGAGGCCTCAACAGCCCTCGGGTTATCACGGTAGAAAGCTACGAGTACGTAGGCAGATAGCGAGAGTACCTCTAGCATTACGAAGAAGTTGAATACGTCTCCAGTATAGAGGCACCCGATAGAGCCTGCACCTAGAGCTAGTAGGGATGTGTAGTACAGATATTCCCACTTAGACCTGATCATCCAGGTACTGTAAAGGGTCGACACGCTGAGAAGGAAGGCTGAGAGTAAACCCAGGAGGGCCCCAAGCTTATCTACAGTGTAGGCTATACCTAAAGGTGGTCTAAGTCCCCCGAACCAGTAGTAGGTAGCCCCGCTCCTGTAAACACCTATGGCTACGTCTAGAGCCATCGCAACGGCTAGTACGGCTGCTACAACCGCGTAGACCCTGAAGAACCTCTGGTCCTTTACTACTAGGGAGATAGCTGGGAGAGTGAAGGCTAGACCCATTAGGAGGAGTGGTAGTAGAGCTGCGGTAAGCACCTCCATCACCCGAAGATCTTAGCTGCGAATTCCTCGAACTTCGCTGAGATGCTCCCCCTAGCTTCTTCAGGTTTGTGGGTTACCGCCTTAAGCCAGTGGACGTAGAGTACCTTCCTTACCGTATCGACCTGTACTACAAGGGTACCTGGAGTGTTGGTTATGGAGCCAGCTATTAGGGTCATGCCGAAGCTTGTCCGCACGTAGTAAGGTACCTCCACTATAGCTGGCGATATGCGGATCTTCCTACCTAGGACGGTTCTCGCTATGTCCGTATGAGCCCTTACCTCAGCTACGGCCATATAGTACACGTAGTAGGCTACTAGGTAAGCAACCCTACCTACATCGGCTAGCCTAAGCTCCCTAGAGATAAGTAGGGGAGTTGCAAAGGCGGTTATAGCAGCTGAAGCGAGAAACCCTAGGGTTAGGCTGAAGAGTGTTGCGGTACCGGTGAAGACTACGTAGAACACGTAGGTTAAGGTGAAGACAGCTAGGTAGTTAACTAACTTACTCACGTGAACCACCTCTAACTACATCTACGCGAGTAGTCCCGTAATGCTTGTAGTAGAGCGTTATGAGGCCCGCTAGGAACATGTAGACCGCGAGACCTATAACTATGGCCGTGAGTACTAGAGCCTGCGGTAGAGGATCCACCGATGTAGCGTAGAAGTGCTGAAGCTCCTCCGGGCTTCCGGGGACGTCTGCTAAGACCGCTACGCTGGGGTAGGAGCCGGCTACTCTCCTAAAGCCTATAGCTATAGCGAAGCTGTTTATGCTATCGGAGAATATCGTTAGGGCTATGAACTTCTTGATCAGTGATGGCTTGGTGAATATCCCGTAGAGGGCTATACCTATGTTAGCGACTAGGGAGAGTATTACGACCGTAAACATTAAGGAGATGTAGTCACTCATACCACTCACCAGCAGCTAGGGCGTGGTCAACCTCCTCCCTTCTAAGGGCTAGCACTATGAACGTTAGGGTTAACCCAGAGACTACAGCTAGGGACTCGAAGACGTTGAAGAAGAACAGGGTACCTCCTAGCGGTCTATCAAAAATCCATCTAGGCATCGAGAGCTCTGAGCTCTCCCTAACCATGTTCTGGAAAACGTAGGCATATACCCCGGCTACAGCTCCGGCTACTAGCAGGGCTAGTGAGGTCAGTAGTATACCTATTAAACCAGCTGACCTGATCGCCAATAGCTTACGACTACTTAAACCCCTCTCGAAGGCGTAGTCCAAGGAGAACACCACCGCTAGCAGTACCATCAGAACGGCCATGAAGGATCCTCCCTGGAAGCCTCCTCCAGGGGTTAGGTGACCGTGGATAGCTATTGAGGCTCCAGCTACGAGTATAAGGGGTACGAGCACCCTAGTTGAGGTCTTAACGATCTCCGAGAGACCCGCCCCTCCAAGTCCTCTCATCTCGCGGTAGCCTCTGTAGAGAGCTGCTACACCGATTATCGCTACAAAGAGTACGGAGGTCTCGAAGTACGTATCGAGCCCTCTGTAGTCCCAGACTATCGCTGTAACAGCCTCTAAAGCCATGGAGCTTACGGTAGCGTTCCAGGGGTTGTAAGCGTACTCTAGGTAAGACTTAGCTAGATCCCTTATAGTGTGCGGGGCTAGAGGACCTAGTCCTCCGAGTTCTATTACGTACGCTAGGAGGAGAACCATCAGAGCTACCGAGGAGGCTATCGCTAGCTCCCGAGCCCTCATCCCTCATACCTCTCGGTCTTCTTTATTAGAAGTACTGAAACCGCTGGGAGAAGGCCGACCGAGACCGGTACGTAAACTAGGACTATATCTGGAGCCATGAGTACGTAATATATTAACGCGTAGGCGGTGCTCTGAACAGCTGAGAGCACCACTGCGACTAGAAGGTCCTTGGACACTACAGCTAGGTAAGTAGCTATGACGGAGAGGAGAGCTGCCACCGTAGCTAGTAGGATAGCTATAGGCTCCACTAGGAACCACCCTGACCTCTCTCCCTTAAGGCATCGTACTCTATAGGCTTAACTGGGGCTTCCCGAGAGATGTAAGTAGCTCTAGCAAGTGCGTGCGACCCAGCTTGAGCTAGGATCATCAGTAGGATGCTGCCGGCAAATGCTGCCCCAGCTAGGAAGAACCTCTGAGGCCCTAGGTACTCGGCTCCCAGCGCGATTAGAGACGCCCCTAGCATGGGTACTACAGCCCCCCCTATAGCTCCCGCCGTAGCTGCGTGTAGCCGCGTATAGAAGTTAGGTAGTCTTAGAAGACCTAAGGCACCGACAAAGTCGAAGAACACCCCGATTGCTACTAGGACTAAGCCTAGGATTGCTAGGAGGGGGGAGATCATCCTAACCACCCATCTCACGAGCCTCTAGGTACTTAGCTACGTATATGTCTAGAGCATATATCCAGAGAGCTAAAGCTAGACCGGATACAACCATTACGGGGGCCTTAAGGAGTATCGAGAGTACCACCATGAATGCTGCTAGGTCATAGCCTAGGGAGTCTACAGCGAGTACTCTGTCAGGGAGCGTGGGGCCCTTAAGAACCCTAACCACGTACAGTAGAAACGATACGAGGTAGAAGGGTATTAGGATGGTTAGCACTGTAGATACTAGGTGCTCCAACTCCATACCTAACTTACCGTACATAACATAGGGGTAGGTTAAATAAGCTTGTTTAAAGTTTATTCTCGGAAAGTGGACTAGGTTTGTAGAGGTGGGGTATCTATCGCTAAGGTCCTTACAATCCAGCTATACACCTACGGGTACGTTGAGGTTGAAGTAGTAGACCTCCTCCAGAGAGGGCTTGCTGAGTTCTTCAGCTCTAAGGTGCTCTTTGAAGGAGCTGTGGGGATTCCCGGTGAGCTTTTTGATACGCTACGTAATCAGTTCCTCGCGGACTCTGTTGTTAGGTACGTGTCAGCCCTAAGGAGGGGTAAAGACTCGGTAGTCCTCCTGCTGGCTGACGCGGACGCCTACGTTCCTGGACTTAACTTCGTGTTTGGGCTAGCTATACCTGAGCTAAGGTCTACTGCGGTGTTCCTTAGGAGGCTTAGGCTCTGGACTAATAGAGAGGGGTACTTAAGGAGGGTTATTAAGGAGTCCGTACATGAACTCGGCCACGTCTTCGGTCTGGGTCACTGTAGGAACCCTCTCTGCGCTATGAGCTTCAGTAATAGCTTACTAGAAGTAGATAGGAAGCAGGACAAGCTCTGCCCTCTTTGTGCGGGTAAGCTCCTTAGGCTGGGGATAGCTGTTCCCAAGAGCTTCATCCTACACCCGAAGTACAGCAACAGCTCCTAGGGTTTAGCTATAATAGTCCTAGCTGGAGGAAACTGGGGGTGCGAGAACGCAGAGTATCGGGGTAGTACCGAAGCTAGATAGCCGGGACGCCCTAACCCTAGCTGTGAAGATACTGGAGTACGCTGAGGGTAAGGGTCTTAAAGCTTACTTAGACTCAAGAGCTCTTGGATATATCGAGTGGTACCCCCTCTTTAACCTTAGTACAGACCCTGTAGACGTCGTGGTCGTTGTGGGCGGTGATGGGACTATACTGAGGACCCTGCACCTACTAGGGGATTCGGACACCCCTATAGCGACCATTAGGTACGGGAAGAGGGGGTTCCTAGCTGACGTCCCTCCGTACGACTACGCTATAGCTATAGATAGGCTTGTAGATGGTAGGTACGTAGTTCACGAGTACATGAGGTTAGAGGCTAGGTGTAGGGGGGTTGAGAGGATCCCGTACGCCCTTAACGAGGTAGCTGTAGTCACCTCCTCGAAGGCTAGAGGTAAGGTCTGCAGGCTTAGGGTTCTGAGGTACCAGGAGGGGCAAGCGGAGAGAGTTCTCAGCGTCGTAGGCGATGGAGTTATAATTGCGACTCCCGTAGGCTCAGCCGCGTATAGCTTAGCTGCCGGAGGTCCTCTCGTAGACCCCCTGATGAGGGTTATACTGGTGACTCCGCTAGCCCCTATATCCCTCTGCTCGAGACCTCTGGTTCTCCCGGAGAGCTCTACGGTCCTTGTAGAAGTCTCCAGGGACTCGCACGAGGTGGAGCTCTACGTAGATGGGGTGATGGTGGCCCTTAGGGAGCCGGGGGATTCTATAGAGGTGCTTAGAGCACCTAAGCCCGCCAAAGTGATAAGGTTCTTCCACGAGGACTTCTTCTCCAGGGTGCTCGAGAGGTGTCTGTAGACTGCAGCAGGAGTAACGTAGTTGTCGATGCTGCCGGGCTGTTCGCGGGTGTGAGCTTAAGCTACCCAACCGTCTATACCGTCGAGCAGGTCGCTGAGGAAGTACTCGACGAGAGAAGTAGGAGAGGGGTGGAGATGGCCCTAGCCTCCGGGAAGCTTGTAGTTACCCGAGCTCCGGAGAGCTTCAAGAGGAGGGTTACCGAGGCAGCTAGGAGGCTGGGAGTGCTCTACGAGCTCTCGAAGGCGGATATAGAGGTCCTAGCCCTAGCCTACTACATTAAGGAGAAGTGCGGTAGCGCGATACTCTACACAGACGACACCTTAGTCCAAAACGTAGCTATATCCCTAGGTATAGCTGTCCAGGGGGTTAAGTACCCAGGCAGGGTTAGGGCTAGGAGGTATGCCTACGTATGTAAAGCCTGCGGTTATAGAGCGACGAAGCCGGGGGAGTGTCCTAGGTGCGGTAATAAGCTCCAGCTAGAATAGGGGTTCAGCGCCTCGTAGCGGTTTAAAGGCTAAACCCTATTGAGGGGTCACCCTTATAAGGGTCCCCCTACTAAGGGGTTCTCCGGGAGCGCTCTGACAGTCAACGTGGTCGTAGGTACTAATAGCGATGAGGTATGCGAAGAACTGGTTAGACTTACCTGGGAGGCCGCACAGAGGATATTCAGAAAGTACGGCGTGGAGGTCTACGTGGTGCCGGTAACCATTAACACCAAGACCCCGTTCCTATCCATAAACGGGGTTAAGGTCGTGATCAAGTCCCTACCAACGGTCGAGGAGCTGGAGGACCTAATACTGTCGGTAGCCCTCTACTTCGACGAAGCGCCCGAGGACGAGGTGGATATCCTCGCCTTCCTCGAAGACCCTCTGATAGCCGATGCTGTGCTGACACACTAAGACCTTCTGGGGACCGCAAGCTTAAGCCGGTTCATCCCACAGAACTCCGCCATAGAGGCTAGGTACTAGGGATTCCCTAGCTAAAAAGAAGCCTAACCCAGAGGTAATTACTTGACGTGGATCAGGGTCCACTTAAATGTATCTGGGCCCTGTGGGTAGATCGCTACCTGGAGGTAGATATCGGTACACCTAGGGGTACCACCGTTGGTTAGCCTTAGCTCCTCACGAGCCCCCCAACCGTAAACGACTTCAACTGCTATGGGCATGTTATCTACTGCCGCTGCTAGGGCGGCGTTCCACTGCCAAGGTACTCCCAGCTTACTTAGTGCTGCAGCCATAGCTAGGTTAACCAAGCTCAACCTTATATTGTAGGGGTCTCTTGAGAGCTGGTACTCCCTATTCGGGTCCAAACATACTGATGTGTAAGGTTTCCTCTGCCTAATTAGGTTTATATCTACTGGGAACTCCGATGGTGAGAGAGCAGGCGATCTATCCCCATAAGGTGCTGCGTAGGTTACGATCATTAGTAGACCGCCGCCACCAGGTTGGCAGTAGTTTTCGTTATAACAGCCATAGCCGGAGCATCTCCTCACCGTACAGCAATCCCAGAACCACACACTGTACAGCTTATACGAGCCCTGCCAGAACGCGAACCTAACGGTATTTGGAGAGTCCGTAGCTACGGAGTACGCGTACCTCCCATTTAGGTTCAGCTCTCCTGAAGCACCACCGAATATAGGATACTCCCCTGTTGATCCGAATAGCGTTACCCTGAACCTCAGCGTGCTACTACCCTCAACGATGTAGGCAGCATCGAACGCTCCTTGGGGGGAATCAGGGTCTCTGTAGACTATAACAACCGGCACCTTATCCCTTAGGTACTCCGGTATACTGGGGTTACTAGAGTCGAACAGCGTTTCTACGATAGACCACCTGCTGAAGAACGAGTCCGGCTCGCAGCAATCACAGGAGGTGAGGTCGCAGTTAAGGGTCCTACACGTTGGGTACGGGTAGGGTAAAGCCGGGGTGGTTGTGGTAGACGTAGGTAGTACCCCGCTCTCTACACCGTGAGTGTTAAGTGTTGGGCTACTACGTCCAAGCTTTAGCCCCCCGCTTTTAATGACGGTAAAGTCCCCCAAGCCTACCCCCCGAACCTCTACCCTGGGGAACCTGTCCACGAATAGCCTCGGGTCATACACTACCGATGCTCCGAAGAGGTTTACAGTAGCGCCCCGCTCCCTACTGTAGGCGGATACCTGAATAAGTAAGGAGGGTCTCCAGTAGTCTCCGTGGGCTCTGTAGTGCTCTAGCCACCTCTCTACGACAACCCTTAAATCCTTGTAGGCTAGCTTAAGGATGGGCCGCCCCGGGTCGAGGAAGCCTTTGTAGACCTCGACAACGGCATCCGGGGTAACGGCCCAAACCTCGACGTAGTAGCTATCCGCGCTACTAAGGTTCAGGGGTTTGAAGTCCCTAGGTAGAGAAATGACTAGAGCCCCCTCACCGCTAATAGCGGCACCCAAGGCGATAGCGTACTCGGGGTGAAGCACTAGAGTTAAGATCGAGGCAAGAGCTACTGCAGCGGTAAGCGAAGCCAGAAAGCCCTTGGACCTAGTGGGGAGGGCCGGACCCCCAGCGCTTCTCAATAGCCCACCCCATCTACCTTCGCAGAAGGTCTTAAAATACTCTCCCGTCACAGCTGCCGGCGAGCCCCACCAGAAACTAACAAGCTCGGCATGCTAATATTGTGAAGTAGTTGGGGGATTAGGCAAGTAGTTCCTTGAAACGCTCCTCTATCAACCAGGATGAAGCTGTAATGGTTGCTACAATACCAACCGGGGGTTTTACTTCTTTGTAATGTTGTACTAGGGTGCTTTACATATCGTGCAGAGGTCTAGCTCGGACCAGCTACCGTACCTACCTACGGACAGGACCCCGTACTTCCTTAGCTCCTTTAGAGTTCTCTTGGGGTCTCCGTGGAACCTGAAGTACTTTACGTAGAAGGACCTGAGGAACCTGACCGGCCCGCTTACAATCTTAAGCCTCTTGAGCTCCCCCACGACCTTAGCCGCTAGGTCCTCCTTGAGGACCTCCTTAGTTAGCGGGGTTATAGCGTAGAGCAGGCGACCGAGGGGCTCCTCCCTGTAGGAGATGACGCAGCCGGTTAAGTACCCTTTACGCCCTACGAATAGCTTTGAGAACTCCTTTAGGGGGCTCTCAGCTACTAGCGCTAGTACGTGGGCTGAGCTGTAGCCCAACCCCTCGGCTAAGCTCCCGAGCCCGCTTTTCAGTAGGAAGTATTGTAGCGGTAGGGTGTTGACGAGCTCCGAGAACCTTATCTTAGCGTGGTACGTTGTAACCTCCTTGAGCTCCAGGTCGACCCTAACTATGGGCGAGTAGAGGCGCTGGGCTCTGCTGTCGGACCTCAACCTCCTAAAGTAGCTGCAGGCTGGCTTAGCCGGGATGTAGGGCCTGCCGCCAAGCCCTACTACGGTGGTACTTAGGTCTCCGAGCTTCTCCGCAGCTACGCTCTCCAAGCCCTCTACGCTCACGCTAACGTCTACCTCTATGAGGTCCCACCTAAGGGTACCTAGGCAGCAGAGCTCTCTTAGGAATATCGGTACCCTATCTACGCAGTAGCTACCTAGGGACCAACCGTATAGGTCGCTACCACCCTCCCAGAAGTCAACTACTAGGTCTCTCTCCTTTGCCAGTAGGTTTGACGTTAGAGAATCTCCTAAGAATACCCTCCTCACCTCCCTCATCGCCTTCCCTAGCTGTAGGGATCTTAATTCTCTTATATCTCTTACCATGCCAGTGAGTCTTCATGTGATTTATTAGGTCCTCAGCAGTTATGAAGAGTGCTACCCTAGCTACCGGAATGACCCCCTCCTGACCCTCTGGGCATAGCTCATCTATACTCACATCACTACAGAAGGGGCAAAGCAGTAGGGAGGTTGTGAGGTCGTAGCACGTGGTTACGGTAATACCGTGTGCGGATACCTTCCTCCTAACCCACCTAGGTTCCCAGGAGCTCAACTACTGCCTCACCTAACCTCGAGTTTGGACAGTAGCTTGCTGAGCTCCTCGTTCTTTATCGTGTAGCCCATGCTCCTGAGCTTTAGGAGTACTGCAAGCCTCAGTACATCGCTACGGCATTCAGCTACACCGCTCCTAACTAGGCTATCTATAGCCTCAACAACCTCCTCAGGTAGTCTAACAGATACTAAGACATCATCGTTCAACAGCCTAACCCTATAGTATAGAGCTACTCGATTTAAAAATGGTATAGTCAGTGAACTCCCTAGAGCTAGTACGCATCCCACCTCGCAGTTCGGAAAGACTCTATTGGCTTAACTGCTTTAAAGAACCCCTTATTATAGAGGAGTCCTAGGTGTAGGAGGTGCCTGAAGGGGTTACTGAAGCTTTAAGATACCTAGTGGTTAAGGTACTCGCTGGAGACCTAGTTGTACTCTACGCTCTTAAGGAGTACCTCATCGATGGGGAGTCCCCGTCTACTCTGAGCCACAGGTATCGGATAGGTAAGTTTAAGCTTAGAGGTTATATACAGAGAGTTGTAGAGAAAGCTGGTAACCACAGAGTAGCTCAGGTTATTGTGAGGATCGCCTTCAACGCTCTGACCTCACTGACGCCAATAGTCGTTAAAGTACCCGGCGGGTACTACTGTACTATCTGCGGTAAGACCCTAACCATGAACCCGGAGAGGCATGTAAGGCTGGAGCACAGAGACCTTGTCGATAAGGTGGTAGCAGACTGCATAAAGTTAGCTAGTAAGCGGAGTAAGTCCTAGGGGCTTTAGTCTATGCCGGTCCCGGACTTCCTAGGGCTATCGCGTGTACGTAAAAGAGAGCTCGTAGCATCTAGGATCCGGAGAATCCTAAGTAGCTGTAGAGGGAATGAGGAATGCAGGGTTAAGCTGGTGAAAGTTCTTGCAGAGCTCTTAGAGGGGGACCCCACCGAGGAGGTAGAAACCCTCGTAGCTGCCCTCGGGGAGCTACCGGAGAGGTACAGGGACCTAATACCTAAGCTAGTAGGCTTAGTTAGAGGTAGCTACGACATCCCCCTTCAGAACGTACTGGGCTTTTCTATCGAGAGGGAGGTAGGTAAGTTCCTAGCGGGAGAGCTTACCTGCTCAGACCTAGATAGCGTACCTCACATAGCTAGCGAATCCCGGGACTTCCTCTCTGCAGCCCTAGCAATAGCCCTACTAGAGAGATCCAGCGAGTTAAGGAGCTGTAGCCATAGCCTAGCTCGAAACCTTCTAAGCTTAGTTAGGAAGCTGTACGAAAGCGGTAGAGGAGGGCTCGCAGCAGCTATACTAGCAAACTACGGAGTTAAGATCTACGTGTTTAAGGACGGAGAGTCTATAAAGGGGGTTAAAGTATCCTTAGGAAGCGGTATTGAGGTTGACCTAAGCGACGCGATCAGCCTAGTGTTTTCGGACCTAAGCTACCTTATGAAGGCCGCGAAAACACCTCCAGGACTAACCCTCCAAGGATGAGGTAAACC
>CAYTXX010000001.1:17233-36059 GCA_964442165.1 uncultured Desulfurococcaceae archaeon | reverse complement strand
CCGTTTAGAGGCCTTAGCAGAGCTCTACACCTTAAGAAGCTTGCTGAGGATTTGCAGAGGAGGTACCCCAGGTCCTGGAGGTTCCTGAAGCAGTGACACCCCGAGCTAAGCGGGAGAACCCCGAGGTATTCACAGCTAACTACAAGTATTTACCTCGGGGAAACCCGCCCTTAAGGAGAGGTTAAAATCTCTAGGGAGTAGTCCCCCTCGAAGAGGACCTCACAACTCTCCTCAAATACTGAGAGGATCTCCTGAATCACCTCGGTAAAGCTCTTACCTAAAGAGCTTCCACACTTATAGACCTTGTAGACCCTTATACCTTCAGAGCTTAGGTCTACTCCGTATCCCATCCCGATTAGGGACGGGTATGCACGTAGGATAAAGTCTCTAGCCTGTATATCTGACGACGCTAGGATTACTTCTACCATAGTCCTAACTACGGTCCTGAAGGTATAGAGTACCGCTGCAAGTATCTCCTTAACTAGCCCCCTATTACACCTAAAATTAAAGCGGAGAAATATTACGTTGGAAGCTAACTCCTCAGCTTCTAAAAGCACGTTATGGAGGAATTTCGGGTCCACTAGACCTCTGAAGAACCTCTCTAAACAGCTAATCTCGTCCATAAATCTGAGGATTACTTCATCGCTACGAAGAGGGTAGACCTCGTAGCCTTAAGCCCGGGCTCTCCGTGCTCTACCTTCCTCGTAGTCAGCGCGAACTCACCGAGATAATGTCCTATCATCTCAGGGGTTATCTTTACGGGTACGTACTCCTTACCGTTGTAAACAGCTATGGTTAGACCGACCATTACGGGCAGTATAACCACGTCTCTAACGTGGGTCTTTATAACGACGTTTTTCCCTTGAGATAGCAGCTCCCTAGCTTTGAGGACCTTCTTCAAGAGCTTAAGCCTCTCTGGCTCATCTTTCTCGGACTTAAGCATGCCGTACTCGTACATTCTCTTCCTAATCTCTAGCTCGGACATCATCCTTAGCAAAGACCTCCTAGCTCGAGCTGGTAAGAGCTTTATGAGCTCGTCCATGGACATGTTTAGAAGCTCCTCTAGAGTCTTACCTCTGTACCTAAACTTAGCCCATTCAGGTGGTAGCTCCATTCTAGTTGCTATCCTAGGTCCCCCTTCCTACTGTTTTGAGGGCTTAATAAAGGCTACCTCTTCTTCCTCCCAGTTCTACTCGCTGCTACGTGCCCTACCTTACGACCTGGTGGAGCGTTCCTAGATACTGTTGACGACCTCGAGACGCTCTGGTGCGAGCCTCCACCATGCGGGTGAGACACCGGATTCATCACAACCCCTCTAACCCTAGGCCACTTCCTAGCCTTAGTCTTCCACTTGTAGTACGCTGCCCCGGCTTTTAGCAAGGGCTTCTCCGTCCTCCCAGCACCGGCTGGTACCCCTATAGTTGCCCTAGCCGATGCCAACACCATCCTCTGCTCGCCGCTTGGGAGCTGTATTATCGCGTACTTACCCGACTTTCCGAGGACAACCGCGTAGGCGCCAGCTTGCCTCGCTAGCTTACCCCCATCCCCAGGTCTGAGTTCTATATTGCACACCTTAGTGCCCTCGGGGATACTACCTAGCGGAAGTATGTTACCGATAGCTACCGGTGCTTGAGGCCCTACGTACACTACCTGGCCCTCGTAAACCCCCTCAACAGCTGGGACGTAGAAGTCGGTACCGTCTTCTAGTGCTATGTGCGCTAGGGGAACCCACCTACCTGGGTCGTGTACTAGCTCAGCAACAACCCCTCGCTTAGTCTCAGAGCTCGGTGCTGGGTACTTAGCAGGTGCTACCCTTAGATGCGATGGGCTTCTGAAAGTCTGAGTTCCCCGGCCAGCTCTCTGAACAAGTATTCTCTTACCCACTTAAACCACCCTACACTATACCTAGCTTAGTAGCTACGTCTGAAGCTTTATAGCCTTCAGCTAGCCTTACGTAAGCCTTCTTCTCCCCTCTAGGCGTTATTAAGGTTCTAACCTCAGCTACCTTTACGTTGAATAGGCTTTCCACAGCCCTCTTAATGTCGTGCTTGGTGGCCTTGATATCCACTATGAAGGTTAGGGTGTTGTACTTATCTATATAGGTTAAGGCCTTCTCACTCGAGACTGCTGCCTTGATTACCGCATGCGGGTCTTTCACGGAGCTACCACCTGGAACCTATTCTTAAGCACCTCTAAAGCTCTAGGAGTTAAGATCGCCAACCTACCGGGGTGCCCTCCAGGAGCTAGGTGGATTACGCTAAGCATGTCGGCGGAGACTACGTCAACCCCAGGGAGGCTCCTGCCAGCTCTTATCACCTTAGCCTTACTACTTGAAACTACTAATAGCAACGATTTAGGTACGTAGTACCTCCTACCCCTCATCTTACCCTTACCAGCTCTTATCTTAGTACCGCTTTGGGCCCTCTCGACATCCTCCCATACCTTCAGAGCCTGCAGAACTCCCTTGAGAGTTGAGGTCCTCTCCACGCTCTCTAACTCGTTAACTACTACTATTGGTAGGGTACTTACAGAGAACCTATGCCCCCGTAAGCGTACGAGCTCCTCAGCAGCTGTTGCCGCTAGGGCGGAGGCAGTTGCTAGAAGCTTTTCCCTCTTGTTTACGAGCTCGCGTAGCTTCTTCTCTGTTGTTGGTGGAAACGCGAGCCTACCTCCCCTAGCTTGTGGTACGAACACGGCCCTACCATTATCAAGCCTTGGGACCCTAGCAACGGAGTAGTTTATACCCCAAGACTCACCTACCCTACGCTTACCGGCCAGCTCATCCCTACCCTTAGGCTGGAGGCGTGCTGTGAAAGCTGCATGGAAAGCTCTTCTAATTATATCTAACCTAACGGGTATCGAGAAAACCTCCGGGAGGGTTATCTCACCAGCTACACTTCCATCTAAGCTGTAGAGGGGTACCCTCTTCAAGGTTGACCTAGTTGGCACTACTATGACCCCCATAGGCGGCACCTCTACTGCTTGCTCTCTAGGCTAATATAGACTACCTTAGGCGGCGCTACCTGAACTCCTACGGGAGGTCTTACCGGCCATCTAAGTACTACAGGTCTCTTCGGGGGTCCGAAGACGCTGCCCTTCAGGATAACGTAGCTCGACTTAACCAACCCGTAATAGGGGAAACCTCCTGAGGGAACGACCTCGTAACCGTTGTTACCTATGCTTAGTATGAGCTTGTTGTACTCCGTTCTCCTGTGGAAGCCCATCTGACCGGCTTGAGGTACCGTACTGAGAGCTCCGGTAGCTGGAGACCTAGCACCTATCCTTCTACTTCCCTTTCTATGTTTGTGCCACCTGGGGAGCTCCCTTACTCCGAACCTCTTTATGACTCCCTGGAACCCCTTACCCTTGGTAACTCCTATCACATCTACGTACTGCCCGGGAGAGAATATGCTACTGACATCAATAGGCTTACCGAGGATACCTACGGCGTAGTTAACCCTATCCGCTACGGTGCCCCCGCCTACCCTAACCTCTAGCAGGTCTGGGACCTTCTTACTTAGTCCTCCGGTAAGCTTAGGCTGTGTTGCTACTATGATGGAGACCTCGGCTATCTTATCTATACTCTCAGTAACTAGCCTTACTCTAGACTCGTTCTTCTGCGGGTCCACGGAGAGAGTGGAGATCCTCCTCCAGAGCTCTAGATCCTTAAGTACGCTAGCCCAGACCTCAGTAAACGTCTCGAGGTTCCCGAGGGTCCCGTAAGTGTAGAACCTAGCTGCTACCGGTACTACAGGTGGAGTCTCTATGACCGTTACCGCGACTGCTACCTCCTGCCCGTAAGTTAAGCTACCCGGTCTATTGTCGATTACCATAGCGTGCGTCGTACCGGCTTTATACCCTATGAACGCTAGAGGTCTAGGTTCCGCTAAGTCTACCGTAGGCCACGACCTGATCTTAGGCAATAGCCTTGCCGCTCTCTTTCTAGGCCTTACACCGAGGCTTCCTCTTCTTGGAGCCGACTGCTTCCTTCGAGCCACCTCTACCGCCTTACCTAATCCACTAGCCAGGAGAACTTTAAAGCTTTTTCTCCGGGGTTCAGCCCCGAGGGGCTTAGCTCTCGAAATCCGGTGAAACCCTAAACCGCTTATCCCTAGATGCGCCTCCACTACTACATCTAGAGGCTTCGGGGTCTTAGAGCTTAGGAGCATTAAGGAGCTGGGTACCCTATACCTTAACCGACCTACCCAGCTCTCCCGGAGGTGAGCTACTCCAATCACTGGGTAGTCTAGAGGATGTGCTGTAGTAGCTCAGTTTAGGTAACCTTGTAAAAGGTGCGAGTTCAGCTTTAGTCTGCGCTAGCTCCGCAACTCCTGAGTAGGTTCTTTAGTACGAGAGCTGCTCTCTGGTTTACTATTAGTGTAATACCTAAGTTCTCCCTAGTTACAGTAACTACATAGAGATTGCTGAAAAAGTTGGTTCGATCCTTAAACCCTTGGGGACCTATGCCGAGTCCCTTGAGTAACCTCCTATCCTGAGGGTCCGCAGGCCTTAGCTTTCTCCTCAGCTTCCTTACGGAGACTCTACAGCTGTGGTCTACCTTAATTACGGTTTCCCTACCGGCTACTATCTCCCCGACCTCTGTGGCGGAGAGGGAGCCGCGTAGAGCTGTGGTCCTAGTTGTGACCGACTCAAGTAAAACTCTGAGAGTACCCTCCTCTACTCTTACGGTAGCTGGGAGTAGGTAGCTCCCTACTCTAGCGAGGGCTTTCAGCTTCTTCAACCCTTAGCAACACCTATAGGCTTTAGGCGGGCAACGAGCTTAGCTATGCCTACCTTATGACTTACGAGTGCCACTCTATCTACATCCTTATAGGCTCCGGGAGCCTCCTCAGAGACTACCCTTGCTGTAGCAGCTCTAAGGTATATACCCATGGACGCTAGGTGCCCTGTAACCTCCTGTGGTCTATACCTCCTAACGGCAGCTTCTCTAGAGAGCCACCTACCAGCACCATGCGCTGCCGAGTAGAATGTTCGTGCACCCTCTGGTACACCGACCATAACGTAGCTAGCCGTGCCCATAGAGCCTGGGATGAGCACTACCTGACCGATGGACTGGTGAGCTTTAGGTATCTCCGAGTGACCTGGTGGGAAGGCTCTAGTAGCTCCCTTTCTGTGTACAACCAGCTTAAGCCTCTTACCATCTACGTAGTGCTCTTCTATCTTAGCTATGTTATGCGCTACGTCGTACACTATACCTAGGTCCAGCTTATCGGGATCTACCTTAAATACCCTACCGAACGACTCCCTAACCCAGTGCGTTATGAGCTGCCTATTGGTCCACGCGTAGTTTGCTGCTGCAGCCATAGCTGCGAAGTAGTCCTCGCCCTCCCTCGTCTTTATCGGTACGGATGCAAGCTCCCTATCTGGGGGTGATATACCGTACCTCCTCATAGCTCTCTCCATAATCACTAGGTAATCGCTAGCCACCTGGTGCCCTAAACCTCTAGACCCTGTGTGTATCATTACGGTGATCTGCCCTTCGTACTCGATACCTAGAACCTTAGCTAAGCTCTTATCGTATATCTTATCTACTATCTGGATCTCTAGGAAGTGGTTCCCAGCCCCGAGAGTACCCAGCTGAGGGGCTCCCCTCTCCTTTGCAACCCTACTAACCTTACTCGGGTCAGCTCCCTTCATAGACCCCTTCTCTTCGATGAACTCAGGATCGTCAACCCATCCAAAACCTCTCTCTATAGCCCAAGTAACTCCCTCAGCTAGTACTCTATCGAGCTCGGAGATGCTTAACCTCACCTTACCGGTACTTCCAACGCCCGAGGGAACGTTGTGGAATATCGTGTCAACTAACTCCTTTAGCTTAGGCTTAACGTCCTCAATGCTTAAGTTAGTCCTGAGAAGCCTAACACCGCAGTTTATATCGTAGCCTACACCACCCGGGGATATAACCCCTTCATCGTAGTCCATACCAGCTACTCCACCTATCGGGAATCCATACCCTTGATGTCCGTCAGGCATTACGTACGAAGCTACCTGTATACCATCTAGGCAAGCGACGTTAGCGGCCTGGACGAGGGTTAGGTCCTCCCTCATCTTTGAGAGAAGACTCTCATCAGCAAATACTATTGCCGGTACCTTCATACAGTCCTTGTACCCCTTAGGTATGCGCCACGTATACTCGTCTAACCTCTCTAAAGTTACCTTAGGTGGCGGACCCCTGTAAGCTGCTTCCTCAAACATGGGTACCACACCAAGCTAATCTCCCTACTTACCTTATATCTCTTCTGAAGGTAGTGCTTCGTTGAGATGAGGTTTGGAGGAGGCTGATAGCCCTCGGGAGGGGTCCTACTTAGAAGCTTATAAGGCTTAGACCAGAGACTTAGGCTTGGTCCGGGGTATGCCGCGATGGAATTACCCGCTAGAGGTAGTCGAGGGGTCTAGGGTAGCTAAGGCTATGATGTGGGACGCCCCGATCTCGAGGAAGGAAGCTTACGAGATCTTCAAAATATTGAGAGGTATGAAGCTCTCCGAGGCTAAGGAGTTCCTCGAGGGTGTTATTGCTAAGAAAGTAGCTGTGCCCTACTCTAGGTACAAGCTATCCATAGCTCACAAGACCGGGCTTCCCGAGGCTTTTCCTAGGTGGGGTTCCCCCATAGGTAGGTACCCCGTTAAGGCTGCTAAGTACATCCTTAAGCTCCTTAAGAACTTGGAGAACAACGCTGAGGTAAGTGGGTTAGACCTCGAGAGGTTAGTTATAGTGTACGCAGCTGCCCATAGGGGACCCTACCTGAAGAGATGGACGCCTAGGGCTTTTGGTAGAGCTACCCCTAGGTTTAGATCCTTAACTCACCTAGAGGTGGTAGCCAAGGAGGTGTAAGCTGTGGTAGACATAAAGAAGTACTTCATCGAGATGAACGTGACCAGATTGAAGATTGACGAGTACCTAGCCAAGACCCTCTACAAGGCCGGGTACGCAGGGGTAGATCTCTTTAGAACACCCCTCGGTGATAGAGTCGTAATCTACGCTGATAGGCCGGCTATGGTTATAGGTAGACGTGGTCAGCAAATAAAGAAGCTAGCCGATATACTCTCAAAGTACTTTAAGCTCGAGAACCCGCAGATAACCGTAACTGGGTTAGAGGTACCGGAGCTTAATGCTAAGGTTATGGCATCTAGGATAGCTTTAGCCCTTGAGAAGGGCTACCACTTTAGGCGAGCAGCCTTCGTAGCTCTTAGAAGGATACTCTCAGCTGGTGCGGTGGGTTGTGAGATAGTAATTAGCGGTAAGCTTACCTCGGAAAGAGCTAGGTACGAGAAGATCCGGGCAGGTAAGGTATATAAGACCGGTGGTCACTTAGATAAGCTTGTAGATAGAGCTATTGTGAGCGCCCTACTTAAGCCAGGCCTGTACGGTGTGGAGGTGATCATAGTTAAGCCAGGTACTCCAGACGATTACGTAGCCTTCAAAACACCTACGGAGGGGGCCTCCCAGGGCGAGCCTAGTACAACAGCAGGGGGAGCTTCATGAGCCTCTCAGCAGATGAGATTAGGAGAATGAGCCCTGAAGAGAGGCTAAAGACCCTGAACGAGCTTAGGATGGAACTACTTAAGCTAAGAACTCAAGCTAGGGTCGGTACTCTAACTAATACAGCTAGGATAAGGATAGTTAAGAAGAACATAGCTAGGATACTTACAGTAATTAATGAAGAGAGGAGGGGGTAAAGCAGTTGAGGTATAATAGGAGGAACCTCAAGTGCCACGAGCTGATAGGCTTAGAGGTAGCGGTATTAGACCATAGCTCCAAAAGCTTTGTCGGTATCCGCGGGAGGGTGATCTGGGAAACGAGGAACATGCTGGTAATAGAGGGAGGCGGTGGGGAGGTATTGGTACCTAAGCTATACGGGAGATTTTCTTTTAAACTGCCTAGTGGAGATACTGTAGTAATAGAGGGTGGAGAGATGCTAGGAAGACCTGAGGAGAGGCCTAGAATGTGTGGGTGAGGTGAGTGAGTAGAGCTAAGGATATCGGGATAAAGTACGAGGGGCTACAACCTCCTCAGGAGGAGTGCTCAGACCCGAAGTGCCCGTGGCATGGACACATAAAGGTAAGAGGAGGTCTACTTGTTGGGAGAGTTTACAAGGCTAGGGCCCATAAAATGGTTGTTGTAGAGAGGGACTACCTAGTATACGTTAGGAAGTACCGTAGGTATGAGAGGAGGAGGTCTAGGATACACGCGTACCTCCCCCCGTGTGTTAGGGTTAACCCTGGGGATACCGTACTAATAGGTGAGACTAAGCCTCTAGCTAAGTCAGTAGCTTGGGTAGTCCTAGGGGTTCTTAGTAGGGTGAGCAGTTAATGAGCTCTGTAAAGTCCACTGCGCGTTTTAGTAGGCTAGGTAGATCTCCTGGAATAGTTAACGGCACTAGGCTTAACGTAGCAGATAACAGTGGAGCTAGGGAGGTTATGATGCTAGGTGTTATAGGAGTTAAGACTAGGCTAAGGAGGATTCCCTTCGCCACCGTAGGCGACATGATCGTAGTCACCGTAAAGAAGGGGAAGACAGAGCTCTTAGGTCAGGTTATGCAGGCCATAGTTATTAGGCAGAGAAAACCGTACAGAAGGCCTGACGGAACCTGGATAGCTTTTGAAGATAATGCGTGCGTAATAGTTACTCCAGAGGGGAACCCGAAAGGAAGCGAGATAAGAGGGCCTGTAGCTAGGGAGGCAGCTGAGAGGTGGCCTGGAATAGCTAACCTAGCCACTATAGTAGTATAGGAGGTGGGTGCTACGAGCCCCTCGAGTAGTCAGCCCCGTAAGCAAAGGCTTGCCTACTACATAGCTCCGCTACACATACGCCATAAATTCTTCAACGCTAAGCTAGCTCCTGAGCTAGCTAGGGAGCTAGGCGTTAAGAGACTTCCGATACGTAAGGAAGATGTAGTTAGGGTAGTTAGAGGGGACTGGGCTGGGCACGAAGGTAAGGTACTGGACGTAGACCTAAGGAAAGTTAGGATATACGTAGAGGGGGTCACCATAAAGAAAGCTGATGGAACCCCTGTTCCCTACCCCATACACCCCTCTAAGGTCATGATAATAAAGCTAGGAAAGGTAGATAAGGTTAGAGAGAAGCTAATCGAGAGGAGAAAGGCTGAGGAGGTGAAGAGCAGTGGGTAAGATGGGTGGGAGGAGACACCTTAAGAGGTTAGCAGCCCCGGAGTTCTGGCCCATACTTAGGAAGGAGGCTAAGTGGACTGTAAAGCCATCACCCGGACCGCACCCAGCTTCAAGATCCTTACCCCTACTCATAGTTGTCAGGGAGATCCTAGGGTACGCTAAAACCTACAGAGAGGCTAGGAGGGTTATCGCTGAGGGGCATATCCTAGTTGATGGAGTAGTTAGGAGGGACTATAAGTTCCCTGTAGGCTACATGGACGTAATAGAGATCAAAGCCTCCGGTGAGTTCTTCAGAGCCGTTCCAGTACCCACCAAGGTTATAGCTCTCGTACCCATAAGTAAGGAGGAGGCTTCGTACAAGCTCTGTAGGATAGAGAACAAGACCACGGTTAAAGATGGTGAGATACAGCTCAACCTCCACGACGGTAGGAACATTATTGTACCGCCAGAGGAGGGTAGGAAGTTCACTACGCTATCTACAGTTAAGATATCAGTACCTGGTAGTGAGCTACTGGAATACTTCAGCTTGGAGAAAGGAGTTTTGGTAACGGTAGTAGGTGGTATTAACGTAGGTAGGGTAGGTAGGGTGCTTAGCATAAGTGAAGGGGTTAGGCACTATAGGAAGCTCGTTCTTATCGAGGACATACGTGGTGGTACGTTCTACACTTCACTGGATAAGGTATTCGTAATAGGGGTCTCTAAGCCCGAGATCACCCTTCCAATAACTGCCAGTCTAGGTGTGAGGTGATGGCGAAGACCGGAGACGTTGAGGGTGTAGTTAATGCGATAATTCAAAGCTGGCTCGAGAATAAAATGCGGGAGCCTAGGATAGCTAAGGTAGTTGTAAACGTAGGTGTTGGTAGCTCTGGGGAGAGGCTGGAGAAGGCTACTAAGCTACTTGAGCAACTTACAGGTCAGAAGCCCTCGTACAGGCGGGCTAGGAAAACCATTAGAGAGTTCGGTATAAGGAGGGGTGAGCCTATAGCTGTAGTTGTAACCTTGCGCGGGGAGAAAGCCCTTAAGTTCCTAGATAGGGCTCTCACAGCTATAGGTAGGAGGATAAAGTTCTCTAGCTTCGACGACTACGGAAATGTTTCCTTCGGGATCAAGGAGCACATAACGCTACCTGGCGCTAAGTACGACCCAGATATCGGTATATTCGGTATGGACGTAACGGTAAAGCTTGAGAGACCTGGGTACAGGGTTGAAAGGAGAAGGAGGTGTAGGAGTAGGGTACCTAGGAGGCATAGGGTTAGTAAGCTGGAGGCCGCAGTTTTCTTCATGAAGAAGCTGGAGGTTAAGGTGGTAGGCTTTGGGTAAGTACAGAAGGCCTATAGTAAGGAAGTACGGTAGAGGAGTGCAGGTATGTAGGAGGTGTGGTAGTAGAGATGCTGTCATACAGAAGTACGGTCTCTACCTCTGCAGACAGTGCTTTAGGGAGGTAGCTCTACAGCTAGGCTTTAGGAAGTACTCGTAAGGTGGTACTATGGTTTCCCTAGACCCGCTAGCTAACGCCTTAGCAACGATATACAACAACGAGGTAAGAGGTAATAAGGAGGCACTCATAATGCCTGCCTCAAAGCTCATAGCCTCCGTACTAAGAGTTATGCAGAGGTACGGCTACATAGGGGAGTTCGAGCACATAGATGACGGAAGGTGGGGTAAGATCAAGGTACAGCTACTCGGTAGGATAAACCGCTGTGGAGCGATAAAGCCTAGGTACTCAGTTAAGTACGTAGACCTCCTTAGAGCTCCCGAGTGGATGCGGAGGTACCTACCATCTAGGGATATAGGTATACTGATAATCTCAACATCCCGTGGAGTAGTATCGCATAGAGAGGCTATTGAAATGAGAAGTGGTGGTGTACTACTAGCCTACGTATACTAGGGGGTAGTAGCGTGGCTAGGGATGTAACTATTAGAGAGGAGATCGAGGTTCCCGATAAGGTAAGCGTAGAGATAGAGGGGTATAGAGTAAGGGTCCGCGGTCCTAAAGGTACTGTTGAGAAGGACTTCAGCTATGCTAGGGGGGTTAGAATATACGTAGAGAACGGTAAGGTTGTTGTTGAGTGCTTCTTCGCTGATAGAAAGCTTAAGGCCCAGGCCTACAGCGTAGTCTCACACATAAAGAACTCTATTGATGGAGTTTTACGAGGGTATAGGTACAAGCTTAAGATAGTGCACACGCACTTCCCCATATCGGTAAAGATCTCTGGAGATAGGGTCATAATAGAGAACTTCATAGGGGAGAAGGCCCCTAGGGTAGCTAAGATCTTAGGTAACGTAAAGGTTACGGTAACTAAGACCGACGTTATAGTCGAAGGCTGCGATCTAGAGGCTGTAGCTCAAACTGCAGCTAACATCGAGCAGGCAACTAAGATCAGAGAATTCGATAGAAGGGTTTTTGTAGACGGCATCTACATATACGAAAGAGGCTATGCTGAATGAGGTGGTCTACTGTGGAAGGAGGTGCAGAGACTGAAAGAACGCAGAAGGGGTGGATTAGGAGAGCTGTAGCTAAGAAGCTTAAGATATCCTTCTACAGGAACAAGTGGTGGAAGTTCGCTAAGTTCAAGAACGATCCAAGGTGGAGAAAGCCTAGAGGTAAGGATAACCCGATGAGATTGAAGCTTAAGGGCCATCCACCGCTAGCCTCAGTAGGCTATGGTACCCCTAAGCTAGTTAAAGGGCTTCATCCCTCTGGACTGGTACCGGTAGTTGTGAGCAACCCCAAGGAGCTGGATAAGCTGGACCCCTCCAGGTTCTTAGTATACGTAAGCTCCTCAGTTGGATTGAGAAAGAGGGTGGAGATAGCTAGAAAAGCCCTAGAGATGGGATTTAGGGTAGCGAATGCTGGTGGTACGTGATGACCGACCTATCAATCCAAAGGAGGCTGGCAGCTGAAGTACTGGGAATCGGTGAGGGCAGAGTTAGGTTTGACCCGGAGAGGCTTAAGGATATAGAGGCAGCTCTAACTAAGGAAGATATCCGAAGGCTAATTAAGGACGGAGCTATATGGGCTGAACCCTCCGGGAGGAACTCCCGAGGGAGGTGGAAGGAGAGGCACGAAAAGAGGAAGAAGGGGCATAGAAGAGGTCCTGGGAAGAGAAAGGGAGCTAAGGGAGCTAGGGAAGACCCGCATAGGAAGTGGGTAAGCACGATCCGGAAGCTGAGGAGTTTCCTTAAGTGGCTCAGGGATAGCGGTACAATAGATACCGCAACCTACAGGAAGCTGTACACGCTATCCAAGGGAGGGGCATTTAAGAGCTTAGCAGATCTAAAGAGACACCTAGTGGAAAGAGGTATCCAGGTGATGTAAGCTGGCCAGAGGACCTAACTACAAGGTACCACTAAAAAGGAGGAGGGAAGGTAAGACTAACTACTACAAGAGGTACAGGATGATAAGGTCTGGGCAGAAGCTTAGAGCGGTCATCAGAAAGACTAATAAGTACGTAATCGTTCAGGTAGTGGAGTTCGCACCTAAGGGAGATATAACTAGGATAGCTGTACATAGCAGTATCTTAACTAAGTTCGGCTGGAAAGGAGATCTAAACAATACCTCAGCAGCGTACCTAACCGGTCTAATAGCTGGACTAAAGGCCGTTAAGATGGGTATAAATAAGCTAATCCCAGATATAGGTCTCCATAGGCCAGTGAAGGGGTGCAGGGTTTTCGCTGCTATTAAGGGACTTAGAGATGCCGGTGTTGAGGTCCCAGCTTCTGAGGAGGTATTGCCACCTGATGAGAGAGTAAGGGGGGAGCACATCAGCTCCCATGCTGAGAAGCTCTACGAAGAGAGTATCGAGAAGTTTAACAGACTCTTCTCTGAGTACCTCAATAGGGGGTTAGACCCTAGGGAAATACCAAAGCACTTCGAGGAGGTTAAAGAGGCTATACTAAGATCCTTTACCTTTACAGGTGGTGGCAGTGGCTGAGTCCGCACCTAGCTTAGAGTCGTGGATTCCGAGAACTAAGCTCGGTAAGTTAGTTAAGGAGGGTAAGATAGTAAGTATTAAAGAGGTATTCGACAATAACTGGCTGATACAGGAGCCGGAGATAGTAGATTACCTTCTACCCGGGCTTAAGTACGAGGTCCTTAACATAGCTATAGTCCAGAAGCAAACCGATGCTGGTGAGGTCTCACGCTTTAGAGCTGCAGTCGTAGTCGGTAATTTCGACGGCTACGTTGGGATCGGTATAGGTAAGGCTAGGCAGCTTAGGCAGGCTATAGATAAGGCTTTAAGGGATGCTAAGTTGAACATAGTACCCGTAAGGAGGGGTTGCGGTAGCTGGGAGTGTTCGTGTAGGGACCCGCATAGCATTCCCTTCATTACCTCAGGTAAGGCTGGAAGCATTAGAGTAGTACTAAAGCCAGCACCGAAGGGGACGGGTCTCGTCGCTGGAGACGTAGCTAAGGTGATCCTCAGGTACGCTGGGATTAATGATGTGTGGTCCTGGACTTCCGGGGAGACAAGAACCTCCCTTAACTTTGCTCTGGCAACCTACGACGCTCTTAGGAAGACCTACAGGTTCATCTCCCCCACCGATTGGCGTAGGGGTGTTTAGGTTTGGTACTCTACGCTATAATTAGGTTACGGGGTACTGCCGACGTACCGTACGACGTGGAGTACACCCTGAGGTTACTTAGGCTCGTTAGGGCATTCCACGCAGCCATATACCCTAAGACCCCGTCTCTGGATGGCAACCTAGAGGTAGTAAAGGACTGGGTAACGTGGGGGGAGATTAGTAAGGAAACTCTCAGGAGCCTAATATCGAAGAGGGGGAGGCTCGTAGGCGGGAAACCCATTACGGAGAATGATATAAGGAGGATCTTCGGGCTTGGTAGTTTAGATGAACTGGTAGACACGTTATACGAAGGTAAGATACTCTGGCATAGATACTCCGAATACGTTAAGCCGGTGTTTAGATTGCACCCACCTAAGGGAGGTTTTAAGGGGAGCACTAAGAAGCCCTATAGGGCCGGTGGAGAGCTAGGATATAGAGGAGAAGCTATAAATGAGCTCTTAGCTCGAATGATCTGAGGTGAGTGAGGGTGGTCGTTAGGAGGAGGAAGAAGAGTAGGTATATGCGCGGTATACGAACCCACGGTTACGGAAGCGTTGGTCAGCATAGGAAAAGCGGTAGTAGAGGTGGTAAGGGTGCTGCCGGAATGCATAAGCATAAGTGGTCGTGGGTTCTAAAGTACTTCCCAGATTGGTATGGGAAGCGCGGCTTCACCTACCCGCAGAGGGTAAAGGTAGAGTATAGGGAGATCAACGTAGGTGAGCTGAGAGAGCTAATCGAGTACCTAAGACAGCAAGGTAAGCTAGAGATGGACGGAGATGCCTACGTCATAGACCTCCAGACCCTAGGCTACAACAAGCTCCTTGGTAGAGGGGGCATAGACTTTAAGGTCAAGGTCAGGGTTTACGATGCCAGTGAAAGCGCTGTGGAGAAGATTAGGAGAGCAGGTGGTGAAGTAGTTATCCTAAAGGAGTCCTCTACAGGTAGTTAAAGAGATGCTTAAAGTACGTGGTTCCCCTCAAACTTGGTAGTCTAGTGTGAGCAGTAGAAAACCTTTAGTTAAGCTCTACAGAGTAATACCTGTACTAATCTCCTTAGGGATAGCCTCCCTAATACTCGTAAACTCCTACTACGGTATGCTACATGGCAATCCTGTGTTTACTTTTCTCTATAGGACGTTTCTAGGCAATATCCTGCTACTGCTCTACACTACTGCTACAGCCTACGCCGTAGGCTCTATAGCTCTTGAAGCTCTAATGGGGTGTGTGCAACTTAAAGGTGGAGACCTCTTTAAGGTTCTTGCAGATATCGCACTAATGCTCTCCTTAGTTCCTATAGCCTACTCCATACTATCTCTTGGAGTTCTTCGAAGAGAATTGGCGATCTTCATATCGCTGATCTACTCGTACGTAGCAGTTCTAGCGCTGAAAGGCTTAAGAAGAAGGCCTCTGCTCTCCCTCTTATTGATAATCCTAGTCTACTCTCCACTCCTCATCCTAGCTGTCCTCTACCCGGAAGTCGTGGAGAGGAACTTGAAGGAAGTTGAAGAACTCTTCACCAACCTGGAGGAGATAGTTAAGATTCTAGGTCTGGTTTAGTCGTAGACCCTATATTACCCTTATCCCTTACTCAAGCATGGGGGCTGTGAGCGCTAGTAGAGCTGAGCTACGGTTTTGGGGGATAGTACTAGTGCTACTATCAACAGCTCTTCTAGTCCTTTCTGTAGCTCTGATGGTATATGCTATGGTAGCTGCTTCCGTAGTGTCCCTTGTAGCTGGTCTAGCCACTCTCTCAGGTGGGCTACAACTACTGGGCCTTTCACTAGGTAGAGAGAAATGCGAAGAGAAGTCCTAGCACTGCTCTTTGCTATTAACGTTTTGCTTTCTATACTAACATCGCTCTACAGCTTTATTACCATACCTGTACCTTACGCTGCTGGTTCATCTCCTATAAATCCCGGAAGGTTCGGAACTTCGCGGTTTATGCAGGTTCTGAGGGGTTTTGGGCTAGACGTTGTTTACGTATCTAACTGGAGCACCCTAGAGCTTGCAGATACGCGTAGGGTTGCTGCGATCGTAATCTCCCCCGAAACACCCTACACAACCAGTGAGGCTAAGGCTTTAGCTAGGCTCCTCAAGAGCTTCGGTGGGGTGGTCCTAGTAGCAGACGAGGACGTAGGCTCTAACAGGGTTCTCGAAGAGCTAGGCGTTAGCGCGAGGATAAGTGGGAGGAGGCTCTTGGACGAGCTCGGGAACTTCCATCCTAGGGCAACTTTCCACATAGGTAGTAGGGCTATCGGTATCCGCTTAGACAAAGCCTCTGAAGTGGTTAACTGCGAGGGGGTCGCTTTGGGCTATGCGGAGTCTTACACCTATCCTGGAGCAACTATGGAGTTAAGAGCTGTAGGTTGTCTAGAGGTAAGAGAGGGTGTAGCCGTATTGATTTTAAGCGATGGAAGTCCGCTAACCAATCAAGCCTTAAACCTTGGGGGTTCGTACGCTGACCTAGCTACTGCGATAGCACGTGAGGTCGTTAATTACTGCGGCAGTAGGTGCGTAGCTCTAGTTGAGTCAGGTAAGTACTTAAGCGATAGAGCTCTCTTCGAGAGAATGCTCATGGAGGGGGACGATAAGGTATCTGAAGAGGTCTACCTTAACGAAGTCCTACACCTGGTTAACCTCCTAAGAAACCTCCTCATAGGTGGCCCTACAGGTCTAGAGGAGGAGTTCCTCGCTCTAACCCTTGTTCTCGTAGCCTTAATCTTCCTATCAGTTAAGGTCGGTCTAGCGATTCCGGGACGTACTACAGCTAGAGTAACCCCGGTATGGAGAGGTACTGGGGACCTAGCTAAGATACGTAAAGCTATCCTAGACATTATAGAGATCTCCAGGTGCCCTACTGAGGGATCCGAGCTGATTCGGTGCCTTGAAATGCTGGGCTACGGTAGACCTAGGGAGCTTGCCAAGTTCTTAAGGGAGTCCGAGACCGTCTTGAGAAGTAGGCTACTGAGGTATACACCTCTAGTTCCACTCCTCATAAGGAGGGCTGTTAAGTACTCGAGAGAGCTGGTGGAGCTCCTAGAAAAATCCCTGGGTGCTGGTACTGAGAGTTAAGCTACCTACAGAGGGTACTCGTAGGCTTTATACTACCCTTTACCTGCTATTACTGCTCCTCGTAGTACTAGCGTTAATGGGCTATGGTTTTATAGCTATTGGAGTTATCAGCTACTTCCTAGTGGTAGTAGCTTTATGCTATAGCTACGTAGCCCTTACCTCCAGTAGTACTACATGCAGCCTTACCGATACTAGCGTAGACTTAGACCGTGGAAAGGCTACGTTAAAGGTTGAGCTAGAGCTAAGCTGTAGACCAACTTGCTACGGGCTTGAGGTTATGCTCGACTTACCGTCTCAGCTAGCTGTGGAAGCCCCCACTTACCGAGCTAAGGTTACACTCCCAGAGAGCTCAGGTAAGCTTACACTAAGTATCCCGATAGCTAGGCGCACAGGCTTACACGTAGTCGGCCCCCTAATGGTAGTAGCGGTCGACCCCTTAGGCTTACTTAGGAGGGTTACCTACGTGAGAGAGGCTCTGGTGATTAAGATACCTCCGGAAATAGCTGTAGCGCCCCTAACTAAGTGGTACGGCATTATGAGAGCTTCATCAGGTGCTAGAACACTAACCCCGGGACAAGGCTTGGAGTACCACAGTACCCGAGATTATGAACCGGGAGATGAGTTACGTACGGTAGACTGGAAAGCTACTGCTAGAATAGGTAAACTCTTCGTTAAGACATTCGAAGTTGAAACCCCAATTAAGGCCCTACTACTCGTAGACGCCCTCCCACATATGTTCGTTGGAAGCCCCAAAAGCCTCTTCGAGCACTGTGCGGAGCTAGCAGTAGCCCTAGCTACTTACCTATTGAAGAGAGGCGATACCGTTGAAGTTGTAGTAGTGTCTGAAGATGGAGTTAAGCGTAGCGGGGAGCTAAGGTCAATAACGAAGCTCAGTAACGTACTAGAGTTCCTAGCGAGCATTCGGTGGCCTAAAATGAGCCCATACACCATGGTAGAGCCGAAGCCTATGGGTAGAGCTATAGAGATGCTAAGAGATTCCCTAGCTTCAGTTTCCGTAGTTGTAGTTCTTACAAGCACCCTAGGTAGTAGTACGAGGCTCCGTGAGCTAGAGCTCCTATCCAGCTACTCGAGGGGCCGCGGTACTGACCTACTCGTAGTAGTACCTATAGCATCGTTCTTCAGTGCTAGAAGCTCTCTTGAGGATGCTCTGTATAAGGTACTTAGGTTTGGAATAATAAGTAGAGAGATCCACGCAGTAGAAGCCATAAGAAAGCTTAACCTTAAGGTAATAGCTCTAATCCCCTCTAAGGCGTTAGAGAGAGCTATTGCCGAGCTGGAGAAGCTAAGGAAGGTTAAGGTACTCTAGCAACCCTACAGTCCTAAACCTTAAGCTCTTGATGGAGCCGGGGGCGGGATTCGAACCCGCGGGAATAGCGGGTTACCGCAACTACCACTGCAGCCCGCCGCCTTAGACCGCTCGGCCACCCCGGCTCCGTAAAGGTAGTGTCTACAGAGCTTAAAATTTTCATGCTGAGACTCTTCCAGAGTACTAGGATTCACCTAAGAGAGCACGCCCCGACCGTTAGGGAGATAGTTTTACCTCCTAGTTGTAGCTTGCTGCGTATCTTAGGTCCGATGGACTCCTCAGAGGGTATTATGTGTATTTCTAATGAACTTAGCCTAGTATTTAGTATTCGAATACTTATCTAGTACTACATCTAAAAAACGCTGTGGTGAAGCTCTTGCCAGTAGTCTACAAGTGCCGTAGGTGCGGCCACGTTCTCTACGAATTTCTAAGGGTCGGACAGGACTCCTACGGGTTGCCAACACCCTCGGAACTTATTGCTAAGATCGGTGATACCTGCCCTAAGTGTGGTAATAGGCTGAAGACCTCGAGCCTTGATGATATAAAGGTATCCCCCTACAGCAGAAGGACCCGCGTAGTTCGGTACGAAGCCGGTATCCTAACCAGGGGATCTCTTCGAGCTCCATTTCGCTAGCTATAAGCATCACCTTTTGAGGTGCGAACTGTATGGAGTTTTTAAGAACCTAGTACCTATGGGTACTGCGATAGTACC
>CAYTXX010000001.1:0-17133 GCA_964442165.1 uncultured Desulfurococcaceae archaeon | reverse complement strand
GACCTGCAGATGGTGAGCGTGACTCCAAGTAGGAGCGGGGAGCGGTAAGTGCTCAAGAACTACTACACTTCAAGGTGGGAGGAGTCATCCTGAGTTTTCGAATAGCTCCCACCGTGGAGTTTAAGGTAGAGCTCTAGTAGGGTCTTTGGGTCAACCTCGAAAACCCTTCTCCTTAAGAAGTCCTCACTCAGTTCCCTAGAGAGTACGTCTAGCTTTACTCCTAGGCAGTCCCTTAACCTCTTACCTACAACCCTTCTCCTTTGACTGAAGAGGCACTTAAGGAAGTCTTCGTAACCCCTGTAGCTATCTACCCACTCTCTTAACCTCCTAAGTACTACTACGGAGGACCAGACCTTAGGTCTCGGGATAAAGACCTTAGGTGGATAGCTGCCACCTAGGGTGACCTCCATGAACGTCTGAACGAATGCGGAGATCCTACCGTAGTTCCTACTACCGGGTTTGGCGGAGATCTTCTCGGCAACATCCTTCTGGAGTACTAAAACTGCACCTATAGCTTTAGAGCGGACCACCGCCGCTAGAACCCTAGCTGATATAACGTAGGGCGTATTTGAAGCCACGATAAAGCCCTCTCTTAAAGCTCCTAGTAGGGGTACACCATCGCAAGCTATGATATCTACCAGAGACTGCTGAAAGGTGCTTCTTAGCGCGCCCAGGAACCTTGGATCTATTTCTGATGCTACTACGTAGTCTGAGATGTAACGAAGGTATAGCGTAAGAGAACCTAAACCTGAGCCTAGCTCGAAAACACCGCGGCACTTACCTGGGCAGAGCTTACTCAGAGAGTTAGCTACCTCCTCACCCAGGCTGCAGCTAACCATGAAGTGCTGCCCCAAGAACTTAACAGCCCTCACTCTTGTAGCAAGCTTACGTAGCTTCTTCAGCTCCTTGCATACCTCACTTAACTCCGCGGAAGCCCCTAGAAAGATGTGCATTTAGATGTTTAAGCTTTAGAGTAACCGCTTCTGGGAGACCCTTGAGCGCTGCTCTAGAGCTAGAGCTACCAGCCGGTAAGGTCATTAGGGTAGTTGGACCTGCTAGAGTGGAGGTAGTGAGCGGGAGGCTACTTGCCGTAGGCTCTAGGTACACGGCTGGAAGTTCCTTTGTTGTGCATAGGCTTAGGTCTTACAGTGCTAAGGCTCTAGAGCCTACTAGACTAAGGGTGCTTCTAGGTGGGGGGGCTAAGGTAGAGGAGGCGAGCCCCTCCGAGGAGGTAGTAGATGCCTGGCTTAGCATAGCTGAGCAGCTAATACCTAGCTGCTGTAACTCCCCCTGCAGGGTCCTAGTAGTAGGACCTCCGGAGTCAGGTAAGACTACCATGGTAGCTTTTCTAGCGAACTACGCGAGGGAGCTCGGGCTTAGGGTCTCCGTTGTTGAGGGTGATGTAGGGCAGGAAGATCTCCTAGTACCAGCAACCGTTGCTCTAGCTGAGGTTAGTAAGCCGATCCTATGGCTAAGGGAGCTCGAGCCCCTGTCTTTCAGGTTCGTTGGGTGTACATCCCCTCAGCACTGCTTTACTGAAAGTATCGTAGCCGTTAAGGACCTAGTTGACGAGGCAGTCGCAAGGGGCTTTAGCGTTGTAGTCGTTAACACTGATGGCTGGGTAGGCAGCCTTAGCGGTATAGAGCATAAGCTAGCATTAGCTAGGTGGATAAAACCCACACACATCGTTACCCTATCTGAGGATCTCTACGAGGTGTTCTCTAGGTCCTACGGCAACCTCTGTAAGATATTACACGCACCGAGACCCCCAGCTCCGCGGGAAAGGAGTAGGGAGGAGAGGAGGGAGTTGAGGGTTCAAGCCTACCGCAAGTACATCGGCCGAGGGAGGGTAAGGACCTTGAAGCTCTCTAACCTATCAGTACTAAGCTTAGGAGCACTAGTAGGTCGTAAGCTTAGCTTAGATGAGATTAGGAAGCAGCTTAACCTACCTAGCGAAATCCTCGGCAACCTACTATACGTATCTAAGGTTCTAGATACGTACTACCTCGTTGAGCGCGGGGACTCCTCCTCACTGAGGAATGCTGCTGTAGGTGCGGGGGTTCAGGTACTAAGTGTGGAGTGCTTAAGAGGTCTTCTAGTGGGGATCCTAGACTGCAGGATGAGGGATGTCGGTGTGGGGACTCTAGTTAATGTAGACTTTAGTACTGGTGATATAGCTGTGCAAACCCCGTGGGAGGGAGAGGTCTGCGGTTTAATACTCGGTAAGGTAAAGCTAAGCGAGTCTCTAGAGGAGGTGGGGGGGAGAGTAAGATGCTCTCAATAAGGAAGCTAGTTGAGTACCAAATGGAGCTAGGCTACGTAGACTTTCTAGACAGAGATCTAGACCCTGTTCTAGAGCCAACTAAGTACTTGAAGGAAGCAGATAGAAGAGGTAGAACTCTCATATTCAGAACTAAGACATCACCTCTCTACGCTGTAAGCGGAGTCATTAATAGTAGGGAGAAGCTCTACCGCGTACTAGGTGCAAGCAGGGATGAGGAAGCCTACGAGAAGCTTATCAAGTCGTTCACTCAGAGAAGCTCGAGCTTCCGCGTAGCTAGCTTCAGCGATCTGTACGGAAAGTACGATGGTGATGTGAGGAGCTTACCGGCAATAAAGTTCTATGAAGGAGACGGTGGACTTTACATAGACTCCTCAATAGTCGTAGCTAGAACTCCCGACTTAGAGTCCTACAACGCCTCTATACATAGATTGATGGTTCTGGGTGGAGACGCTTTCGCGATAAGGCTAGTTCCAAGACACCTTAATAGGATATACGAGCTTAATAGAAGACACGGTCGTGAAACCCCGATAGCTATAGTTATCGGAGCCCACCCGGTAATTGAGCTAGCGTCTTCCCTGTCACCACCCTACGGGGTTTTCGAGTTCGAGCTGGTTAAGGCCTTAAGCGGGGAGGACCTCGAGCTCGCGTATACACCGAAGTACGGGCTACCTGTTCCAGCCTACTCCTCCGTCGTTATAGAAGGCAGGATAACCGGTGAGACCGTTAGTGAGGGCCCCTTCGTGGACATCCTATCGCTCTACGATAGGACCCGCCAGCAACCGGTTGTTAAGGTAGACTCCATATACGTATCCAAGAACCGAGAATACTTCCACGTAATACTCCCAGGAGGTTGGGAGCACATGATCCTCATGGGCCTTCCCCGCGAGGCCGCTATATGGGACTCCGTAAGGAAGGCCTTACCCTGCGTGAGGAAGGTAAGGCTAACCCCAGCTAGTGGTATGTGGCTACACGCGGTAATATCCATATGCAAGGAAACCGATGGAGACGGTAAGACCGCTATCATGGCTGCCTTCGCAGCCCACCCAAGCTTGAAGCACGTAGTTGTAGTAGACGACGATATAGACCCGGATAAGCCGGAGGAAGTTGAGTGGGCTGTAGCTACGCGCTTCCAGGCTTCTAGGGGCTTGGTGGTGGTACACCACGCTAGAGGCTCTACACTGGACCCCAGCTCCGATGACGGTCTAACAGATAAGGTTGGTATAGACGCGACCTTCCCGGTAAGGTTAAGAGATCTCTTCCTAAGACCGAGGGCGGTAGACTAGGTGGTAGCGCTGTGTACTTAACGAGGGAAGAGGAGAGAATGCTTTTAGGGGAGTATGGGGAGGCTCTAGCGAAAGCGATAAAGGTCCTAGTTAAGGTTGGGGAGTCCTTAGGAGCTGGAAGACTTATTGAAATATCCCACGCTCACGTTTCCGGTATCTCCTACTTTAACATAGGCGACGCCGGACTTGAGTTCGTCGAGGATTTAGCTAAGTTAGGGGCCCGCTTCTCCGTCTTTACAACAACAAACCCCTACGCTGCTCTAGTAGACTACTCCGGTAGGTCTCCAGCACCTGAGGTCCTTAAGAAGCAGCTACGCATAGTATCCGCCTTAAGAGCCATGGGTTCTAAGTCCTTTACCTGTACCCCCTACTATGTGAGAACCCCGAAACCTGGTGAGCACTTAGCTTGGGCTGAGAGCAGTGCCGTACTCTACGCTAACAGCGTTTTAGGTGCTATGACTAATAGAGAGCCTGGAGTTCTATCCCTACTAGCTGGGATAGCCGGTAGAACCTACTTAGGTGAGGCGCATAAGGGCCTTCCCGAGGAGGTGAGGCACGTAGTAAATCTGGAGAAGCCTAAGGACCCCTCAGAAGCTGGGGTCTACGGTCTCCTAGCTGGTAAAGTTTCACCTACTGGTATAGCCCTAGTTAGAGGGACAGCAGACTTACCGGAGCCCTACATAAAGGAGTTCCTAGCAGCCTACGCCGTTCCGTCGCCGGCACACGTAGTAATTCTAGAGGGCGTTACCCCGGGCTTTAGTAGGGTAAACATAGCTGGGGCTGAGAGGGTGTGTATAGGTAGGTCGGAGCTTAAGGAATTCTACAGAGATGCAGATAGCTGCGAAAACCCCCTCTACCTAATCGGGTGTCCACATCTCTCACTCAAGGAGCTAGAGCAAGTAGTCTCCAAGGTGGATAAGGTCGAGAAAGGTGAGCTTTGGATAACTGTAGGTGATCTCGTATCCCAGACAGAAGAGCTTAGGCGTGGCGTTAAGGTAATCGCTGGAGGATGTGCTGTAACAACAAGGCTTAATTCCCTAGGAGTGGATTGCGTTATAACGGATTCAGCAAAAGCTCTTACCTACCTCCCTAAGCTAGCTGGGGTTAAGGCTTACCTAATGAGGCGTGATGAACTACTACGTAAGGTGGTGGGACGTGGTTGAGGTACGTATCACCCCGGTGTTTAGGGGTAGCGTTTCGAAGACCATATGCGGGGAGGTCGTAGCCACAGACACCCTGATCTCCCCGTTAGGTGACCTGGATCCTGAGGAGGGATACCTAAGGGGTGTAGGTTCGGTAGCCAGTAAGATCGTAGTTATTAAGGGCTTTACCGGGAGTACCGTAGGTCCCTACGTAATTTACTCTATGGTAAAGCGAGGTAAGGCCCCGAAAGTCCTAGTAGCCGAGGTAATTGACGCCAGTACCGTAGCCTCCGCTGTTTTGGCTGACATACCCCTCTATAAGGTTGACGACCTAAGTAGGTTACTGGACCTCTACAGGGGCGGTGCTAGGGTAGCTTGTATTGAAGGTGAATTTCTAAGGTTTAGAGGCATTCTAATAGCTATAGAGGGGTTGGACGGAGCCGGTAAGACATCCCTAGCAAAAGCTCTCCATAAGGCTCTTCTGAACTGCGGGTTTAGAGCTGTGTATACCTACGAACCCTACAGCAACGCTATAAGGGAGATCTTCGAGCTAGGATCTCTTAAGCTAACCCCCGAGGTAGAGGCTCTTCTAATGGTTGCCGATAGGTACTCCCACTATGCTGGGTTGATAAGACCGGAGCTCAGCACGGGGGCTATCGTAATTCTCGATAGGTACATTTACTCCACCCTAGCTTACCAGGGGTCCCTAGGGGTAGACATAGGGTGGTTGGAATCACTACATAAGTACCTTCCAGAGCCTGACCTATGTATATACCTAGACGTAGATCCCGAGCTAGGTTTGAAGAGGAAGGTAAATGCTGGGAGTTATAGGCTAAGGTACTTCGAGAACGTCGGGAGATTGAGAAGAGCACGGGAGATCTACCTAGACCTAGTTTCTAAGGGTAAGATGGTCCTGGTGGACTCCTCACAGGACCTACCTACAGTAGTGAGAACAGCCTTCGAGATCGTTAAAAGAGAGCTAGGAGTGGACTTAAGGAGGTGCTACCCGGAGGTGCAGTAGCTATCTATAGCTAGGCCGACCCCGCTAGCTAGGTACTCAACGACCTCTTGGCTAAGCTTTATGAAATCGCTCGTGGTGTAGGACCTTAGCTCATCCTGATCTACTAGCTCACAGCTCTCTCCAGCTACTCTTACTAAGTCTATTGCTAGGTCTACGTACTCTACGGTATCCGGCAGTATTGCCTCAGGTTTAGTACTGAAGTTTATGTATACCCCCTTGAGGTCCCCACTTGAGGTGTAGTAGAGGTGCGCTATGAACGGTCTTCCCTCGGTAATTAAGGTCTTAGCTAGATCTCCAGGCTCCTTCCTAACGCGTAGTCCGTCGTAAACCCCTGGAGTCTTTATCTTTCTAACTAGCTCTAGCTCTAGAGAGTTCCTGTAGTTTACGCTAATAACCTTAGCTACCCCAAGCTTTACATAGCTACCATCCATCTTTCTATGCCCTATGGTAATCTCACCAACTTCCTTCATGATGCGGGAGAGGAACTTCCTAACTATCTCCCTCATTCTCTCTTCAGCTACGTCCGCTGAGACCTCGTCTAGCATCTCAGCTATATCTCTGTAAAGACCCTTAGCAGATTTAATTATGTGGTGGTACTCTGCGGTAGGTGTAATCTCCCTCCTTACCCGGTCTAAGTAGGTCTTGGCATCGTAAGTTAGGTATATGAACACCATCCTCTCCCCACTGGATACTACAGCTACGTTATCCGCTCCTCGGATCCTACTCTCTATGCTCTCAAGCTGCTCTACCAGCCTCGGTAGTTCGGAAGCTACCTCATTGAAAGGTGCTTCGTCAGCATTACTCCTCCACTTAATACTTACCCCACGCCTAACGTAATGCATCGACAGGTTGAGTAACTCAGAGATCCTATCCTTATTCCGTATGTGAGGGCTGAAGAGTACCTTAGCGCCCCTCCAGACTACTGCGTAATCTCCGACAGCCCTAGCTCCTGGAACCAGTACCGCGTGGCTCCTAGGCCGTGTCGGGACTTTTATGACCGAGGCAGGTATTAGCGCTCCCTCCCTACACTCCCTAAACTCCGTTAGCTCAGCTGTACCGTAGGGGGTGTCCGCATAACACCTACCCTCCTTAAGCCCTCTTACGCGGACTATGAACGTAGCGTAGAGCCCGAAGAATGGTGCAACCATTATAGTAGCCGGGACATGCTCGTATATAGTGTTAGCTACGGCGTCGGTATGCTCGGGATGCCCTATAATGAGTACCTTAGAGGTATCCTCGTTATCGGTCTTTACGGTTACGTCAGCTGGTAGCCCCCTGTTAGGTGGGACTCCTAGCCTCTCTACTAGGACGTCACTCACATCCACTAGGGTAAAGCCTTCGTCCTTCAGGATCTTGGAGAGAGCGGTAGCGTAGATACCCCTAACTCTAACTCTAGCCTTCGGCGACAGGACCCGCTACCCTCCTAGTCCTTAATACTTGAGAGTAGCGCTATTATGTTCCATATCGTAGTCCTAGCGTATGAGGGCATGTTAGGGTCTTGGCTTATCTCATCGAGTATGCTAACAGCGTTGGCAGCTCTAACCCCCGGTGAAAGGGATTTATCGTTAAGCATCTTAAGAGCTTCAAAAGCCGTTCTCCTGATATTCCTCGGAACGCCCGAGTCAACTATTAGCCTGTTTAGGAGGGCTATAACCTGGTTGAGTTTCATTTCGTTAATCTTCTCCTTACTGATCTCAGGACCGCTCATCCCTAACCCCACTCTACCTTCTACGAACTCTTAAAAGCGTCTATGGCCGGACCCGACCTGAGCCCTACTCTCCTAGAGGTAGCGACCTAACTCAGCCGCGTACTGGAAGTTTATTGGAGTACCACCTGTGTGTATGAACACTACGTTACTACCTCTCGGTATAACCCCTCTGTGCACCAGGTCCGAGAGACCGTAAAACGCTTTGGCGGTGTAAACGGGGTCAAGCAGTACCCCCTCCACCTCGGCTACGTACTTGATAGTCTTGACTACCTCCTTAGTTATCACTCCGTAGCCCCCGAAGGAGTACTCGTCATATACGGTGAAATCATCTTCGGAAGCTCTTACTTCAAGTCCGAGTAGTTCGGAAGTAGAGTTGACTAACCTAACCAATCTACTGAGCATCTCACCTCTACTCCTCCCGTTTGAGATGCCCACCACCTTAACGTGCGAAGCCCCGAGAAGCTTAAGCCCTAGGACTAAGCCAGCCTGGGTAGCGCCGGTACCGGTAGCGTGCACTACGTAATCAGGCTTAAAGCCTAGGTCTAGGGACTGTTGGAGTACCTCCAAGGCTGCGAGAGTGTAGCCTAGAACGCCGAGCTCTGAGGCTCCACCAGCCGGAATCACGTATGGTCTTCTACCCTCAGCCCTCAGCTTCTCAGAAAGCCTAAGCATAACTTCGTCAGCCTCCTCGACTTTCTCAACTGGTACTAGCTTAGCTCCTAGGAGCCTGTCGAGCAGTATGTTTCCCTGCAGAGCTAGGCTACCGGGAGGAGTTACAACGGCGTAGACCTCGAGCCCTGCTCTCCTAGCGGCAGCTGCTGTTAGCCTTACGTGGTTTGAGTGCGTAGCGCCACGCGTGATCAGCACATCGGCACCCTTACTAAGGGCGTCTGCAACTATGAACTCTAACTTTCTAACTTTGTTACCACCAAAGCAGAGCTCCATAACGTCATCGCGCTTTATGTAGAGGTTCACCCCTAGCTCACTACCTAACCTCTGAGCTCTCTCCATCGGTGTAGGTAGTGTGGTCAACCTAAACCTAGGGTATGAGAGCACCTTCCACAGCATACTAACTTACCGGGTAGTGAGCTCATCTCCGGTTAAAAACGCGGTGACCTCTAGTTGAAGAGAAACTCTTAGTGCACCTAAACGTAGGATCTTTAGAAGCTCTTCGCCTCACTTTGAAGGTTCTCCGCCCTCAAGCTAGCGGAGCATCTAAGTGAGAGAGGGCAAAGCGGGCAGAGAGTTTTTCGAGGCTTGCATACAAGTGCCCCTAGGTCAAGTAGGGCTACGTTCACGTCAAGTAGCTCCCCCTCGGGAATGGACCTCTCCAGGAGCTCAGCTACTTCAGCCAGTCCCAACCTAATCCCTAGAAACCTAGAGATAACCCTTAGGACATTGCCATCAACAAACGCTACGTGCTTACCACACACTCTGGAGAGTATTACTCTTGCTATGTAGTCCCCAACTCCCGGAAGCTTCATTAACTCACGGTAGTCACAGGGTAGTGCACCACCATGCTCCCTAAGCGCTTTACATACGGTAGCTACTAGCCTCTCAGCTCTAGAGGGGAGCCCTATCCTCTTGAAGACCTCTCTTACAGGAGCTACTCCCGCTGAACATAAAGCCTCTGGTGTTGGAAATCGGGATATGAGCTCGTGAAAAGCCCTTTCAGCAACCTCAGACCTAGTTCTAACAAGTAAGAACTCCGCTAGTAGAACGCCGTACCAGCCGACCTCACCTCTCCAAGGGAACTTCCTACCGAATTCTCTAAACCACTTTACTAACCTACTCCTTAGAAACCCTAGCTTCTCCAAGTAATCCGCGAAGGCCTCCAACCTCCGTACCCTATAGGCGATCGGTAGCTCCCTGAAATTAGCTTAAAGAGCCGGCCCCCAACACTCTCACTCACCAAGGCATGTAGGCAGAGCTCTATCGTGATGCTGTTCAGATGGTTGTGAACGGGCTCTGAAATCCAAACGCAAAGTTCTCCAAGAAGCTACACGAAATGTTCTACGAAAAGCTGAGGAGATTAGGTTTTAGAACACACCACGTCAAGCAAATCTACACATGCGCTCTAAGTGTAGTGATGTTCGCTAAAGCTAATGGTGGCAAGAAGCCGGTACTCAGAAAGCTGACAGCGAGGGTAGACAAGTATGATTGCAAACTTGACCTAGACGACGTGGCTCTAACGCTGAAGCTCCACAACAACCATGAAGTCAAGCTGAAGTTAATTGCATAATTGCATCTAGAGAGCGAGTTGAGAAGTTCAGAAATTAGAGCAACTACGAGCTGGTGGTTAAATACTATGGCGAAAGCTTCTGGATCTCAGTGTACTTTAAGAAGACTGTCAAGTCTGTGAAGCCAAAGAATATTATGGCTATCGACCTGAACTTTGACAACCTGACGCTAGCTGTCTTCACATTCAATGGTAGATTAATTATATTGAAGGGATTTAGGATACCGCTGAGGAATATACTGACTCACAGAATCTGGGTTGAGAGGATTTAGAGGAGGTATCCGAGGTCTTGGAGGTTCATCAAGGGCGTTAGGAGGGCTATCAAGAAGCACGGTGAGAAGATTAGGAATATCTTGTGGGACTATGCTCACAAAATCAGTGACCTAATCGCTGAGCTGGCACTAAAGCACTACTCCATTATAGTCTTAGAGGACTTAAACAAGCTGAGGGATAACGCTAAGAAGGGCAGGGAATTCAACAAGAAGCTCACACTATGGTTCTACTACAGGGCACAGTTCTGCATAGAGTACGAAGCAAAAGAGAGGATTAAAATAGTCAAGGTCAATCCCAAAGAAACCTCATCAAAGTGCCCTAAGTGCAGTAGTAAACTAGTTGAAGACGGGTATAGAACGCTAAAGTGTAGCAAATGCAACCACATAGGAGACAGGGACGTGGTAGCAACAATAAACCTTTACAAGAAGTTCGCATTCCACCCAAGATGTGAGGAGCCTGGAGTCTCCCTGAACGTCCCCAAGCATATGCACACCCAAGAAGCAATGAGGGAGAACAAGGATGAGGCTATGAAAACACATATAAGAGCTGAACCCCTTAAGCAAGTATTTTAGCTATCAAACAAAACGTAAACAGATAAGTATGCCAAAGATAGCTCTGAACCTAAGCTCTGAGCAGCTAGAGTCCCTTAGTAGGATGTTCCCCGACGAGCCTGTAGAGGACGTCCTACTTAGGATTGTAAACGACTTTCTCTCCGGTAAAACTCCAAGAGCTGAGCTGAAAGCTGATGAGAAGCTCCTGAGGACCCTCCTGGATGTTCTAAACGCCTATACCGGGAAGATAGATGAGCTTAGTAGGAGGGTCTCCCAAGTAGTAGAGATACTTGAGGATCTCTCCTCTAGGCTTCAGAACCTGGAGGAGCAACTCCGCAGTATATCACAGCAGCCTAAGCGGGTTGAAAAGAAGGAGCTTAGGAGGTCCGCTCTGGATATACTTAAAGAGCAGGGAGTCATGTTCGAGTCCGACATAGCTGGTAAGATAAAGAATAGAGACGCGTTCTTCGAAAGGTTGAGGAGAGGCGGTGCTGTAGTAATAGAGCTGGCAAAAGAGAGAGTCGCTGTAGACCCAGATTTCTTTGCCCGGTTTAAGGATAAGGTAGCTAAGCTTTCGTCAAGCTCCGAGGACTTTCTAGGTAGAGAGTTAGAGAAAGGCGAGCTAAGACTATTGAAAGCCCTATCAGGTTCGGGACTAGCTTACTTCGATAGCACTAGGAGGAGGTGGGTTATAGAGCTTTAACCTCAGCTTTAGGAGTAAAAGCCTCCCTTCGAGTTCTTCATTTCACGGAGATATAAGCTAGGTAACCTCTAGCTCAGCGGGATGAGGAGGGCTAGATTGGGTGAGGGGTGAGCGAGGTTTCGGGTCACTGACCACTTAGAAGCATAGCTCTCCCGGGTTCCGTATAAGCTTATAAATCCTGGAAACAGTAGAGTACGTCAAAACGGAAAGAGTTGGAACGTATGTCGGAGGGTAAGATAAAGGTAATGGACCTAAAACCGGGAATGGAGAGAGTCTCCGTTCTCGTAAGAGTAATAGACCCAGGCGAGGTTAAGAGGATAACCACGAAAGCCGGTGAGAGAACCATTAGAGAAGCTATCGTTGGAGACGATAGCGGTAGGGTTAAGCTAGTTATGTGGGGTAAGTCCATAAAAACCCTAAGCCAAGGAGATGTAGTCGAGGTCTCCGGTGCTTGGACTACCGTATTCAGGGGTAAGCTGCAGCTAAACGTAGGAGGTCCCGAGAACGTAAAGGTAGTTGAGGATATGGGTCAGGTACCGACAGCCGATGAGATACCCGAGGAGGAGCCTAAGGCCGAGGGGCAGGTACCTAGGAGACCAAGGCCGAGGGGCTTCCAGAGGAGAGGAGGGTTTAGGAGGAGTGGTGAGGACTTTGAGTGAGGAGAGCCTGCCGAGACCAGACTACCTAGCGGTATACGCGAGCTTAGCTGAGAGGAAACCCCTTAAGCAAGGTTCGGAGCTGGGGATAAGTGGTGACGAGTACTTGGTTAGCTTAGATGAAAGTAGAGTATTCGCGCTCGCTCCAGCAGCCTACTATATATGGAACCTCTGCGACGGCATTAGATCTGTAAACGACATACTTAAGAAGGTTGAGGAGGACCTCCAAGAAAGCGGTGAACAGCTACTTGAGGAGTCTGAACTTAAGCAGATCATAGCTATGGTACTTACAGAGCTCGATAACGTAGGTCTAATTACCTGGGTTTAAACTCAACTACTAAGAAGATTTTTGCTCATCGCCTCCACCCTGAAACTCCCTAGGTTTAATCATCGGGAACGGTATTACGTCCTTTATGGAGGTCGAGCCTGTAAGTACCATAACTAGCCTGTCTATACCTAGGCCCAGTCCACCAGTTGGTGGCATACCGTACTCAAGGGCTTCAACAAAGTCCCAGTCGAAGGGGTGGGCTTCAAGGTCTCCTAGAGCTCTACGTGTTTCCTCCTCCTCAAAGTACTCAGCCTGAAGCTCCGGGTCGTTGAGCTCGGTATACGCGTTAGCTAGCTCCATACCAGCTATATATAGCTCGAACCTCTCAGAGTAGCCTACCTTAGACCTGTGGGGCTTAGCTAGGGGGGATGAGGACCTGGGGAAGTCCATGATGAATGTAGGCTGTAGAAGGAACTCCCTACCGACTAGTCTATCGAAGAGCTTAACTACAGCTCTACCCCTATCGTAGCCTCCGGCTAGGCTTATGGAGTACCTAGCAAGTAGCTCCTTAACTTTATCGTCGGGTATTACCTCTATGTCTATACCTGCAAACTCCCGGAAGGCTTCAGCCATGGTAAGCCTCTTAAAGGGTGGGGAGAGGTTTATCTTCACCAGCTCCGTACCTAGTGGGTACTCAACTGCCGTAGTACCTAGGACCCTCCCCGCTACGGTGCTAATTAGCTCCTCAGCCAGCCTCATTACGTCGTTGTAGTCCGCGTAGGCCTCGTAGGACTCCATCATCGTGAACTCTGGGTTGTGCTCAACGTCTATATCCTCGTTCCTGAAGTTCTTACCTATCTCGAAGACCTTATTGAAGCCGGCTACTATGAACCTCTTCAAGTAGAGCTCTAGGCTTATCCTAAGGTACCATTCGGCATCTAAAGCCCAGACGTAGGTCTTAAACGGCCTAGCCGCAGCCCCTCCGTAGATAGGCTGGAGGATCGGTGTTTCGACCTCTATGAACCCCTTCCCCCACATGAACTTCCTTATCTCCTCGATGGTTTTGAACCTTACCTCGAGGACCCTCCTAGCGCGAGGGTTGGTCATTACATCTAGGTACCTCTTCCTATACCTAACCTCAGGGTCGAGTATCCTGTGACCCCACTTAACTGGGGGGCTTCTCAAAGCCTTGGCTAGTAGCTGTACATCCCTAGTAGCTACTGTAAGCTCCCCCTTCTTAGTGTAGTAGAGGGTCCCGTAGACGTTGACTATGTCACCTAGGTCGATGTAGTTCTCGAAGAAGCTGAACAGCTCTTCACCAACCTCGCCCCTAGATATTGAGCACTGGATACGTGCGCCGTCGTCTACGATATCGAAGAATATCAGGCCCCCGTGCCTCCTTATACCTAGGACCCTACCAGCTATCGCTACAGTCAAACCAACCTGCGGGGACCTGACTACCTCCCTTACCGGCACGGGGCTATACTTAGGCCTGTGAGGGTACGGGTTTACCGATCTCTCGAGTAGCCTCCTCCGGATAGCTCTCCGTAGCTCAACCTCGCTACCCACTCCCCACACCTAGGGCTGTAGTAGAGCTGAGCTTTAATTTAAGGGCCCTAACCTCAAGCCTTCGAGCCTACTCTCCCGAGTACCCCTCTACCTCTAGGTCTTTACCTTCGACCTCCATTCCTAGGAGAGCAGACCATAAAGAGCTTGCAAGCTCTAAGGGTAGGAGGCCTGGGATCCAAGGGCGAGTACGTGACTACTGTGGAGCGGGGGTAGTACCTACATCTGTGAGGTTCTACTTAGGTACTTGAGGACCCTCGTTAAGCTAAGGTTGCTACCTAGGTACTCTCTATACCTAAGTGCTAGACTCTTTCTAAGGTCCCTTGGGACTCCCCGGGCTACCAGGTGGAACCTGAAAACAGCCGGATAGAGAGCCCTGCACACGTAGAGTGTGGTCGCATATAGGCCTAGGTCTAGCAACGAGAAGCCTATCGTAACTATGTAGTGCAGTATTGCTATAAACCTAGCCACCCTTCTTAAGGTATACCCTAACCGCATTACCTACCCTCCTTAACTCCACCAGCCCCCGGGACTCCATGCTCTTAAGCCTAGCTGATACTATCCTCCTAGACGCAGTCCCTCGAAGGGCTCTAACCCTCCTGGTGAGCTCGGATATGCTAATGTCATCCCCTTGAGCTACGAGGACCTCGAGTATAGCTCTCTCTATAGGGTCCGTGCTGCGCCCTCCCCGCAACGCGGAGACGACCTTCTCGGCCGCTTTAATAGCCTCGTAAGCCGGTAGGGATAGGGCTGTAGTGAGCTCTAGAGCTACCGTGTAGGTGGGGTCCTTAACTAGCTTGGAAAGAAGCTCCTCTAGGCTCTCGAGCTTCTGTAAAACCCTCTCAAGTAGCCTCTCCACCCTCTGTAGCTCTTCCGTAGCTGACACACAGGGGTCCCAGGGTAGCTGTGGGTAAAGCCCTTCCCTGGTACTACTCCTCTTCCCTTTCTCTCTCCTCTACCAGCTCCCTAAGTCCTGGTCCTCGCCTCTCCATGAAGAACCTACTCAGTAGCTCACTTAGGTTCGGCATCAACTTTAACCTCTCATTGAAGTACCTCTCGGTCCACTGCTTAGCTGTCTGCTCGTCCATACCGCTCTCCACTAGAGCCTTATAGAACGCAGCTAAGTCCTTAGCGAGCTTACCCCCGTCCATACTACCTAGGAAGGTGTTCATCAGGTACTCCAAGGGTTCTCTAATGTCCTTGAGGAACTCCGATATAGCCTTAAAGACCTCGCGTAGTTCGTAGACCTCACTCCGAACCCTCTCCTCCTGCTTCTCCGAAGCCACGGCGTACACCCAAGAAGCATGTGGCTGATCAGGGTAATAACGATACGTACGTAGCAGGTGGTCGGTACGTGGTCGAAGAATTAAGCTACCGAGATGGTACCCCTCCTTAAGATTTATTATACCAGGTTGAGTCACTAGCGGGGGCCCGTCGTCTAGCTGGCTAGGACGCCGCCCTGACGCGGCGGAGGTCCGGGGTTCGAATCCCCGCGGGCCCACTACACACTCTTCTCCTCAACGTTAGCTGAGTATCTGGAGGAGAACTTTGATCCTCTTCGAGGTGGCTGTTGTACTATGGCTCCTAGACTCGATTTACCCCAGTCCTGATGTGAACCTACGTAGCTTCTCTAATTGTAATAACCCTCTACCTATTCCCTTGGCTAGGTAAGCCGACGTGGGACGATGTGTCTAAGAGGGCTGGTTAGGGGCTATATTCCTAGTAGCCGGAGGCTTAGCTCTTGGAGGGGCTTGTCGATTTATACAGCTAGAGGTATAGCTACTCAGCTTGGGGAGGCTTTACCTCTCGTAGCAGACATCTCCATAGCCCTCCCCGCGGGTTTGCTGTAACGGTGTACTGTAGCGTAACCGCGACATCCTCAGCTCTAGTGCAGGTCGCCATAGGTATTAGCTCAAGCGCCAGGTCTCGACAGGTATATAGGTATAATTGCGGGAGAGGTCTCGTGCTACGCCTTCATGTTCCCCGCTAACACCCCACCTAATGCCACAACGTACTCCTGCAGCTAACTTAAGGGCTACGAGACGGCTAAGGTTAGGATGGTCTTAGTGCTAGTAGGGTAGCTAATTCTAGTAGTATTCATACCGTACACGCAGTTTCTCCTAGGGCTTACCAGGTAAGGTTATGTTAGCAACGTCTAAAGTCCTTCGAAGAGCTCCCCCGTTAAAGCTTATAACTACGAGATCTCAGCTACTGAGGATATGCCTACCAGGTCTCAGAATCCTCTAGACCTAGCTGTAGGGATGCTCTACTACTCTAGGCCTGAGGTATTCCTCGGGACCTCTGCTAGGGCTGCACTATCTCCGGAGACCTTTAAGGTCTTTGAGAAGGTCTACGGCCTAGGTGCAGCCAAGCCTCCGGAAGGTCTAGGGGTTCAAGCGAGCGAATGCTCCCGCGGTAGTAGGGTTCTCGCTGTAGTTTGTAAGAGGGGTGTGAGTACGTTTGACGTTGTGGAGGTGCTGCTTAGCCTAGGGTTTAGGTCCTCCTTCTGGGGGCTTAAGGACGCCGGAGCGTACTCGTGCCAGTTCATCGTATTGGAGTGCACTACCCCTACTACAATCCCACGCTACCTCCTTGGTGGAGCTGCTGAGGTATTCCCCTTAGGTGAGGTAGGTCCCAGGTTCAGGGCTAGCAAACATCAGCTAGCTGGTAACCTCTTCGAGGTTGTAGTAGAGGTAGTTAGTAGGGATGTGGAGGAGGTTTCCGCAAGTATTGAAAAGTCTGGAGGGCTTCTCTACTTAAACTACTTCGGGTACCAGAGATTCGGCTACGCCCGCCCTGTAAACCACCTCATAGGTAGGGCCCTAGTTCTAGGGGACTACGGTAGCGCTCTAAATCTACTCCTCGGCAGACCATCAAGCTTAGAGTCCCCTGAGGCTCAGCTAGCTAGGAAGCTCTTTGAGGAGGGGGACTACCACGGTGCTCTTGAGAGGTTACCTAGGGGGTTAAAGTTGGAGAGAAGGGTTTTAAGGGCTTACCTAAGGCTCGGCGACCCTGGGAAGGCTTTCCTACGTACTACCCCGCGCTCCCTACTTAAGTTCTTCGTGGAAGCCTACCAGTCTTACCTCTTTAATCTAGCGCTTAGTAAGCTTTTCGAGGAGGTCGGAGGGGTTGAGGAAGTCTCCAAGTACTGTGAACTACTGGAAATCCCAAGACCGTCTCTACCTACCTCTAGGTGCTCTAGGTACTCCGCTGAAGCAATTGCTGAAGATCTAGGCGATAAAGTTGGGAGTGTGGATACCTCCCTAATGGCTAGGTACTCTAGGGAGACCACGTTCACTGTCGAGAACCTAAGTGTAAAGTCGAGGTCTACAGACACTCTGGTTATCTCGTTCGATCTTAGAAGGGGTTCCTACGCTACCGTGTACCTGAGGGAGCTCTTTAGGAACGGACTTACCCTAGTGTCCATTTAGCTTACTTT